>DYGT01000012.1:3590-7486 GCA_020724555.1 Candidatus Microgenomatus sp.
TATTCTATAAAGCGAAGACCTACGTATTTACCAAGGATGACGTCTCCCAGAGCCACAAGCACAAGCAACCATTCAGGATTTAATAAGGCAAAATGCTGCAAAGGCTCAAGGGTTAAAAAGAAATATGAAACAAGCGATAAAATTATAGTTTCTGTAGCATGACCAATAGCCGTACGCGCGCTTTTACCTATTTGAATTTTACTAAAATCTTCAGCTAAAAGCGCCAAAATCAAAACCGGAAAAATCGAGACATTGGCGATATTGGAACTTCTAAAAACCGGTGCCATAAACAAAAGGCCCAACACGGATACGCATACTACCCACAAAATAAGAGCCATCCTGGGTAAATATTGGAGGCGAATACGAACTTTCCGCAAAAACAGCCTAAACAGTGTAGAGGCTATAACGATTAATATAAATAGTCCAATGCCAATAATTGGGCCAATTGCCACAAATACCACCGCCAGTGAAGCTGGCAAAAAGATACCAAAACCGCGAAGCCCCACAACATGTCTTGCCGCAGCGATAACCGCCGCAATCAAAGGTAAAAGGAGGAGGAGTACTATAGTGTTTGGCGGCACTCCCGCGTCCACCGCTCCGCGGATTGCATATTTAATAGGGTTAAAAGGAAATACCGGGCCTAAAACCTGCTCACGCAAAAGCATTTCTAAAGGCTCTACTGTTTCTTCTGTATCCTGGGTAAAATCCGGTCTAGGTGTGGGTGTAGATTCCGGCGTTGGCGCTACTTCCGCTTCACTTGTAGCTGCCGCGCTTTCGGTAGATTCCAGACTCTGCGGGCTAGGAGAAACTACCCTTTGAGCATTTATATTTATAGCACCTATATTTAAAGACAAAAATAAAAAACCGGCCGTTACTATAAAACTTAACAATTTGGTCATGGTTGTATTATACAGTAAAGAGAGTTATTTAGAGAGAGTTATTTAGCTTGAAGTTTGCATCCCCAAAAGATATAAAACCGCTTCCTTTTTGTAGCGGCGATCTCCTCTGGAATTAATCCTGATAGGTGGCAATTTCCCCCTTTTACCCCAGCGCTTGATAGTCAAAGGGGAAACGCGCAAAAGCTCAGCCACCTCGCGCACAGTCAATAGGTCAGGAAGGTTATTTATATCAATTCTTTCTTTTTTGCTTTTGTTTGAAGTATCATTTGCCATTTTGATATAGTTTTGAGGCTGAACCTATTCCCTCCTAGTCACAATGTATCAAAGCTAAACATGTGCTGTCAATAATGAAAATCCAACTTTTTTTGTATCTTTGTATCACTGTACTAGTACGCTAATACAAAAAAGGTAAAATTAGTTATAATTAGTTATAAACTCTGTACTTTTTAATTAAGCAACACGGTCTTTGAGGGCTTTGTAGTATAAAGTAAGATATTCTTCGGCTTTATCCCAATGTTCCTCCCCTTCCCCTTGTTCGGCGCGATTGCGCTCAAGGGCTGCAAGCGTCCGAAGCCTTGCGGCTTTTTTAGCTTGAAAATCGCTAATCCGAAAAACCTCGCTAATAAATTTCCTGGTATCATTCTCAAGCTCAGCTTGATCCACTCTTTTAGTACCGCCATTCATCCTTTTAATGAATTTAAGCTCAAGCGATGCCGCTATTGAAGGCTCAAAAGCCAGCTTAACCTCGTGCCGAATTAATTTATAAAATTTTTTTAAATTTTCTTTGGCTTTTTTCCAATCTTCTTTTTTACCTTGTACCAATGCCTGCGTCAAATATCGGGCGGCATCGGACGCAAGTTCTTTGGACAAACCCCATTGTTCACGAAGGTGGTTTTGAGCATGTTCGCGAAAAGTAGACCCTTCAGGAATATTAGCCAGACGCCACCAGTTAATCTCAAAAGCTGCAGTCAATTCCGGCTTAAACTTAAAGTGTGTTACTTTATCCTTTCCCCCAAAACGGCGCCTTCGACAGCTGTAGTCAAGGATCGCCCGCTTCAGGTGCTCCGGAGTCATGTCCGGCAAGTGGTCTTCCTCAAAATAAAATTCGCTATAAACCATCTGCCAGGGCAAAAAACCGCTCGTTCGCTGCTCACCGCTTGTGCGGATAAATAAATCCGGATTAGGATAAGGCTGGTCTGCTGTATCCAGGTACTTAGAAAATAACTCTTCGTCTATGGTTTTTGGGTCAAGCTGGTCTCTGACTATTTTTTGCACTGCCCGCAGGATCTCGTCTCTTCCGCCATAATCCAAGGCAATATTGAGTACGTGCTTATTATAATTTTTGGTTTTTTCTTCTGCAGCGGCAATTAACTTAATTAAAGGCTTTGGCAGACGATCTTTTCTTCCCAAGTGGACAAAACGGATTTTTTCTTCCTCCGCGGTTTTTATTTCATAACGCAAAGTCTGCGTCACAAGCTGCAAAATCTTTTTAACTTCAGACGGCGGCCTTTTCCAATTTTCTGTAGAAAACCCCCACAACGTAACTGTGTGCACACCACACTTACGCGCTGCATCCATTACGCTTCGCATCGCCCTTGCCCCTTCTTCGTGACCCTTGGTCACAGGCAAATTCCGGGACCTGGCCCAGCGGCCGTTACCGTCCAGAATAATTGCGATATGGTTAGGAACGATAGTACCTTTGGGAAGCGTTAAGTCAATATCTTTTTCCGGCATGTACCAAATAGTATAACATGCCCCCTACGCTAAAAGTAAAATTGCGCTATAATTAAGGCATGGAGGATATCGCCAAAGCTAAAAAAGCCCAAACCAAGCTAAATAATTACGCTCAGGAAATAAATCCCCACATCAGACAATTTTTTGCCCGCGAGCTTAAAAGACCTTTTGGGGTAAGTAGCAGCGAACAACAAATCAGCCGGGAAATTCTTACTCATTTAAAAGAGTACTGCCTGCGCCCCGGCAAAAGGTTAAGGGGCGCTTTGGTTTTGGCAGGAAACCAACTTATCAACGGTGATAATTACACAAAAGACGCTATAACCGGAGCGATTAGCGTGGAAATAATCCATACTTCTTTATTAATCCATGACGACATTATGGACCTGGACGATACCCGCCGCGGAAAACCTACTACTCATAAATATTTTTCCAAGATGCACGAGGAACAATATAATTTTGGTGACAAAGACCATTACGGCGAAAGCATGGCTATCCAGATTGGAGATATTGCACTTCTTTTGGGCTTTAATGTTTTGGCTGAAAGCACAATCGAGCCCAAACTCCGTCTCCAAGTATTAAACCGTCTGCTGCGCGGCATAATCCATACCGGCTACGGGCAAGCTTTTGACGTTACCCTGGGGGCCATAGGCAATCCACAAGAACAGGATCTTGTCGATTTACACGCTGCAAAAACTGCTATTTATACCTACGAGAACCCGCTTCATATTGGCGCCTTACTGGCAGGTGCGCAAAAAAATGACCTTTCTCTTTTGAGCCAATATGCCATACCGGCGGGTATAGCCTTCCAACTACAAGACGATATCTTGGGTCTTTATGGCAACCCGGAAAAAACAGGTAAAGCGGCCGACTCTGACCTTAAGCAAAAAAAACCAACGCTTTTAATCAAAAAGGCTTTTGAGTTTGGTGGCGACGATCAGAAACGACACCTTAAAAAAATCTGGGGTAAAACAAATTTGACTTCTAATGAAGCCAATGAGGCAAGAGAAATTGTTGAGAGTACGGGATCACTTGCATATTCCCAAAAACTATCTTTGGAATATGCCGAAAAAGCTTTAAGCACTATCCCCAAAATGAAAGCTAAAGGCTGGGACCCGGATTCCATAGAATTTCTCTTAGGAATCGTACTTTATACGGTCAACCGCGAGCTTTAGCTTACTTTGGCTTTTAATTCATTAAATTGTCTTAGGGTAGGCGTATCTGACAATTCTGCCTTAATGCCGCGGATGTCTCTTTTTATAAAAA
>DYGT01000012.1:7586-12559 GCA_020724555.1 Candidatus Microgenomatus sp.
TTTTATAAAAACTATATCTGTTTCCACCTTATCTATTTTATTTTCTAATGCTATTAAGCTATGATCCACGCTTTTAATCTGTTTTGATTGTTCTTGAAACATTTTATCAACCCCGCCTAAAATAGCGTCAACGGCTTCGTTTAAAGTCTTATTAGCAAAAGCATTCATCGCTTTTTTCTTCATAATATATTCTTTATACCTTCAATTTTTCTTTTATCACAAGACAGGGAAAAACGACCGTAGCCTTAAAAATTCTGACTACTCTTTTTGGCTCGTGGATAAGCCTCCATAACCACTCCATGCCACAGTCAGACACAATTTTCGGGGGGGATGGTATTTTTCCCACAAAATAATTGAGGCTTCCCCCTACAGTCATCGCCCCGCCGACGTTTAAATCTTTCAAATTATCCGCCAGATAAAGTTCTTGCTTGGGCGCGCCCAAAGCCACAAATAAAATATCAGGTTTAAATTCATTAATCTGCTTTAAGGTATCGTAATAATATTTTCTATTTCGTAATGATACAGGTTTGGCATTTTTGTTTAAAATTGCTCCGCTGCTTCCTCTTACTTTTATTTTTGGATAATTTTTTAGTATTTTATCTACGGCTTTTTTGTTAACACTCTCACTTGCGCCCAGTAAATAAATTTTCAAGCCTTTCAAATCCGCCAACTCAAGAAGATCTAAAAAAAACATTCTTCCGGGGATACGGTTAAGCTTTATGCCGTACAAAAATTTACTAGCCCAGCTAAGGCCTACGCCATCCGGCAAACTAAAATCTGCCTGATTTATAAAATCTTTCAACCGTTGGTTTTTTTGTGCTTCCAATATTATTTCGGGGTTGGGTGTGACGAGGCTAAATTTTTCTTTTTTTACTAATTTATACTGAATCGCCCTTAGCACTTTACTGCGTGAAGTGCTATGAAGCGTTAAACCCATGATTGTAACGATTTCATGGCCTTTTATTTCACGGGTTAAGCCCTTTTGAAGCTGTTTTTGGGAAGACATATCTTATTATAACTTATATTTTTATATTTTACCTTTATAAGAACTTGAAAAATCCCACCAAAATTAATAAATTTTAAACCCTATATTATTTTATTTTCTTTAAAAAATATGGGCTTAATATAATTATTTAAGTGTTATAGTACATATAAACTATAAGATTTAATTTTATATGCAAACATATCAATTTATTACTAAATTGTGTACAAAATTAGAACAAATTTTAAATACAAATATTTAAAAGTTATGCTCAATCATCCACAAGTTATCCGCTTTTTTAATTCACAAACTATAGTCATTTATTTATATATTTTATAACTATTATATAGATATAAGCTTAAAATATAAAAATATCAAAAAACCAGTAAATTAGCGGAGAATATATAGCCCTATAATTTACCGTTTTGTGATAATACTTCTTTTCCAAAGATTAATGTTTTCCAAAACCAAACCGGTACCCCGCACCACGCAATACAAAGCCTCATCTGCAACGTGGCTGGGCACACCGGTTTCTTCGGTCATGAGCTTGTCAAAATTTCTAAGTTGGCTCGTGCCGCCGCTCATGACGATCCCTTTGTCAATAATATCTGAGGCAAGCTCGGGGGGCGTATCCTCCAAAACAGCTTTCACCGCTCCAATTATTTGCATAAGTTGAGGTTTTATCGCTTCTGTGACGTCTGTGGAGGTAACATTGACCGTTTTTGGCAAACCAAACACCAAATCCCGACCGGAAATTTGTAGTGTCTCTTCCTTAGTGAGCTTTGTGGCCGAACCAATCTTTAGTTTAATGTCTTCGGCCGTTTGGTCGCCAATAATGAGATTGTGCTTTTTTTTCAGATAGCTTTGGATAGCTTCGTCAATTTTATTCCCCGCTACCCGCACGCTTTTGTGAACGACAACGCCTCCTAAAGATATGACAGCGGCTTCTGCCGCTCCACCTCCCATATCGATAATCATATGGCCACTTGGCGCAGACACAGGAATATTTGCTCCAATGGCAGCCGCCAAAGGCTCTTCTATCAAATAAGCATGAGCTGCTCCGGCTTCCAGGGTAGCATCCAATGCCGCCCTTCTTTCCACTTGAGTACAGCCGGCCGGTACGCATATCATTACGTCCGGACGCATAAAGCTTATCCGCCCTGTAACTTTGCTTATAAAATAGCGAAGCATGGCTTTGGTCACTTGGTAATCCGCAATAACTCCTTCGCGCATGGGACGGCTTGCAACTAAGGTCTCCGGTGTACGCCCAAGCATCCGTTTGGCATTTTCACCCACAGCTACAACTTTATTGTCATCTGCGGATATGGCAACCACGGTCGGCTCGTTAGCAACAATCCCTTCCCCAGGCACCCAGACTAAGGTATTTGCTGTTCCTAAATCTATGGCAAGCTGTTTTCGAAGCATTTTGATATATTTGTATGATAATTAGATATGGTTAATAAAAATATCTATAGCTAGTATATGGATGAATGCGAGAGCTAACAAGTGGTATAATTCTTGTACTTTGGCAAAAACCAGAATCGCTATCTTTATTCTAACCTTAATCGTCCTCACCCTTTTTGGCGGGGTTGCAATTTTTTATGCACAAGGTTACAGGCTTGGCGTGGATGAAAAAAACCAGGTAACGCTTTCCCCTAAGGGGCTATTGGTGATAAACTCCGAACCTAATGGTGCACAGGTGTTTATTAACGGAGAGCTGGAAACTGCCACCAATGCTACATTATCTTTATCTCCAAAAACTTACGAAGTAGAAATCAAAAAAGAAGGCTATCTCCCCTGGAAAAAGCAAATGGTAATTAAGGAAGAAGAAGTAACCCAAATAGACGCATTTTTAGTGGCCTCTGCTCCGTCTCTCACGGCTTTAACTTTCTCTGGCGCGTTTAACCCTATTTTGAGCGATGACAACACCAAAATCGCTTACGGCGTCCCGGTAAGCGAGGACAACGGAGAAAAAGCCGGGCTTTGGGTCTTGGAGACAGTCAACTTGCCTTTGGGTTTTAACCGCGACCCCAGACAAATTACAGACCTAAATCTAACTGATGCAACCTGGAAATGGTCGCCGGATGGGCGGCAAATTTTGCTCAAAATGTCTGAACTTACGGCGTACCTATTGGATATATCCCAATTTACACCCCAAAACCAACTCATAAATGTTGTTGACCAAATTGAAACCATTGAAGAAGAATGGCAGCTGGAACAAGAAAAGCGCCTTAGCTCAAAACTAAACGGGCTGGAAGATGAAATACAAAAAATTTTTGAGTCTGCAGCTGAAGATATACGCTTTTCCCCTGATGAAAGCAAAATCCTTTATACCGCATCCGCCAATATCACCATCCCCGAAGACATAGTCGATCCCATCCCAGGCGCATCTACCCAGTCTGAAGAGCGAAATCTGACAAGCGGAAAAACATATGTTTATGACATTAAGGAAGACAAAAATTTCATTGTTGGCGAAGCCGGAGAGATTCTTTCGTGGCTGCCCAATTCACTAAATTTGCTTTTGCCCAAAGAGGACGGTATAACCATCATGGATTACGACGGCACAAACCGCCAAAAGGTTTACTCCGGCGGCTTTATCTACCCGCACGCTTACCCATCTACAAGTTTAAACAGAATTTTAATTTTAACCAATTTTGGTGGTGGCGATACTTCAACTAACCTCTACTGGCTGAGCTTAAAATAATAATAACTACTCTTTGCTATAATTTCTGTAAGTCCCTGTAGTTCAATGGACAGAACAAAGGTTTCCTAAACCTTCGATGGCAGTTCGATTCTGCCCAGGGACACTAATTTTCAACCACTACCACCACTTCACCCTTGATGCTTTTTTGCTTTTTTAATGCGGCAAGCACATCTTTAGCTTGCCCCCGGTAATGCTGCTCGTGAATTTTGGTTAATTCCCGGCCGACAAACACGCGTGCGTCCCCCGCAAGCTCGGCCACCAGCTCTAGATTTTTAATAACCCTGTGAGGTGAGTCAAAATAAACAAATGGCCGCTTTGCCCCAATTAGACCTTCTACAAGCTTACGCCGCTTTTTTTTGGGCATAAAGCCGATAAAAGTAAACTCACGCACGTTAAACCCGCAGACAGACAAAGCCGCGGTTAAGGCAGATGCTCCGGGTATTGGGATTATTGGCGCCCTAACTAACACAGAATTTACGGCTGACTCCGACGAAGTTCGGATGTCCTCGAGTAAATTCGAGTAGGTTAAAGCGCTATGTTTGTATAAGTGGTCGATTAGTTCATTTCCAGGGTCGCTTATACCCGGAGTTCCCGCGTCTGTCACCAGGGCAATGTTTTGGCCTGATGAAATTTTTTGTACTATGGAGACGAGTTTTTCCGGCTTTGAGTGGGCATGAAAGCTTAAAACCGGAGTAGCAATGCCGTATGAGCGCAAAAGTTTTTTGCTAACCCTGGTGTCTTCGGCCAAAATTAAATCCACGCTTTTTAATACGTCTAAAGCTCGGTTAGTGATATCTCCGAGGTTTCCAATAGGCGTGGCGACAACATATAGCTTTCCGGTCATAATTTATTATAACACTTCATGCTTATACTATAAGTTATTAATTTTTAATGTTATAAATTGTGGATAACTTGTGGGATATACCAAACTATAAGATTTAACTATAACAAAATGTACTAATTTCACGCGAGAAAAATTTTGAATACATATATTTTTCAACACTTCGCCTCCCAATTTTATGGGTAATAAGTTATAATATTTAACACGAGGACTGGCTTAATGGCAGATGCGGCACGTTAGATAATTTTCTCGGAGTGTAGCGCAGAGGTAGCGCGCGCCGTTCGGGACGGCGAGGTCGGCGGTTCAAATCCGCCCACTCCGACACTATGCCTATATTTTATACTCTGGGAAAGTAACCAATTTACTTTTAATTGTCGACTCGCGGGTCACCGACGATTTACAAAAATCTCTGTCTTAGTCAAATACGCTTGGGGTGAAACTCACCA
>DYGT01000013.1 GCA_020724555.1 Candidatus Microgenomatus sp.
GACGATTTACAAAAATCTCTGTCTTAGTCAAATACGCTTGGGGTGAAACTCACCACGAGATTTACCCGAAGCAAAACCTTTTACTTTTGCTTTATTCCCAAATAAACTTCTACTCTATCCCCAAGTACCCGTAAAACTCCATTATCAACCGGAAAAGTCCGTACTTCCTCCCCAACCGGCACCACATCTATGTGGTCGTTGATGAGTGAAATAAAATTCGCGTGTCTTGGTAAAATATCAAAATCTCCGGTTCCGTTTACAGATGAAACACGCACGGCCGGTCCTTCAAACAAAACGCCTTCCCTGCCTTGGATAGTTACCTCGAGCTTGTCTTCCATTATTTTAGTAGTTGTGCATCCGCCAAACTTCCGATGTACTTTAATCGCTCTTCGCCTACTTGGTCGAGTTTGCCTTCCAAAATTGCAGACACATCAGAAATTGTAGTTTTAACAGGAACATAGCTGCCGCCGTCTCCCTTTTGGCCCTCGGAAACATAAAAACTTTGCGTCATATAATTTTTAATTTTTCTCGCTCGGTGGTACTTTTGCTGGTCTTCCAAGGAAAGCTCAGATTCGCCCACTAAAGAAACTATCCGCTCTAAAGACTCGGCTTCTTTAAGTATGGTTTTAGCACGAAGCGCCACGCTATAATGTTCATCTCCTACAACTTTCGGCGACAATGCCACAGAAGTAGAGGCTAAAATATCCACGGCCGGCAAAAGTCCTTGCTGATATACGTCCCGCGATAGTACGATTATGCTTTCAAGATATGGGTAAATCGTCTGGACCGCATGGTCTAATAAATCATCTGCCGGCACATAAATGGCTTCAATGGTGGTTATAGAGTTTAAAGATGTAGAAACAAGGCGCTCATGCAGGCGCGCCATCTCGCTTTCCAAAGTAGATTGATAGCCGTCCTCAGACGGCAGCCGATTCATGAGGATAGATAACTCAGAACCTGCCTGGGCGTAGCGGAAAGCATTATCTATAAAAAACAAAACGTCCTTTTTCAATGAATCCCGGTAATATTCAGCCAAAGATACGGCTGCGAATGCAGACAAAAACCGCACGACAGGGTTTTCACCCATAGGACCAAAAACCAGGGTGGAAGATTTCATGGCACCGCTTTTTACCAATGCTTCCTGAAGTTCAAGGCCTTCGCGTGTACGCTCCCCAACTCCGCCAAAGACCGACAATGAATTTTCCTCGCGCCCCAAAATATTATGCATAATCTCAGTTAACAGGATTGTTTTTCCGACGCCTGCTCCTCCAAACAAGCCCATCTTGCCTCCCTTGACTAGGGGCGCGAACAAATCAACGATTTTAATGCCGGTTTGGAGCTGTGCTTCTTTAGTAGCAACTTCCGCCGCTCCTTTTCCGATGTGGATAGGGATAGTTTCCCTGGCTTTAATTTCACCACCTGCGTCATAAGGCGTACCGAAAATATCAACCGTCCTGCCCAATAACTCAGGCCCTACAGGAAACATTACCGGCTCTCCCGTACGGACAACACCATCCCCACGCGTGAGATCCTCGGGGTTTTGGAGGCACAAACAATAGTAAGAGTCTCTTCCTGAGGAGGAATAAACTTCCATTTTAGTAAAAGGTTCGCGCGCTAGATGAACCATTTCATAAAGATCCGGGCGATCCCCGCCAAAATAGACATCTATTACCTGCCCGCGGATGCTTAGGATGGTGCCGGTTGCGTTTTTTTGCGTCATTGGGTTAATAAAAATTTAGGTGTTAATGAATTTAATTGTTTTCGATTGCTTTGTCTATGGCGGGCATTCATTTCCATCATTTTAAACGCTTTCAGTTTTTGTCTGATATTATTATCGGCTTTGTTCATTGAAAGCACCCTTGAGGCAAACTTGGCAAGCTGAGATTCATGAACTGCCTGCTCAAAGAGTGAGGCAAAAATTTCCGTTTCAAAAAACATCAAAATTTCCTCAAGTGAGGGCTCAAAAATATATGACTTTTTCTCTGTAGTTTCCTCATCCACTTCTACTTGCGCAGAAATGGTTATATTTTCCGGCTCCTGGGTAACGACGCTTATAAATTTTCCATGATATAAATGGATTTCTTCGTACTGGACAATATGATTAATAATGGGCGCTAAATCCCTTGGTTCGATATCGACATCGGGTAGATTAAAAAAAGTATATGGATTATTTGGCTTGACACCTAAAAACAGGCTTAAGCCGTGTTTGCCTATTATGGTTACTTCAGATACTCCTTGGTTTACCTCCTCCATAAACAAATCAAAAGTACGCTTAACAATATCTCCATATAAACCGGTATTGGAAGACAAAAGGACGGCCACTGTTTTACCATTGTGGGCCAAAAAAGTTAATTTCTCTCCTTTTTTCTTTTTTAAAAGTTTTTTAGCCATAGTAATATATGACGCGCGCACTTCCTCAAAAATTTGGTTTATAGAAAACATATATTTACGATTATATAAAACGGCCTCTCTGGTTTTTCTCATCCTCAAAGATGCAATCTGCTCATATGCGCGCACCAATTCCTTGAAAGACCCAAGATCGGCAATATTTTTTTTAATGTTATCAAGTTCTGGCATTATTGTTTGTGCTCCATGAGTTTTTCAGAATTCTGTTTTATGGCATTAACCAATTCAGATAGTGTTTTTTTGCCGGAAACAAGCTCTTCTACCAATTGAAAAAAATTTTTATCCGATTGATATAAAGTAACTAAATTGGCCAAATGGGTTTTTAAATCACTTGGTTTTTTGTCTTTCCACAACCCCGCCCAGATACCCGCAAACATAACAACGTTAATCGGAAGCGGTATACTGCTTTGCGGGGTTTGTTCAAAAAAAATCATAACCTGTTCACCCAAAGCCAGAATCCGCCTGGTAGATTCCGAAAGCTCGGCCCCAAAATGCATATATTGCCTTACTTCACTAAGTTTTACCAAAAAACTAGTTGCCTCACGGCTGACGTCACGCATGAGTACGCTTTGTGTTTGGTGACCCACACGCGATACAGATAAAAAAGGATTAATTGCAGGACGCCTCCCCTCGTTATAATAATCTGTATCAAACAAGATATGGCCATCTGTTATGGCCATCAAATTAGTTTGGATATATCCGGACATATCGCTCATAATAAGCTCAGCAACCGGCAAAGCCGTAATTGAACCTTTTGAAAAATTGCCTGCCCGCTCCAAAAGCCTTGATTGTACATAAAAAATATCTCCCGGATAGCTACTTCTTCCGGGAAAATGCTTAGCTAAAAGCATTATTTCGCGGTAATATTTAGCGTGCGCCGTCATGTCGTCCAGGATTAAAAGCACATCTTTTCCGCCATCGCGAAAATATTCTGCGATGGTCATAGCAGTATATGGCGCCAAAAATATCAATCCGGCCGGACTTGAGGCAGTGGTCACCACCAAAATGGTATTTTTGGTAATATCGTTGTCTGCGATAAACTCCTGTGCTTCTTTAACATCCTGCTTATTTTTAGCTATCGCCGCGTAAACACAAATTTCGCCACGTTTGGCGGCAGTCAGCATAACCTGAAGTAAAAAATCGGTTTTTCCGATTTTGCGGTCTCCAATCACAAGCTCGCGTTGCCCCCTGCCCAAAGGAACAATTAAGTCTACCCAGGAAACACCGGTTTCAAAAGGCTTGGTAATATTTACGCGGCCTGAAATTCCCATTGGCGTGATATCATTCGGTCTATTTTGCTGTGTTTTGATAGGGTTACCCGTAAGATAATCACGCACAAGAGGGTCTATAGATTTTCCCAAAAGCGCCTCTCCCACACCCACTTCCAAGCGGCCACCTACCCTTACCGTTTTTGTACCTACACCGACTACCTCTGCTGTCAAAAGTAAAATCTCAACCTCTTCTTCATAAAGCCCGATGACGCGGCCCATATTACCATCTTCAAAAATAATTAGCTCACTCGATTTAGCGCCCGGCAAACCTTCAACATAAGCCAAGGATTGTAGCGACCGCACAACATACCCTACTTCCCCTGTTTTTTTTAAATAATCGTCAAATTTCATCTTATTTTATTTTTGTTCCCAAATTTTTCCTGTCTTTTTATCTCAAGATATTCGTCAATTTTTTTTGACAACGAATAATCACCGTATCTTCCTTTATAAGAAATACTGGCGCCGCCGATAAGCTGTGGCTTAAGCTCAAAATCTATAACCACGGCTTCACCCAAATTTTTATCAATCCAAAGACTTAATTTTTCAACCAAATCTCCACTTGGCTCAAAAGCAAGACCAAGGTGTATAACTTCCAGCTTATTCATGGACGCCAATAATGTCTTTAGATATATTTGTACATCTTTTGTATCATTAATTTGGTCTATCAAGGCTTTTGCCAGACTATGAGAAAGCAAACGCTCCGCCTCGGAAGCTAGCACTTTTTTATCCGTTGTGCCAACTTGTAAAAGCGCATGTAAAGCCCGCGTAAGTTCGCTTGCCTCGTACGTTGTTTTTAAGATATCTAGGACAGGGTCTTTCATAGGTTTCACAGAAGTTTGTCTTTTTTAGCATTTTCTAAAGACGCAAACACTTCTTCTTTTTGCTCTGTTATATCCAAATTGCGCCGCAATACATCCTTTGCCATACTCGCGGCAATCTCCCAGGCGGATTCGTCTATCTGGCTATAAACCTGTTTTTGGTAGCTTGAAATTTGCGCCGTGGTTTCTTTCATCTCAGCCGCAATTTTTTGGTTTAATTCATCTTGAGCGCTTTTGAAATTGTTTGATAAGTTTTGTAGTAGTTCTTGGATATCTTTTTGCAAATCAGCTTTGGCGGCCTCGCCGATATCGACAATTGCTTTTCTGGTTTCTTCCTGGGCGCTGACAAGCATTTGCTCAAACCCTTTTTGCGTGGTACCACGCATATTTTCAAGCTCCAAAGTAAACTGTTTTTCTATTTCTCTCAATACTGTCTCGGTCCTTGCGATTAAGCTTGCGGCTTGCTTTTGAGCTTGGGACAGTATTTCGTGCGAAGCCGCCATGGCATCCTCAATGTTTTTTTCCTCCTGCGCCCGAATAGATTCATACCTACCCACAATTTTACGGTAATTAAATGCCACAATAGCCAACATCACCCCCAGCACAGACGTTAAGAGCGTAGATGTAAGAAGCAATATAATCTCTGTGCTCATGCCACACCCTCCAATAAATTTTTTCCAGTCATGCCGGTTGGTACGGGCAGGTTCATAATCTTTAGTATAGTAGGTGCAATGTCACTTAGGGAACCTTGAGTTAATTGTACGGGCTTGCCATGGAGGCTGGAATTGATAATATAAACTGGCACCGGGTTGTTTGAGTGGCTTGTATCCACCTCACCTTTGGCGGTTGTAAAATAAAACGACCCGGTTGGATATGAAATAAGCTCCTCTACATTTCCGTGGTCTGCCGTAATTATCATCGTCCCCCCGACTGCTAAAACAGCATCCATCATCCGCTTGACACCCACATCCGCTGCCTCAACTGCCTTAATCGACGCCTCAATATTACCTGTGTGGGCGACCATGTCCGTACAAGCAAAATTTAAAACAAAAAAATGGTAAACATCCCGTTTTAACTCCTGGATAAATTTATTAACAATCTCCGGAGTACTCATCTCCGGCTTTTTATCATATGTAGAAACCTTAGGTGAAGGCACGATAATCACTTCTTCTCCGGGTAGCTTTCCTTCATTCATGCCATTAAAATAAAAAGTAACCATACGCTCTTTTTCAGATTCTGCCAAATGCAAATGTTTAAGGTTAGCGCCGCCTATCACATGAGCCGCAGAATCGGCAACCGTAATAGGTGGAAAACAGATCCCACTCACCGGAATTTGCTTTTGGTATTCGGTCATCGTTACAAAATAATGGTTTTTTGGCCACACCGTACGCTTAAAAGTATTTCCTGAATATTCTTTTTCCCTCTCCGTTGGCCTGCCCATATGGTGGGCTTCTTTGTCTTCTTCCATCTTAAAACCTTTTATTTTTTCAAAATTCTCCATGGTAAAAGCCATGGTAAGCTGCCGCGGCCTATCTATCCTGAAATTAAAAAACACAGAGGCATCGTTATCCTTAATCAAGCCTACCGGAGTACCGTTTTCGACTATTGTAGTTGGCTCTATAAATTCATCTGTATTTCCTTTTTGGTAATTTACCTCAATGGCCTGTGATGCGCTTGGCGCAGTCGGAGCGTTTCCAGTGGTCATAGCCTCATAAGCCTTTTGGGTCCTCTCCCAACGCATATCGCGGTCCATTGCATAGTAACGTCCTGCAACTGAGGCAATTTTTATATTGGGAGTTGCGACAAGCTGTTCTTCGATTTTCTGTATGACCGACTTACCTTCTTTTGGAGGGGCGTCGCGCCCGTCTGTGAATAAATGAAGTCTTACTTTGGGCAACTGCTGGCGCTTGGCAAACTCTACCATTGCCCAAAAGTGGTCAATGGATGAATGGACATCACCGCTTCCCACAAGTCCGATAATATGGAAAGTGGAATTATAGGACTTTGTATGATTGGCGGCATTTAAAAGCGCTTCATTCTCAAAAAAAGTACCTTCTTCGATAGATTTTCTAATCCGCATTAAACTTTGAAAAACGACTCTTCCTACGCCAATAGTTAAATGGCCCACTTCGGAATTCCCTTCTTCGTTTGCGGGTAATCCTACAGACTCACCTGAAGCTATAAGTTGGCCATGCGGAAAATTGCGGTAAATGTAATCTAAGGTCGGTTTTTGAGCTAAAGTGACTGCATTTCCCGCAGACGGTGGAGCAATACCATAGCCGTCCAAAACTAATAAAACTACAGGTTTTATCGCACCCGGTTTTAGCTCTGGTGCATAATCTGGTTGAAATAATTTTTTTATGCGGTTAAACATGGTCTTTTCAAATTACAGTAATAGTACTAAGTACGCCAAGAATAAACCAGATAATACTATAACGATAGTAATCAAAACATGTAACAAAACGGCAAATTGAATTTTTCTACTAGCCATCGGATTTCTACCAATAGCCTCAATTCCACTGCCCGCCGCCCTGCCGAAATAAATAAAGCCTAATATAAATGAAGTTAACACAATTAAGGCTGCCAAAACATAGCGCAAAGAGTCCAGGGGATCAAACAATGGAGCTTGTAAGCCTTGGCGCAGGACCTGTACCAGATTAGTCCTTGCCCCGGATAATCCGGCTGCAGGATGGATTTGGATAGCGACCAAAACTGTCCCCACTTCTTCCGGATTTTGCGGTTCAAACGCATCCATAGAAGTCCCTAGCACATACCCACTTCTGTCTGCTAACTGGCCCACTCCAGCGCTTTCGGATGTTGTGATAAGATCTCCCGCAGAAATGCTCCCATTTACAGCGCTGACGCGAACTTCCGCAATACCGTTTGATATAATTAACGCATGGTTTGATTCATTTTCAATATTAATACTTAACGCGGAATTTTCAATTACCACCCCATAGATACCTGTAGAATATGGCTCAGTACATAAAATAAATCCTTCGCCGTCACTGCAAATAATATCCCCGCTTTGAACCTCCAGTTCTCCCACATCGATAGATACGGCCATGCCGGGAGAAATTACTTGTGCTAAGCTGGGGCTAGTTTTTATGAAAAAAAATAAAGCTAGCAGAGACAAACCAAACGCCGCAAACTTTAAACGATTGTTTACTCTAAAAGCAGGCATAACTCATGTTATGTTTAAATAGCCTAAAAATCAATCTTTATATATAGTAAAAAATTTATCTAGCCTCAATGTCCAAGTTTTTTTATTATATTTTTGGCCTTGCGTGAAAAAATTATTACCGACGACTAACCTCTTCCCCAAACCTTATACGTTTCTTTTAACAAATTATATTTCAAAAAATATTTTAATTAAAAACCCAAAAATTTTTTAACAAAACAAAAAGAGTTTACAAAACAAAAAATTTTATAAAAAAATACAAAAAAATATTTTTAAAAAATCGCTTTATTTCTTTTTTTTAAATTTAGTAATTTTTTTTGAAAAAAGTTTTGCTAGAAAAACCACTTGAGGCTAAATATTTAGTTATGAATAAAATACGAAACTTAACAAACATTTACGAAGTTAAGGAGCAAAATCTGAGTAATTTTTGGATCTAAAAATTTACATGTATGAAAAATTGCTATTTTTTGAGGCTAAATTGTCTAAGTTTTCCTCTTGACAGGGATATTCAAAGTGTGTCTTAATAAATATGGACATTTAAGTACAAAGTCCAACTTTTTTACAAAGTCTAAAAACTAACAATTTAAATCTGCCCAAAATGAGTAAACTGCCCGAAGCTCGCGAGACGCTTTCAATTAAAGAGGCTGCGAGCTTACTCAAAGTATCAACTAAAACCCTGCGACGCTGGGAGGACAAGAAAATCCTTGTTCCCCAGCGCACCGTAGGTGGCCACCGCCGCTACTCACTCTCCCAGATAAAAGACTTCAAAGAACTACAAAAAAAAGCTGCTCTAAAACGTCGTGAAGAAAAAGCTCGGGCCACTGTAATCACTCCTTTGGTGCTTGAATCAGACATGCGCCAGGAAAACGCTCAGAATACTGATAAGATCATTTTGCCCAAAAACAAACCGGCTCGAAAGGACACGGGCAGTTCCTCTCGAGCCGTTTTTGTTAATCCGCAAAAACCAGTAAAAATCCATAAACCACATAAGCTAGGATACTTAGTTTCACTCATGGTCATCCTGGCAATAGCTGCATTTTCTGCACGAACTCCATTCATCTCGTCCCTTGCCCAAAAAGGCGCCTTTAGCCTTGGTTTTACAGATGATAAAAAAGAGAATAAGGTGGCGATCGGTAGCCCTAAAATCCAATTTCCGCAAGGTGGAGAGGTTCTTGCCAGAAGTATTTCCCTTGATGAAATTAGCTTCAATGTCCAAGTTAATAGCGACTTTTCCGGCGTTGCCACCTTTCTTAAGGATATAAATGCCAATGGCGGCGTAATTTCTTCCCAAAGCGAAGAATTTGATTTCTTAAACGAAAACGTTACAACACTTAATCTCGCGGGTAGTGCAGAACAGATAAATATCGGAGCAACAGGCGGCATTGTCCTTTTTAACGGTAATTTGGCTTTTGAAGGCGACAGCGTCGACGGCACACAAACAACTTTTGAAATTACCGATCCCACAGCCCAGCAAACGATAACCTTCCCCAATGCCACCGGCGAAGTTTCCTTGCTAGCCCAGCTCATAGAAGGCGAGGAAATTGCCGATAGAACTATATCAGAAGCTAAACTTAATATTACAAACTCTCCCACTGACAACTTGATCCTAAGCTACGACGCTGAATCCGGCGGCTTCACCTGGGTGGAAGATCGGGATACGGATACAAACTTCTGGGGCAGGACCGGAACAACCACTTATCTTGACACAATTACCGATGATGTGGTGATTGGCAGCCTTACACCGGTAGCCGACGCCAAGTTTTCTGTTGACGGCGACAGCGACCAGATCCAGCTTATTGTTCAGGCGCATTCTACCCAAACTACAGATTTATTTGTTTTAGAAAATGCAGACGGCACAGACCTTTTGGCAGTTGATAATTTGGGGAACTTAAATCTTACCGGTAATTTTTCAACCACCGGCAACATCACTACTACCGGGCAGATTGATGCGACCGGAGATATCTCAACTGACGGCAACCTAGAAGCTGTTGGAAATCTTACGCTTACCGGGCAAGTCATTGCCGGGACCGGTACCGTTACTTTAACCACTTCCGCCGGCTATATCGACGCTGACGCCATTCAGTTAATTGGAGGCGCGGGAACTACCACCAGCTCAGCTTCCGGCTTACAAATTACATCAGACCGTATCGGACTATTACAGGGTTGTGCCGACGGCGAACTTTTGAAATGGAACGTCGCCAATTCTCATTGGGAATGTGCCAACGACACAGGAGCCGAATATTCCATCATTCGCGTGGAAAGCTTGGATACAGCAGTTGGTACAAACGTAGATACGCTGGACTTTCGTGAACACTTTACTTTAACACCATCACCCAGCAATGAAATTAATATCACGATAGCCGCCGATTCCTTGAATTTTAGCGAACTTGCTTCAGCCCTTACCCTGGATGAACAAACAACTATACAAAACCCCTTGGTGGACAATTTTGTTGTCGATTTAACGTCAACCGGAGATTTTGTGGTTTCCGATAATGGCACTCCGGCATTTACTGTAACCGATAGCGGCGCGATCGTCTTCGGCAACATCGGCATCGGAGATACAGCCCCAGGCGGGGCAGCAGGAGCCGACTTAATTGGAGTGGACAACACAGCCATTACCGGAGTTACAGGAACCAACGTTCAAACTGCCTTGGAAGAATTAAGTAGTGATATCGCAGCCGCTACCCACGACCCTGTCAGCTTTTCCGGCGGCTACGACTACTTAACCCTTTCCGGCCAAGACATTACCCTTCATCAAATTGATCTTGCTGCCGATGTCACAGGGATTTTACCAACCACAAGCGGTGGTACGGGGTTAAGTACAATAGGGACTGGTAATCAGTTACTGGGAGTTAATGCCGGCGGAACCGCTTTGGCATACAAAAACATAGCTGATTTGATTTCAGCCGGATCCGGCATTGGGGTGACCGGAACATCAACCATAACAGTATCAAACACAGGCGTATTATCTCTAACAGGAACAAGTAATCAGATTAACATCAGTGGTTCGACCGGAAATATCACACTCAGCCTGCCGCAGGACATCCACACCACTGCCACTCCTGAATTTTCCGGCTTAACTCTAAGCGGGCTAGGAGCCGGTTCAACGAACAACGTCGTTACCCAGTCAAGCGGAACTCTGCAAACGCGCGCCATAGACCCCAAAGTTTGGGGATCTGCCTTGGTAGATTACTCACAAAGTACCCAAAATTATCTTCCCATTTATACAGACTCAACCGGAACAATCGGCAATTCTGTCCTTTACCAAACCGGTGGGCTTATTGGCATTGGTACTACCAACCCCACTTCCCTTTTGACAATTGCTGGAGATGTTACAACCAGCACGGACTTTCATATCGGCACAATCGGCCTGACAGACGCAGTCTCTGCTACAACTTCCGGAGCATATTTAATCGGCGTTTATGATGAATTTGATAATGCAATATCAAATAATGTCCAGGATGTTTTGGATGATCTGGATGCAGCTATTTCCGGCATTGGGGGAGGCACCAGCGGGCTTTGGAGATTGAGCGGCTCTTCCCTTTACCCGGCGAGCTTTGGCTACAACGTTGGCATTGGCACAAGCGCGCCTACTACCAACCTGGATGTATCCGGCTCAATCCGCATCCGTGAGTATTTATATGACTACAATAATTCCGCCGGTACCCCGGGCTTCATCCTCCAGACAACTGCCAACGGCGTTGAATGGATAGACGCAACCAGTGGGGGCATCGGCACGGATGACCAGACCTTATATGAAGTTTATCTGGAAGCAGGAAATGACGTGGAGCTAGCTGCTGCCACTGGAGATATCCGCTTTTATAATGACGCCGGGGGCGAAATACTATTTTTAGATGAGGATACAGGAAGGGTTGGCATTGGAACAACCGCCCCCTCTAGTCTGCTTCAGGTTGCAGGCACTTTGACTGCTACCACCATTACAGATGGCACTATTAGCATGAACAGCGGTGCACTGGATCTGGGGACAAATACCATCACCGATGGCAGCTTCACCGGTGACTGGGCATTTAATAACGGCAACTTAAGCGGCATTAATAATCTAACCGCCGGTGGGATTATCACCTTTACGGGTTTATCTGCCGGTAACGACAACACGGTATTGGTATTAAACACTAGTAACCAGATAGTGACAGATGAGATTGACTCCAGGGTCTGGGGCAGTTCCTTGG
>DYGT01000001.1:0-53850 GCA_020724555.1 Candidatus Microgenomatus sp.
CTCCCAAATCCAAAACATGTGCCCTATTTGGATCTTGACTGCCTAAATCCGGGTTTCCATCTGCTACCAAAGCAGAGTCAATGGCTGTACCAATCATAACTCCTGCCGCCAGAATTCTTACTCCGTCTTCAAGTTTCAGTCTATCTTTCATCCTAGAAGTTCACCTGCCCTATAATATCAGATTATTTTGAATTTTTCAAATTTTTGTGCTGGAAAAATATATGACAAACAATAGTTCCATACAAAACTAGTGAACCAGTCCACCTTCCCCAAAAACTCTAAACTGTTTTGAGGGAGTTTAAGAAGTCTTTATTGCTCTCCGTTTTGGCTAAGCGCTCCAACAAGGTTTCCGTGCGCTCGTCTTCAGGCATCATCTCAAGCATGCGCCTTAAGGTGTGGACCTGTTTAAGCTCCTCCTCGGTATACAAAAGCTCCTCCTGGCGCGTACCAGAGCGCGTGACATCAATCGCAGGAAAAATACGTTTTTCGGCTAAACGGCGGTTCAAATGAAGTTCCATGTTTCCTGTCCCCTTAAACTCCTCATAAATTAGGTCATCCATACGGCTACCCGTATCTACCAAGCAGGTGCCGATTATCGTTAACGAACCTCCGCCTTCAATTTTGCGGGCTGCACCAAAAAATCTTTTAGCCGGGAACAAAGCTTCTGGATCAAACCCGCCGGTTAAAGTCCTACCCGAAGTCGGAAGCGCCAAATTATAAGCACGCGCCATGCGGGTTATAGAATCCAAGACCATAACCACGTCTCCACCCTGTTCAACGATGCGTTTGGCACGCTCAAGCGCCAGCTCTCCCACGCGGGTCTGGTTGGTTGGCGGTTCGTCAAAATTGCTGGCAGCCACTTCGCCCATATTGTTAGTGACTGCTGCCATATGGCGTTTAATATCCGTTACTTCCTCCGGTCGCTCGCCGATCAAAACCGCAATCAGGTGCGCTTTTCTTTTTTTGCCTTTACCGGATTCGGGGTAATTGGCGGCAATGCCGGAGATGATGTCTTTAAGCAAGTAGGTTTTGCCTGCTTTTGGCGGAGAAACGATCAGTCCCCTTTGGCCAAAACCGATCGGTGAAATCAAATCAACCACGCGCGTACTCAATGGCTCTTTACCGGTTGAAAGATCTATTTGTTCATCAGGGTAGATTGCCAAAAGTTCTTCAAAATCCGTCCTATTTTGCATCTCAACTGCCGCCCCCCCATTTACTTTTTCAACTTTTAAAAGCCCCCAGTACCGCTCGTTCTCTTTTGGACGTCGGGCAAGACCGGATATCAGGTCTCCATTTCTCAGGTTAAAACGCCTGATTTGTGAGGCTGAAATATAGACATCACGGTTACTGGCGGCATAATCCGGGCGCAGCAGGCCCGAGCCCTCATTGGCAATATCCAAAATTCCTTGAATATTTTCCGTGGGAAGCCCCGAATCCGGAAGGACACGGTCATCAACCACTAATCTGGGTTCACCAGCAGAAGAATCTTTAACACCCTCGTTGTTATTATTAATAACCATAAGTTTATATATTTTTGTAAGTTAGCTTTGAAAGTATGTCAGAAGCAATTAAAGCTATTATAAAGCACCAATCTTAGGCGGTCAAGAGGGCTTTGCTAACACCAAAAGCCGCTTACTGCTTGTACCCGGAGGCCAACAGGTTTGTAAAATCAAAATATCACCTTGATGGTTAAGCCAACTGGTATCATCTGGCTCAACAATGTGTTTTTCCAAGACTTTATAAGTATATTTACGGTCAGCATAAAACACGATTATCTCGTCCCCGGCCTCAAGTTCGTGGAGACGAAAAAACACGGCATTAAAGCGCACCACATTGGCCAGAGAATCTGTCGAGTGGGCAAACAAATAAACCATTTTTCCGCGCCCGGGAAAAGACGTGCCTTTGGCATGGGCAACACCCTTTTTTAATGCTTCCTCATATGCGTCTTTATTCAAAGGATCCACATCCATAATTACATTGGCAGCGGCAGAAATTTTGGGCACCACCACAGAAAAAAATGAATCAACGCCCCACCTACCGGCTTCTTCTTTAATCTGCCCGTAAGACAAATTTTCTGTTTCAATTTTAGCAGCCTTACTAATTTTTTGAGGCTGAATGTCCAAGTTTTGTGTATCGAAAAATACTTTTATTTCCTGGGCATAAAGGCTTTGATAATGCGGGTTGTACATTAAAATAATCGCCGCGAGGGAAAACGCAAAAAGCGCATTGCCGACAAATTGAAAACTAAAAATTCTCATGGTTTGAAAACTTTTTTATAGTAAGCCCAAGTGCTCCGACCCCGATTAAAGCCAAGGCAGCATACCCGGGACCGGTGTCCGGCAATTCCCCACCCTTGGGCACGGGAGAAGGAGAAGAAGTGGGCGTTGGCGTGGCTGAGGGTTTTGTGGGAGTGGGGGTTGCAAAATTGGGGTCCCCCGCTTTGTATAAATCACAATTATTATCATTTTCTTTTACGCGTACACTACAGGCGCTATTTGAATCCGAAGAAAAATAATTTACCTGCCCACAACCGGATGTGGGATTGGCACAAAAAGAATCGTTTCTGGCGTCAGTCAAGCGCGCCTTTTCATCTTTTAGGTCACAAAGGCCGTCTTTGTTTGTGTCACCCTGAGGGCAGTCAAAAGTTTGGCAGCGCACGATATCTTTCCCGTCCGGACATTGAGACCAGGCAGTTTGCGACTGGGCGGACAGCGTATTTACGCTTAACAACAAACTTAAAGACCAAAAGATAGCTGCCGAAAATAATATTTTTATATTCATGCTTAAAAATTAGCGGTGGCAGAAAAATCATCTAAATGAAGAAATCTTGTAATTATATAAGAATATTAATTTCTGTCAAGGACTAAAGCGGTTCATAAAAACCATGCTCGGTCCAACTTTCACAACTATGGCGTGTTCCTGGAGGTGTACCTTCCGGGTAACAAAGCATACCTGCACGCCTATCAATAGTATCGTAGTAAATATAGGGTACTTCATCGTCTTCGCAGCGTGATTTATAGACTTCAGACTCAAGCGCGGTGAACACCATAGCGCACAAAGGTGTAATTCTTCTATGGTAGCACCAACCATTTTCATTATAGCGTGTACAATCATAATAACCACTTGAGTGGGGGATCTCGTCTGGCATTGCAACTAAATCTCCATTATCTACAAGCTGCTGAAGCCAGTTGTCTGTACGCGGAAAAGCATTATGGGTAATATAATATGATTCAACTGCCCTTCCTATCTGTACAATACCATTAATCCTGCCTGCATCCCGGCTTCTGGCTATACGCTCCAGAGGATTTACTGCCAATAAAACCACAACGCCCAATGTCCCGATTATTGCAATTACTATCAAAAGCTCGATTAAAGTGAAGCCAAAGCTTTTCACCTCTTTAGTATTAAATATGAGGCAACAAAAAGCAAACTGGCAAAACCAATAAACTGCAGTAACTGAGGCCAATAAAAAATATAAATTGTGTATTCACCTTGTGGCACCTCCCAGGCATTTGCCCAGTTGTTAAATTTAAGATGTTTAAAAACTGTAAATTTTTTATCAAACGCAATCCATCCCTCATCGTAACCCTGAGAAAGAGCTACAATCCCCTCGCCACTAACTTCTGCTTTATAGGAAGTTGTGCCGAATTTTTTAGTGCCAGTTACTTCAAGGCCGTTACTTATTATTTCTTGATCATCGTTTGCTATTTTTATCTTAGAAAGCCACTCTAGAGGTACCGGGTAGGCAGCTACTAAATCTACTTCGTTGATACTTTTTTCGTGCCCGAAGGAACGGGTTTCGAGATTAAGAGTATAGTTGTCTTTGCTTGCAAAAGGCCAGCTTAAAATCGAGAAATAGTTGTCAAAAGAGTTTGGCGAAAGGAGCACCTCAAGATCATTTTTTTGCGTTGTTGGGTTAAAAAGATATGCTTTAAGACTTCTCCCCTCTTTATTTTCCCCCCTGATACGCAAGACAAAGCTCTCTTCCGGTGCCAAATAGCCCAATATTGAATAGTCGCACGATGCGCCTCTTTCTTCTGCAGTATAGATAACTTTATTGTCATTAACTTTTTTTGACACCCCTCCCCTTTGAAAAAGGTCACAGTTTTTTTCACTTTGCAGGCCTCCATTTATAAAATCTATATAAATTTCTTTAGTCGGAATGTTTAAGGTAAGGTTATCAATGTCACCGATTGGAATTTTTAATTCATTTATGAGTTTATCCCAATTAGAATTGAAAAATGTAATATCAGCAGTTTTATTCATCAAAGAAATATTGATAGGGCGGTAAAAAATAGTTGTTTCAGCTCCGGCTTCCTCAGGAGGACGAGCCGCAAGAACCAACCAATAATTGGCAGTCTCGGGTACAATCATTTCGCGCACAACTAATTCCCAATCTTTTGATGTGGGGGTTTTATAAAAAATTTCTTCATGGATACATTCGGACTCGCCTTCTTTTACTACACAGAAATGGGGCTTTGCGCCGCTATCCGACCTATATGGCAACGAGATTTTCAAAAGCGAATCTTTTTTGAGATTGCCGATTTTTTGAGATGAGCAGGCAACCATGTCTTTTACCTCTATCTCAAGGGCATTGTCTAACTTTTCAAGGTTAAAGCTCCCTTTTTTATTCTCTCTCTGCCAACAATTTACAAATTCCGAATCAAAAAAAGAAATATCTAATATTTCGCCAGGTGTTTCGTAAATTTTTATTTGCAGAGATTTATTGGGGTCCAAAAGAAAAGAGGTTAATTCTTTTTTTTCTCCTTGAATAAGATTAGTAACTTTTCCGTTTATAAATAGCGCAATGGAGACTGGCTTATCTTTAAGTGTTATATAAAAAGGTTTGAAAAAATTAATCGGAGCCACGTTTTCGAAAGACACGGGGTCAAACAGATTGATTGTGATAAGATTATCTTTCAAAGAAACACTTCCATATGCTCTAAACGGATTTTTTAAGGGTGGAATTAATAATTCTTTTCTATCCTGATTGAAGTTTATTTGTGATGATATGGATAAAAAAGTTGATCCGTCTATGCTTAACTTTGCTTTTATATTGTTTGGCTTTTCCCTAAGAAGATTTCCAAAGGGATAAACAAATTTTTTTGAGGAGACATAGTTACCATACTCCATATAAACAGGGTCGTGTCTTGCATAATCAAGGTCGATATCCGCAGACACGTAAGTTTTGGGTGCATAAACAAAGCCGTCTGCTAATGGGACTTTGTAAACTGATAAAAAGCTCTTTTCCCATACCTTTTGAGCACCAATATCGCTTAAAAATTTTTCTGTTTCTTTGAATCTTAAAATGTTTGGGTCTCCCCCGGGAACTATTACACTTTTGTCGATCAGAGCGTAGGCGACATCGTATTTATCAAACACCTTTTTAAAAGCATTTTTGTCTTCGCGGTAGAGCGCTGTTGAGATTTCGTGATAGTAGCCTTCGTTGTATGGGCTCCAGACGTCAAAGGCTCGATCCAAAATCGGCTGCTCAATTCCATACCAGAGAAAGCCGCTTCCCCTGTATCCCCAGTCATAAAAATCCCAACCCCAGAATGTTTGGACAGGAAAACGTGCTATCCTCGCCTGCCGGGGCTGAGACTGGAAATATTCAAAGAGAAAAAAGTATTCCTCTGGATACTTAACCTGCATTGAATTCGAGATCAAATGTCCTTTAAAGAGCGGTCTTAATTGCAGTGCAGCAAGTACGGATATAAGTAAACAAAAAATAAATGCAGTGACTAAAGTGTATTTTTTTACCAGCTTACTTATGTAAGCGACAAACAATCCTGCTCCTAAAGCAAAGCTTAGAGCGTATGAGGTAGACCATTTTGTGAACACGGACCGAAACATTTGGCCAAAAAGCGGCACCGCACGAGACATTGTGTTGTAAACTACACCAAGTACGCCTTCTCCTGCCGTAAGCATAAGAAAAGATAAAATAAACATCGCAAAAAGTGATAGTTCCCATCTGTTTCTTCGTAGAAAAGCACCAAATAAAAAGCCTGCTAGAGATATCGCAAACATACCAATACCAATAATCTCAAATGTGTCAGTACTTACATATTCGCGCCAAAAAGGCATGAGGTAATTAAATTCACCGTTTAATTCATCACTATATTCCAGCCAAAAACCCCTCATAAGCATGATGTTTTCGGGATCCCCAAAACCTTGGTTCATAAGTTTTACTTCGGCTGTTGGAAGAATGCTTGTCTTTGCGCTTGTAAGCACTTCGGATCCGCTAAAGGCAAAATATGCTACCGGGATTGACCAAAATGCTGTGGAAAGAGCTGTAATTATTCCAAGTTTTATTACGCTACTAAATAATTTTTGTTGTTTTGAAAAACAGTATTCGACAACAAAAAGAGATAAAAGCATGATAAAAACTACAAAATGTGTTTGTATGTAGAATGCTGTCGCACCCAATAACAGTGCCGTGGAATAATACAATAAATATCTTTTCTTTGCCTTTTCTAAATATAAGATCGCTAAATAAATAAAAAATGGTAAAAATCCGTAAAAGGTGATAAATGATTCAAAAGGAACAAAAAATGTCTGCACCGTTGCCATGTTCATAAGATATACCAGTCCGCCGGCTAGAGCGGCGAAATTATTACGAGTGACATGCCGTGCCAGTAGGTATCCCCCAAGCGGTCCAAGTAGAAGCATTCCAAAAGCCCAAACATAGCGCAATGCTTCGCGCGGAACAGCAAAGGAGAGCACAGTAAACAACAATTGCCGCGGCAAGTCCGCCGCGTGCGCCATCCCGCCCAGAAGCCCAACTCCCTGATACTCCTGCCACACCGCATTAAGTGATCTTGCAATGTTAGCGGAAATATTAAACTCCGGGTGCAGGTTATCCCAACCAGACAAAACAGTACCTTCGGCAACCGTGCTGGAAATTATTAAAAACCAAGCAAAAACTATTACTATCGGCGCGATAAGTTCCAGTATAGAACGAAACTTAAGCATTCTTTCCTCCAATCAACTGTACATACTTTTCCCCCGTGTGTTTCCAGGAACGTTTATTTCGAATTATCTCCGAGTAGTTTGCTAGCTTGCGAATTAATCTTTTGTCGTTCAATCTGGTAATAAGGTTTTCGAATCCTTCATCGGTTAGCGGAAAAATCATGTTGTCTGCTATTAGGCCACTCGCTTGCAAGCCTTCCTTCATATCTTCTGTCACAAAATAGCCGCGAAGCTCATCTGATAAAACCACCGGCTTACCGTAGGAAAACGCCCAGGATAGCGGCCCGCTGCTACTGACAAATGCCCGATAAGGCATAACAAGTACATCGCTAGCTGCGAAATAAAGTGAAAAATCACTCTCCGGAACAAAACCCGTAATTGTTATTTTGTCTCTATGTTTGCGGACTTTGGTATGAATATCTTTGATCATCGCTCGATATTGTTTGTCTTCTTTAAATCGTGGATTTTCTCCCCCGGCAATTAGAAGTCTGATCCTTTGATCGGGATTTTTCTCCAGATACCTGCTTACTGTACCCACAAGCCAATCTGCCCCTTTGTACCAAATAAGAAAGCCGAAATACATTAGCACCAGTTCATCTTCAAACCCAAGCTTTTTCCGGGCTTTTTGGCGATGCATAATATCTTCTACCTCATCCACTCCATGGGGAATTGTGACAAGTTTGTTCTTCTTTCTGGTAAGTTTGATTAATTCTTGGCGCAAACCCTCTTCAAATAAAACCATATAGCTACTTGCAAAAACAGTTAACCAGTAGTAACTCTTTAGTGCGAGTGACAGTAGTTTTGTCTTCATGCTTCCCTTCTTTGCCCCCACTTGGCCCGCTACGCTGTCCGCGTCAAGAAGTACTGCGTGAGATATGAAAAACACCCGCTTACCCATGAGTCGCATTGCGGCAATCATCACAGGTACGAATGCCAAGTGCCAGCGCTTGTCGCTAAACATCGACCACTCAAACGCAAACAGCACATCCTTAATATCTCTCTCGTTATAAATTGCCCTGAGTATTTCCCAATACAGATTAATCTTTCCCCGTTTCCAAAAACGCCGCACTTCAATACCGTCTTCGCTATATGCCTCCCTCTCCCCTTCGGCTTCAGCAAGCACAACAATTTTCCCTTTCAAATGTTTCTTTAATTGCAGAAGGGTGTTTTTGGTGTACGAAGCAGCGCCGGTCATAGTGTGGCCGTAAAGACTTCCCTTTGGCGGGTATGCGGAGATAACCAGGAAGGAGCGCTTTACCATATTTCCAGTCTAGCTTCTTTTTATGATTTGGTATAGAGATACACTTTCTCTATAAGAAGTGAGGGGCTAAAGCGCGGTTTGGGTAAACAATATATACCTTTAAGATCGTTTATTTTAATAATAAGTATCTCATATAACCCTCTAGCCACATCTCTTAGCACTCCCACCTTGCTTGAATCAACATGCTTCCAAACAATCGGCAGCTCGATAATACTGTATCCGAGCTTATTGGCAATATAAAGAACCTCTGGGTCAAAACTCCAGCGCTCTTGGGTAATCCTGGGGTAAACGGTTTTGCACGCTCGGCGGGAATAAATCTTAAAGCCACCGGTTACGTCTGCAAGCGGCAACCCCAACACCCGGCGAACCAAAAAGCTGTATCCCCAGCCGAATACCTTCCGGGGTAAACTGCGCTTCACAAGTGAAACCGAGCTGGCAAGCCGCTTACTGCCAACGAGTACATCGTAATTATTCACCATGTAAGGCACAA
Organism: Candidatus Microgenomatus sp.; assembly: GCA_020724555.1. Taxonomy (GTDB): domain Bacteria; phylum Patescibacteriota; class Microgenomatia; order UBA8517; family UBA8517; genus DYGT01. Next base: position 8,721 of record DYGT01000001.1, read on the forward strand.
ACGTTTTGAGGTTTGCAAACGGTATGGACATATCCGCGTCAATGATAAGGCCGTAGTCGCTCTCGACACGCCTCATTCCCTGCTTTAAGGCATAGCCTTTGCCGCGGTTTTTGGCATAGCTGACGATTTCTATCTTGGCTCTACTCGGAAGCTTTCCTTGCTTTTTTTGCTTATATTTATTAAGCATTGCAAGCGTGTTGTCGCGGCTGCCGTCATTTACAAAGACTATTTTCTCCACGCGAACACCGCGCGGGTTTTTGAGTTTGTTGACCGCGTTAAAGCTAAGCTGAATACGCTTCTCCTCGTTATAAACTGGTATTACTACTGTTAGTGTTTTCATATAGGTTGGTTTTTAACCACCTTAGCTAAGATGATTAAAAACAAACCCACAACCCCAACGAACACTTCTCTAAACACACATCTCACACTTTTTTGCATCAGCAAACTGACGCAAGCGTGAGACGGCCAGAGAAGGTCGTCGAGGTTGTGGTTAATAGGCAACTTGCCTACGGACTTGCGTACTAGCAAGGGCGAAGCACTGCGACTTCCGCAATGCCCGACCAACCAGGCGGGATGCCTGTTTTTGCGTCGGATTGACCCTCCATCATTTCGTGCTCGGCGATCGTGTATCCGCCCTGCCAGCACTGGGTGCTGTTCGTTATGCTGTGCGGACCAGTTGTCTGCCAGCAAGCATTTTCACCCGGGCACTGGGTGAGCATGGTTTCAGCAGGAATGCCAAACAATGCACGCACGGTGCTTTCGCTCCAGTCGGTGACGACCGGGGCTGCGGGTACGGGTGCGGCCGGGGCGGACGGGGCGGACGCAGCGGGCACGAGCGTCGGGGTAGCTTCAATGGGCGTAACATTTACGACCCACCCGGCGACCCATATGGTCGATCCGTCCGCCATATACACCCGGTACCATTCTTTATCATCGACTACGACGAATCCATCAGAAGTTGCTTGAGCACCAGGCGCTAAGCCACCAACTCTGGTAGCGTTTTCGCTTGGTTCCATCCGCAAGTTGACTGGCTGGTCGCCCAAGTTGCGGAGCGTAAAGCTCTGCACCTCGTCGCATGGCCGGAGCGTGATCATCATTGCTTCGACGCGGTAGCTGCGCGGCGGAATACTGATGTATTCCCCTTCTGGATGCTCCGAAAAGTCCGGCCTTACCTCACCCGGCTGGGTGCGGTATCCATCTACCCAATTCGAGCAGACGTTCGTGATCAACCACGACTCGCCTTCAATTTCCGGCACTTCCCACGACTGAAGACCATGGAGTTTGATCTCAGCATCCGGGCCTTGCAGATCGTAGAACTCGCGTGCTTCTTCTAATGTCCACTGGACCTCGTTTTCGCCTCGCAGCTCCAAGCTGGTCTGCTGTTTGGGAGCCAACGGGCGTGCCACGAGCACCTCAACAAAACACTGAGGTGTTGTCTCGTAGTTTGGCGGGATCGAAATCCTGTCTGCGCGCTGCATAGCGGCGTATGCTGGACGTATCGGGCCTGCACATCTCCTGTACCCGTCCACCCACTGATCGTGGGGGTTGGTCATCTGGATCGTGCCGGTGAACTTCCAGCATTCGGGCTCAATTGCGCCTTCGTACTCGCACTCGGCGAACTCGTAAGTCCCCGAAATTGAGTACAGGGCAATGGCTGCCTCGACTGTCCACGCTTCGGGCGTGAGGGTAGGTGTTGGCCCGCCCTGAGCGAATGTCGACGGCACAAGTGCCATCGACACCAGGGTCGCGATCATTAGAAACGCGACCAAGAATACCAAAACGCTTTTGCGCATCGCATCCTCCTTTTGAGGTGCTGGTGACCCGAATGGGTCGTTTTGATCCAGCTCCTCGAAACTAGCGCACGGAAGGAAGAACTTATCGTTCCGCCCTCGGCGCGCTAGTTAAGGAGTAAAGTTGCCTATTTGTTAAAGTGCCTCGAAGTACAAGAGAGTGCTCCCACAAATGGGATTATCTCTAATGTTTTCGAGTTAAAAAGCTGCCCGATACCTTGGCTGACGCTTTCGACAACTAGGCATCCAAAGGCAGAGGAAAACCACGAAACATACTCGGAACTTTCCTCTACTTTTGATATCTGGTTGCAATGGCCAGTTTTCTCACGTTAAGAGCCAGTCGACTTTAACGATTAACTTCAAAAGACCTATGGTCTTTTTTATTTTTAAAATAAATAAGGGGTGCTGAAGCCAACAAAGCTAAGCCAATTAAACGCAAGTCTTCGGCCAAACCGGCAGCTACTATCTCTTCTGGCTCTTCAAAACTTTTTTTGCCACAAACAACTCCCTGCCCATAAGAGGTAGTACATACTTCCCGCTCATCAGCATAGACATTTCCAGGTAAGGTTAAAAACAAGGTTAAAACTAAAGCTAAACTAAGTATTAAGTTTTTCATATATATTTTTGTTTATAAAAAATCCGGCCTTATCCAAAATCTTTGCCGGTAATTTGAGTATAATATCATGATTGTTAAATTTTGTCAATACTACAGGATGTAATTTATACAGCATAATTGCGTCTGTAATATCATACATCTAGGACGATTTAGACGCGAAGGAGCTTTGCATATTTAAAAATCCGAATGTTACTTGTTAAATCGCGACACGTATATAGGATGAGGTCTGCACTATAATCTTCAATCTTTTCACCCTCGCTTTCGCCGTAAATGGCATATTTATATTTTCTTTGTCTCCAGATAACTTCGACCGTATCCCCATTTTTAAGCTTAGGTAAATTATAAAACGAATTGCGCCGACGAAAGATATTGCTCCAACGCAAATATCCATATCTATGGGCTACTAATATGGTAGGCTTTTCCCTTTTATCCGGTGTACCAAAATCGGGTGCTCTCCAAACCCCTTTTTTCAATACTTCCTCGTAATCTTCATAGCTACTAACATGGATTTGGCTTTCCACCCCAATCGCAGGTATTAAAAGCATGTTTTCCATGGGCAAACTGGAGTCGAGCGGAGGTTGCCAATTGTCTTGAATCTCCTTAATACCAGGAAGCTCGCTTTGGTCCAAATTGCTGACATACCGGCTCCAAAACTGGCTTCCCTGAGCTCGGGCCGTATAATAAATTGAGGGAATGTAGCTGCCAATGACCAAAATTATACCTAAAGCTGCAATTATTGAGGCTAATCTGTGCTTGGCAAAAAACTTTCTTAATTTAGGAAATCTGGGTATACGACGCTTATTTAAGCTCGGTGTTGCAACATGCAAAACTTCCAAAGCTTCCTTTGGCTGCCTATTTTCAATACCTACCAGAGTGTAAGTATCTACTGGGAATGACGGAAAATAAAACATAACTCTCTTAAACACCTATACCAAAATCGGCTCCAAAAAGAGTGGGTAGTGAGCCTGCCCTACACACCACCCACCCTTTCTAGAGCCGAATAATCGCGCTTTTTTGCGCTTACCAAAAAGAAGCTCTTGACAAAGACTGTGAAAACTGTCTAGTCTATTAATGATTTACCTTTTTCTCTGCCTGTCCTAAGGTAAATTAAATAAAAAGAGCATTGCTAGTCGTGCTAGCATCCTTTCTCGTTGAGACGAAAGAGTTGCTGCAGCGATGGTGATGCTCTTTTTTTTATTCTAAAGATCTGAAAGTATTATACTTCCGACTCCCCAATTTTGTCAAATCCTATAAGAATTATAATCACAAATTTTATTATTCCTATAATATTTTATATGCAAAAAATAACGAATTAAAGGCTTTTTTTAAATAACACTTATGTTTGTGGATAACTTGTAGAGAAATAATTATTTTACAAATTGCTTTACTACAGAGGTCAGGGTGTCAAAATCTTCACTAGAGATATAAGTCTTATAACCTTGTCTATTTGCTTGCTTTTTACGTTTAGCTGCGGCAAATACAGGCCTTAAGCCCCCAGACAAATCCAGCTCCCCCACGCAAACCGCTTTTGGCATAGCTTTTTCTTTAAAAGAGCTTATTAAAGACAAAGCCACTGCCAGATCGGCCGCCGGTTCTTTTACATTAAACCCACCTACAACGTTTAAATATACGTCTTTTTCCCAAAAAGGCAGATGCAGCCTTTGCATTATCACTGCCAGTATTACCTCTAGTCTTTTTGAGTCTATTCCTTGTGCAATACGCCTTGGATATGCCGTATGTGTGGGCACTACCAAAGATTGTATTTCCACCAAAACCGGTCTTGTGCCCTCCATCACACAGGTGACGGCAGATCCGGCAACTTTTTTGTTTGAGTCTGTAACAAAAAGTTTTTCGCTTTCTTCTATACTGATAAGGCCCTTTTCCTCCATTTTAAATAGACCAATCTCATCTGTGGGGCCAAAGCGGTTTTTAACACTTCTTAAGGTACGAACCAGAAGCTCTTTATCTCCCTCAAACCAGCAAACTGTATCCACCATGTGAGCTAGTGTTGCCGGACCCGCTACTGTTCCTTCTTTGGTGGCGTGACCCACCAATATCAGCGGAATTCCCAAGGCTTTTGTCGTTTGTATTAAACGGAATGCCGACTCCCTTACCTGTCCCACGGAGCCAGCCATACCAGACAGGTCAAGCGTGGACATGGTTTGAATTGAATCTATGATGATTACATTTGGCCGCACTTTTTTAGAAGAATAGGAGTTTATAAGCCCCACTATCGCGTCTGTATTTGTTTCCTCTAAGATATCTATATTACCCGATTGCACTCCCAGCCTATCTGCCCTTATTTTAATCTGGCCGACAGATTCCTCTCCCGACACATACAAAGCTCCGGCCAAATTATCTGAGAGCTGAAGTAGTAAGGTTGATTTGCCAATACCGGGCTCACCTGCCAACAAAACCACCTGACCCAGTACAAGCCCTCCACCAAGGACGCGATCCAGCTCGGATATTTTTGTATTTATCCTTTGCGTATCTTGGGCTTTAACAGAACTGAGCTTTACAGGATCTTTTATTTGTGTTCGATTTCTACTTTTTTTACCTACTGTTGGGGATTCAAGTGTCTCCACCATCGTCCCCCAAGAGCCACATTCCGGGCATTTACCACTCCATCCTGTTTGGCTATAACCGCACTGTTGACATACATACTTACTTTTTTTCGCCATAACTTATTATACATACCAACAAATATGAAGATTATTTATAAGCAACCGGTTTAGTGGTAAGAACCAACCCTAGCGCAATTTTGTGCTCATTTGCGTCCACTTCCTCGATGTACACCGATACTTCCTGGCCTTTTTTAAACTCCATGCTTGGTGGAATTTTCGTTATATGCAAAAGGCCCTCAACACCAGGTTCAAGTTCAATGAAAACGCCAAAGCTACTTTGTTTAACCACCTTACCCGTGTGTTTACTTTCCGCTGGATATTCAATCTCTACATCATCCCAAGGATCTTTTTTGGCTTGCTTTATAGACAGGGAAACCCGCCCTTCCTCTTGGGATACCTCGAGCACTTTAACCTCAACTTTGTCTCCCACTTTTAGACGGTTTTCGGCTTTTTCAATTTTATCCCAAGAAATTTCTGAAATATGCACCAAACCTTCAACCGGTACTTTCTGTTTATCAACTGCCGCGTCAATCTTTACAAAAGCACCAAAGTTAGTTAACTGAGTAACCTCGCCTATGTAAATTTCTCCTTCTTTTAAATTAGAGATAGCTTTGCTTTCAAGTTTTAGCTGGTCGGCCTCGGAAACCGCTTTTTCCGATAAAACCACGCGACCCCGTTTTGGATCCAACTCAACTATTTTAAGTTTAACCTCACTCTCAACGAGTTGGTCACCTTTTTCTAAGGCTTTTTTGCCTATATGAGACAGCGGCACAAAACCAATCATTTTGCCGGGTATTGTAACCACCATCCCTTTATCGCTAATGCTTTTAACTATCGCTGTTAGCGTTTTACCCTCTTTTTGTGCTTTATAAAGTTCATCCCATTGGACGTTCGCTGCATATTGTTTTAATGAAAGACGCACATAACCTTCGCGGGTTTCAGCATCTACCACTATGGCTTGCACTTTATCTCCCACTTTTAAACTTTGCGCAAAGTCTCGTACTTCATCGAACAAAAGCCCGGTCAAAATTCCCTCGCTTTTTCCACCTATATTAAACATAATGGTTTGAGGGAAAACATCGGTTACTTCCGCCTCTATTTCATCCCCCTCTTGGAAGGACTTTATCTGAAAACCGGATTTTGCAAGCAATTCTTCCATGCTAACAGGCTGGCTGGATGCGCCTTTAGAAGTTTTTTTGTCAGTTTTGTTAATTTGTTTTTTTGTTGCCAAAATTCATAAACCACCTTTCTTTTTATTGCACTTAATTTGAATCCAAAATTGTCCCGGCAATGACCTATTTTCGCAGAGGGTTGCCCCAACACTATCGTCGGCGCTGATGCGTTTCACTTATGAGTTCGGAATGGATCATGTGGTTCCACATCGCTATCTTCACCGAGACAGTTTTAGATTCAAATTAAAGTGCTGTTTGTTATTCTTTTATTACTGAAGAGAAAAGTTCGCAAGTCGTTTCGACCGATTCGTACTGATACGCTTAACAGATTACTCCGCTTCCACGTCCAGCCGATCAACCTGGTGTTCTTCCAGGAGTCTAATGATGAACCCTAATCTTAGGGTGGGCTTCCCACTTAGATGCTTTCAGCGGTTATCCCATAGGAATGTAGCTACCCGGCGTTGCCGCTGACGCGACAACCGGCACACTAGGGATTCCTCCAGCCAGGTCCTCTCGTACTGTGGCCAGCTCCCTTCAAGGTTCAAACGCATACACCGGATAGAGTCCGAGCTGTCTCACGACGCTCTGAACCCAGCTCACGTACCACTTTAATGGGCGAACAGACCAACCCTTGGGAGGTGCTCCCCCCCCAGGATGTGGTGAGCCGACATCGAGGTAGCGAACCGCACCGTCGATATGAACTCTCGGGTGCGACTACTCTGTTATCCCCGGGGTAACTTTTATCCGTTAAGCCCCATCCATTTCCACAATGAGATGGGGGATCACTAAGACCTGCTTTCGCACCTGCTCCACCCGTCGGTGTCGCAGTCAAGCTGGCTTTAAGCTTTACCCTTTCTCCATGATTTCCATCCATGGTAAGCCAACCTTTGTGCCCCTGCGTTACAATTTGGCAGGGATCCGCCCCAGACAAACTGCCCATCTGACACTTTCCTTGGACCCGTCTTCAGGGCCCATAAGTAAGTCTTGTGAGCATTCCAAAGAGAGGTGTTTCATTGGCCCCCGCTAAGCGGGGTCCCTCCTACGCTAAACAATTGGAATGTCCAAAACAATGCCAGAATACAGTAAAGCTCCACGGGGTCTTTTTGTCCTGGTGTATGTAGGCCGCGTCTTCACAGCCAACGCAATTTCGCCGAGTGAAGGGTTAAGACAGTTGTCATCTCGTTACGCCTTTCGTGCGGGTCGGAACTTCATGATGTTACTCAAATTTTCATTTGAGATCAGACTATATCTTCATCTTGCTATGAAGCTCCACGAGCTCACGCTCGTGGTTTCTTCTCAGCTCAGCTTCACAGATCAAAAGCTGTTCAGCTTTTGCTGATAAACTTTAGGAGTTGTTGTTTTTTATATTTTCTTTTTCCCGCACAATTCATTTGATAAGCTAAATCAATCACTTCATTTAAATATTTTTTATTTAAATGGTGTTTTGAAACAACAAGCTTACAGATCTTTGAAAATAAAAGAAAATCGTTTTTTTTTTGAAGTCTTAAGTCTATATTTTTCAAAATGAGGAATTATAACTTTAGTCAAATCATTGATCGATCTAACTTCGTATTTATAATTTTGATCCTTCTTTGAAAACCTTATAGAACCTACACCAAAATAATTTCTTATTTCTCTAAGCACTGAAAGATTTCTCCTGTGCTGAGAAATAGAAAAACTTGGTCTGACTTCAATATTTGTTACCATCTTACTTCTACGGTTAAAGGAAACACAAAAACTTCCTTCACCGTCAGTAAAACCGGTAATATAATTTTCAAACTCCATGGTCTTTTTTTAATGCAAGAGCTGGCGTATTTCCCGACTTAGTCGGGACTCACCTTTCGGCTCAGTCGTTACGGCTCGATCACTTAGCATAAAGCATAATAATCTTGCCTCGGTATTGGCATACTCGTTTAACTTAATAGTAGCACGAGTTTAGCTTTCACCGATATTAGCCAGTTTACTTTCCACACATCGCTGTGGGTTCGGGCAAATTCCACTTTACCCGACAAGGAACTTCGCTACCGTAGAACAGTTCATTTATGTTAACTCCGATTCTCATCGGAGATCGGACTATATCATTCCCGATTAAATCGGGACTTGGCGTGTAGTCTCTGGGGATTCCAAAACATCACTAATTGTATATTTTCGAGTTCTCCCTTTTCCTTTATTAATCTTTTCTCTAATTTCAAGCAATTCTTTTAAGCCTTCATCAGTAAGATGGCGCTTATCGTACATAATTTTTACTGCTCTTTTAAAAAGCGAAAAATTATACTTTTTATTGTTTGAAAAAAAATTATATTTATTAAAAAAAGGAATTATTCTTTCCTGAAGTGCTGTTGGATTTGTAACATCATAAGAATACAATCCATCTTTTCGTCTCTTAATGATTCCGCATTTAAAATGCCTCTTCATAAGAATCAGAATAGTTATGTCTCTTTGTGAAACATTAAATGATAGCACTGGTTGCCATTTCTGTTTATAATCTTGTTTATAGCGAAGAGAAATATTAAAACTTCCCTCACCGTCAACAAAACCTGCAAAATACCAACCAATCTTTTCAGGAACACTTACTCGAAATTGTTTTGGTCTTTCCTGCTGATTATCTCTATTCATCTGATTTTCACTTCTGATAAAACTTAAAATAAGTCTATCAGCAGTACAGATGACCTGTCAAGATTTTCCAGCATATAGCCAAGTTTTTCCCCGCCCTTGGCGGGGGAATAGCGAATATCTATGAAATTTATTAATCATAGAGCTATTCTCAACTACTATGTTACTAATAGTTACTGCTGCCGTTTACCGGAGCTTCGATTCAAAGCTATCCCCGCCGAAGCGGGGGTCACCCATCCTCTTAACTTACCGGCACTGGGCAGGCGTCAGCCCGTATACTTCGTCTTACGACTTTGCACGGACCTGTGTTTTTGATAAACAGTCGGATGACAATCGTTAGCTGCGCCCCGTGAGATAGCGCTTGCGCGGCATCTCATGGGGAGGACATCTTGCGAACTTACGTCCAGCTTGTTTGCCGAGTTCCTTAACCCTCCTTCTCTCGCTCGCCTTAGTCTTCTCAACCAGCCCACCTGTGTCGGTTTGCGGTACGGCTTATATTAAATCTTGCTGCGAGCCTTTTCTCGCGGACTGAATGGGTTGCCGTTGCCCTGATCTCTCAAGGCTCCGCACACTGCTCAATTGAACATTTCGGCGGATTTTCCAACCAAAACTATTTTGCAGCATGCACTCCACTTCACGAAGGAGCGACAATCATCCTGTCCTGTCAACCCCCAGCTCCATCCCGCAAAGCGGGACAAGCGATCTAATACAAGTACTGGAATTTTAACCAGTTATCCATCGACTACGCCATATGGCCTCGCCTTAGGAGCCGACTTACTCCTGGCAGACGAACTTCACCAGGAAAACCTTGGGCATTCGGCGGTCCGGATTCTCACCGGACTTGTACGCTACTCATACCGGCATTCTCACTCCCGCCCGGTCCACCACACTTTACAGTGTGACTTCACTCCTGGCGGGACGCTCCCCTACCCCCCGCCATCGGCGGGGCTCTAGCTTCGGCATTTAACTTGATCCTCGATACATCTTCGGCGCCCTACTCCTTGACCAGTGAGCTGTTACGCTATCTTTAAAGGGTGGCTGCTTCTAAGCCAACCTCCTGGCTGTCTGTGGAGTCGAACTTCCTTTCAAACTTAGTTAAAATTTAGAGGCCTTAGCTGAAAGTCTGGGTTGTTTCCCTTTTGTCCCGGAAGCTTAGCCCTCCGGGGCTGTCTATTCTGCGTGCCGTAGCAGTATTCGGAGTTTGATTGAGATACCTCGCTTACGCTCAGCACCCCATCCAGTAGCTCTACCCCTGCTACGTTTTTGCTAGAACACGGTCCCTATAGACCTTTCGGGGAGAACCAGCTATCTCCAGGTTCGATTGGCATATTACTCCTAACCACAAGTCGTCCGAGCAAATTGCAACTTACAACGGTTCGGGCCTTCCCCCGATTGTCGTCGGGGTTCACCCTGCTCATGGTTAGATCACCTGGTTTCGGGTCTGTAACATAGTACCTTAAGCGCCCTTTTAAGACTCGGTTTCCCTCTGCCTCCCCCCGTGAGATAGGTCCAAGCCGAAGTGGCTATGGACACATCTCACGGGGTTAAGCAAGCACTATGAAACAACTCGCCGGTTCATTCTTCAATAGGCACGAGATCATCCCGCTAAGCGGGACTCTCTCGGTTTGTTCGCAAACAGTTTCAGGTACTATTTCAACGGGCTTACAGCCCTGCTTTTCACCTTTCCCTCACGGTACTTGTTCACTATCGGTTACCAACTATATTTAGCCTTGGAGGATGGTTCCCCCAGATTCCCACGGTGTATGTGCACCGTAGTACTCAGGAAATCCCTAGAGCCCCGTGAGATTTTGCGTACGAGATTTTCACTCTCTATGATTGGCTATTCCAAGCCATTCCGCTATCTTACGGGGTCCCACATTGGGCTCCTACAACCCTCCGATAGCCCCAAAAGGGATCATCGGAGTTTGGGCTTTTGCCATTTCGCTCGCCGCTACTGAGGCAATCTCGCTTGATTTATCTTCCTCACCCTACTTAGATGTTTCAGTTCGGGTGGTACCCTTCCACTTGCTTAATATTCTGCCAAAGGCAAAAACTTGGGCAAGGGATGATCCCGAGTAACCGGGACCGGGTTGTCCCATTCGGAGACCGCCGGGTCACAGGATCAAGACTCCTTTCCGGCGACTATCGCGGTCTTGTGCGTCCTTCATCGGTAGTTGATACCAGGGCATCCACTGTCTGCGTTTTGTAAAAACTTGCGACCTTTCTCTTCAGATGTAAAAGAACAACGTCTTTCAAATAAACTAGTAACCAGCGACTCGCGTCTGATCCACATTTCAGCGCCAGTCGCCGTTTACCAGTTTACTTAAATTATTAATGATCCGATTCCGCAAAGCGGAAAATTCAAGTCCTGTGGACCTGACCGGGCTCGAACCGGTGACCTCTACATTGCAAATGTAGCGCTCTAGCCAACTGAGCTACAGGCCCCGTTCAGTCAGGTTCAAAGTACAAAAAACCGACTCTTTGAGTCGGTAGACCAACTTGAAGCTATTTATTCCGCTATAAACGCCCCAAAAGGGCATATTTATTGGTTATGTTTATTCGAATGCTTCTCATTAAGTTTCCGAACTCAAAAGTTTCCTGGTAATTCCAGGAGGTAAGTGCATTATACACAGGCAGACTACCCTCGTCAACTCTAATCTAAATTAAGTACTATAGGTTGACTTTTAACTTAAAAAGCTAAAATGCGGGCATATTCACAAACTCGTGAATCCCCCTTTTTGCATTTGCAGGAGGGGTGTACGTTCAAAACAAAATAAGCAAAAAAGGAGTTGTACCGATGAAACGTGGACTGGTAAGTGTAATTCTAGCGATCGCAATTCTGGTCGCTTGGGGCAACCTTTCAGTTGCCAAAGCACAAGGTAACGAACAACTTGCCACCGAACTCGGTCTTGTAAATGGCGCAGGGCAGATTGTCAATCAGTCTGGTGCCGTCTACTTCGACCCCCGTGGCAAAACGTTTAGTGTTACCGTTCCCGAAGGCTGCACAGCCTTATGGATCATCGGGTATGATACCGATAAATACGGTGACGACAGATCCCAAGGTTGGCGCGTAAACTGGGACGGTGGCTCGCTGGTTCTCCATTCAAAAAACAATGAATGGGTCGGGACCTCCGTGAACATAATGGGGCCGAACGAAATTTTGTTCGATAGCGGCGGCGATTCCCATGGAGCCAACGTTTCCCTGAATTGTTCACCACAGGATCCCTCAAATCCTACGCCGCAACCCACCCCGACTGATGAGCCAGAGGAACCTATCGTTCCTTCGGAACCAGAGGTCGAACTTCCGGTGAACACCATGTTCTGCCGGATGCCGAATACATTCGGTCTTGAACTGGGAAAATATTCCATGTTCAATCGTCCTATCGTCGAGGTCAAAGCCGAAGGTGTTGAAGTGACCATCGTCACCAATCAATCTTGGGAAACCGGCCCGTACCGAATCTATGGCGAAAACGGCCTTGTTGCCGAATTTACCATGGAGGTGGGTCGAGACGCCACGGGCAGCATCACTGGAATCAGCTGCGAACCAGCTTCCAAGCCGGAAGCAACTGTTTTTCCCAGCACGTCGTGCTCAGAGGGATGCCCTCCAGCCATGGACGAGCGACCGAACGAGTACGGTCGCTACTGGCATTTTGATGGACTTGAATACATTGAGTCCTTCAAAGAGTTTGCTGTAGTAACCGTAGATGGGTACTATGTGCGCGCCGAAAAGCGTGAAACTCCGTTTGGACCCGTCTGGTATGTGGGTTCATTGAAACCGGGATTTATGGTCCAAGGCATGCGCCTGTCGGACCTTGCGCACTACCCTGGCCCGTGCAGCGTAAGCGTGGAGCTTACGCAGGTCGCGGTATATGGCGACCAGTGGCTGATCGAAGTCCTTCCTGGCCAATGGCCCAGCGTTTGGACCGAGTTCGGTCGCAGGGTGGGCTTTACTGAGGAGCTGAGTCTTCTCATGCTGCCTCAAATGGCACGCCAAGGAAGCATGATCGCTTTCTACCCGGAAAGTTTCAAAAATTAACTTTTGCTTACTTATATGAACGGCCGCCTGGGGTTGAGAGTTGTCTTAAATACTTAGTATTTAACTCTCTTCTCTCAGGCGGATTTTTTTAATTTATATTTGACCTGACACAACTACTCAAATATCTGGGCCGTGGGGTATATTATAATTTTTTTATTATTTATCCTCTTCAAAAGCGTTTTTTATGCTTAAAAAATTAACATACTTAAAATAATTGTCATACAAGACTTATTAAGTTAAAATAATTGCGCACACACGCACACAGGGGTGTGTAGCTTAAGTTGGTTAGACCTGCCTGCCGGCAGGCAGGGCGCTGATAAATATATGAATTATTTTGTTTATATCCTATATAACAAAATTGACAAAAAGTTTTACACTGGTACAACCAACGATTTATTACGCAGATTGATAGAACATAATAAAATTAGCGGTAGCACTAACACAACAAAATATAGATCGTCATTCATCTTAGTGCACGCTGAAGAATGTAGTAACCGTAACTTTGCTAGAACAAAGAGGAAAATTTTGGAAAAGCGGATATGGTAGAGAGCTGCGAAACAAATTTGTTAAAAATACGGGTGTGTAGCTCAGTTGGTTAGAGCGCTGTCCTGATAAGACAGAGGTCCTTGGTTCGAATCCAAGCACACCCACCAACTCCATGCCTTGGTATACATATATACTCAGAAGTATTAAATCCGGTAAACATTATATAGGCTCAACTAATAACATAGAACGTAGGCTACAAGAACACAATAGCGGAAAGACCAAATCAACACGAAATAAAGGACCTTGGGAAATCATTTATACTACAGAGAAATACAAAACCAAAATTGATGCAAGAAAACGAGAACTTAAAATAAAATCCTATAAAGGAGGCAAAGCTTTTAAAAAATTAGTTCAGGGTTAGAGCGCCCCGCCGATGGCGGGGAGGTCCTTGGTTCGACAAAGCACCTGCTTTGCTCATTTTCCAAGCACACCCACAAATTAGAACGGTCCGATTAAACCGGAATAGTACGAAGCAAAATACGATAGTATAATAGTGTTATGCAAAACGACCACCTTACGACACTATATTTAAAAGTTCCGAGAAACTCCGAAACCACACCAGAATCTGCTCAAACATTTCTGGCAACGCTAACTCAGATCAATTCTGTAACCAATTGGCAGAGGATCAGGGGTATGCGGCCCGAAGCATTATCCTTAGAAATAGTCTTAATCAACCAGCAAATCCATTTTGCCATCACCTGCAGCAGAAGCTTAGCTCCTTTTGTCGAAACACAACTTCGCTCCAACTACCCCCTTGTAATTATTGAGTACGGAGCTGACCCTATTGGCGACCGCGAATTGGAAGTCACCACTTTGACAACCAGAAAAGGTAATTACTATCCACTTGCTACTTATTCAAGCTTCCAAGATATAGATCCCCTTTCTTCGGTTCTGTCTGTTCTATCTAAAGGAGACCCGGATGAATTTGCTATTATCCAATTTGCCTTGGAAAGCACAAGTACCGGCTGGCAAAGCGCAGGTAACAAATTTGCCGACACCGGAGGGGGTAAAACTGAAGAAGGAACTTATCTCAAACATCCGGATGAATCCATCATAAAAGAAAAAGTTTCGTACCCAGGTTTTAAATGTTCTATTAGGCTTGGTGCAAACTCAAAAAAAACCCTAACAGAAATCAAAAGTGCCATGGGAGTTTACACCAGAAGCGATGGTAATTCCCTTTCCACCAAAAGTTCTTCTTTTTTTAAACGAGGAAGCTCCAAAGAGTATTTAAAAAAAAGAATGGTGACTGGACGCGATATCTTAAATATCGTGGAGCTGGCTACCCTTTGGCATTTGCCAAACGAAAAAATTAAAACTGCAAGTATTGTGTGGGGCACATCTGTTCTTTCAGAGCCCCCTTCTAATCTTCCAATCTCTTTAGACTTAAAAGAAGAAGATAAAAAAACGATCAATTTTTTTGCTAAAACTCCTTTTAAAAACCATGAATCTATTTTTGGCATCAAAGATCACGACCGTCGCCGCCATATGTGGGTTGTAGGAAAAACCGGAACAGGAAAATCTACTATGATCGCCAATATGGTAATTGACGATCTTAAAAAAAATCGCGGTGTAAGTGTCATAGACCCTCATGGAGATCTTTGTGAAACAGTCTTGGATTATATCCCCTCTCATAGAATTAATGACGTAGTGTACTTTAATCCTGCAGATCGTGACTTTCCCATTATTATCAATCCTCTGGAAGTCACAAACCGTGAGGAAGCAGAACTTGTGGTTAGCGGCATTATGGCGGTATTCACCAAGGTGTGGGCCAATGTATGGAGCGCACGCATGGAATACATTCTTCGCAACTCTCTTTTGACATTGGCTCAAATTGACGGCACTACGTTGGCTGATGTTTTAAGGCTTTTAGCAGACAAAGGTTACCGTAACAACGTCCTGCAAAAAATTGACGATAGAAACCTAATTGATTTTTGGAAGACGGAATACGACCAAATGCCGGATCGCCTGCAAAAAGAAGCCATTGCCCCTATCCAAAACAAAGTCGGACAATTTGTTACAAGCCCCATGATCCGCCGTATCATTGGCCATCCCAAAAGCACTATCCAAATAGACGACGTGATGAATGAAGGAAAAATAATGCTTTGTAATTTATCTCAAGGAAGGCTAGGTGAGGACAATTCCGCCCTTCTTGGGGCCGTGTTGATCACCAAATTTCAACTCGCAGCCATGCACAGAGTGGAAACACAGGAAGACACACGCGTAGATCACTATCTATATGTCGACGAGTTTCAAAATTTTGCCACTCCTTCATTCATAAAAATTTTATCAGAAGCCAGAAAATACAGACTAAGCCTGATGCTTGCCAACCAGTATATGGCACAAATTCCCGAAGAAGTACAAAAAGCAATCCTGGGTAATGCCGGCACCCTCATTAGCTTTGCTATCGGGGCTGAAGACGCGGCCATTATCCACAAAGAATTTGCCGAGGTGTTTAGTGAAAACGATTTAGTTAACCTCAGTAATTTCCAGATTGCCATAAAGCTTATGATTGACGGTCATGCTGCGAGGCCGTTTTTGGCAAACACCTTGCCGCTTCCGGCTTCACGAAACCAAAACCGAGAAAAAGTGTTAAAGGTCTCACGCGAGCGCTGGAGCTTAAAAAATAACTCAAATTCCGGGTAGTATATCAATTGTGCCAAGCATTGCCTCAAAAATTATTTCATTTTCGTCTGACATATTATCAGTAAAAGCAATTTGCATTAATTTACCGTTATACCAAACAGCTACAAAACTATACCATTCTCCATTGAGCTGACCTTTAACTACGTGGGCAATTTCACTATCCACGCTCCGCAGGTCTATTTTTGGCTGAATTTTCCAACCGGGTAAGTTTTTAATAGAATTAATTAACTCCGCAGGCGTCATGTCCCCCTGGTCTCCCACTTCAAAAGTGATATGGGGCACATCTGATTCACCTTTATGAATAAGTAGTTGGCCATCCTGCTCCAAAGCCTGCCAATCGGAAGGGATTTTTATATCAAACCCCATGCCGGATTCATAATCACGCCAGTCATCTGTTAAATCTTCATCAAAAGAAAGGCTTCCGTAAACACCTTCAAAAATTTCATCATAAGAAGCGTCCAAAAGGCTGATTAAATAAAACCTATCTGGACCTTCAAAGCTTAGCTTTTTAATGAATTTGGTTTGGCCTACTTGAGTTATTTTTTGTAAAATTGCATCGTAACCTGAAACTGTTATTAATTCCTCTTCAACATCATCTCTAGCGTCTCCTTTCTGGTAGAGATTATTCCCAGACACCTCAAGTGCAATTACCGCTCCCTTGGGATCTTTGCATAAAGACTGGACGTCGCTTTCTATAGACAGCGCCGGAAATAAATACAAATCAAGCTCGCATTCCACCAATGCCATATTTTCAGGATATGCAAATGAATAAGAAAGGTCAGAATTAAAATAAATTTTATTTTTAACAACTACTTTAGGGGTGGGTGCGGGGGTCGCAGGTATGAGGGTAGGCATAACAATATTTGTAGGAGCCTTAGGAAGACTGGACTTTAGGTACTCGTTTGTAAAATAACCTGCCAAAAAAATCGTAGCCAAAACAAATAGCGCCGGGATGATAAACATAAATTTACTCATGTGATTCCGTTTTGCTGGCCTGTTATTTTGCAAAACCATTGTTTGAGGTGGAATATTAACACCGGCAGGCGGTGTTGGTGCGGGAGGAAAATTCGCAGGCTCCACAGGCGGACTTACCGGTTGAGGCGGATTTTCAGGCTGAATTTCAATTGTTTTAAAACTGGGGCGGCGAGCAGGATCCATAACTTTTATTATCATAACAAATGAAACATTGTTTTGCTTTTGTGAAAAGATATATACCAACAATATATATTCATAAATTTTTGCCCACAAAAAAATCCCGCTTGCGACGGGATAATTTTGTTGCTTTTTGAGGAAATTTAACTTTAACCTCCAATATGCGCCTGTAAAACGAATTTGGTTTTATCGCAAACCCGTGCGGATCTGGTTTAGTTCGCCCTCAAAAGGGCCAGTCAATCCATGATCTAAAAACTGGGGTGTCATTATTCACTCCTTAGAAAGGAGGTGATCCATCCGCTCCTTCCAGAACGGATACCTTGTTACGACTTAATCCTCATCGCTGGATTCAGCTTCTCCCGCAACCTGCGGGATTCGGCTGCCCCCAACTTTGCTGACTTGACGGATTGCGCTTCATCTAGATTATTGCGCGTTCCCGCTCCGGCGTGCGGCTTTCCCGCACCGGGCGAGCCGTAATGCTTGTTCATGCTCAATTTAAACTCAGTTATATACTTGAGTTCATCTTTGGTAAGTTTGCGTATATCCTGCCTGCCTTTTACTACCTCAGCTATGCTGCAAAAAGCCTCAAAACTTTTTGCTTTGTAGCCTAATAGTTTGTGTTTTTGAAAAAACGGAATAATTACATTATAAATATCATCCCTTTTTGTAACTTCAAAAACATAAGCCGGCAATCGACCATTTTTAGCCGATTTCTTTTGATATACACTACCTATTCCAAAATATTGTTGAATACTTTCCAACAAAGGTTTATTTCCAATTGCTTGCGAGATAAAAAATCGTAAATCGATTCTGTTATTTTTTCGCAAAACAACTAAAAAACAACCCTCACCTTCAGTTAACCCAACAATGTATTGAGCCAAGAACATTACGTATTTCCCTTCATCATTCATATTTTCATAGTACAAATATTACCCGAAAATATCAATGACTAATATGGAATCTGCTGACTTCCTTGCAAGCAATTATCTAGTAACTCACAAGGATCTCCCTGGGTCGCAGCAATTTCTGTTCCTGACATGAATGAAAAGCTTAATTTCGCAACTTCCTTCCGACCGCCCAACAGAAGTCGCTGTGCTTGTTTTTATTCATCCCTGCCATTTGTCTCACGCCCTCCACCCTTTTCAGTTACCTAAAAAGGACTGCGATTATTTTTTTTGACTATTCACCCCGTTCTACGGGGCAAAATGGGATTTTAACCCACTAGAAATTACTACTGCCAGGCGCGTTGTGCTTGGCGGTGTGTACAAGACCTGAGAACGTATTCACCGCGGCATAGCTGATCCGCGATTACTACCAATTCCACGTTCAAGCCGCCGAGTTGCAGGCGGCTATCCCCACTGAGAGGCCGTTTGATGGGATTAGCTCCGCGTTTCCGCTTGGCAACCCATTGTCGGCCCCATTGTAGCATGTGTGTAGCCCCGGATATAAGGGCCATGCTGACCTGACGTCGTCCCCACTTCCTACCCGCATAGCGGGTTAGTCTCCCGAGAATATTTAACTCAGGACAGGGGTTGCGCTCGTTACCCCACTTAAGGGAACACCCCACGGCACGAGCTGACGACGGCCATGCAACACCTGTGTAATCCCTGTCAACAAAGTTGACATTCCAACCTATCTCTAGGCGGCATTAAGAATTACATGTCAAACCCGGGTAAGGTTCTTCGGTTCGTTTCGAATTAAACCACATGCTCCACTGGTTGTGCAGGTCCCCGTCAATTCCTTTGAGTTTTACGCTTGCGCGCGTACTCCCCAGGCGGCTCGCTTCACGCGTTAGCTTACGCCCATGATCCCATCCATTACCTGTAACAAACCAGAAATATAAAATTCATACAGAGAATGGATGGGACCAGGGGCTAGCGAGCATCGTTTACGGCTAGGACTACAGGGGTCTCTAATCCCTTTCGCTACCCTAGCTTTCGTCCCTGAGCGTCAAAGAATCCCTAGCTACCCGCCTTCGCCCTTGGAATTCCTACCGATATCAACGGATTTCACCCCTACACCGGTAGTTCTAGTAGCCCCGAGATCTTTCTATCCTGGCAGTATTACATCCCCTCCTGAGGTTAAGCCCCAGTCTTTGAAATGTAACTTACCAAGACGCCTGCGAACGCTTTACGCCCAATAAATCCGGGCAACGCTTGCACCCTCCGTATTACCGCAGCTGCTGGCACGAAGTTAGCGGGTGCTTATTCGCCATAGACTCTCACCTATGGCAAAAGAAGTTTACGACCCGAAGGCCTTCATCCTTCACGCGGTGTCGCGGCGTCAGACTTTCGTCCATTGCGCACGATTCCCAGTTGCTGCCACCCGTAGGTGTATGGCCCGTGTCTCAGTGCCATTCTGGGGGGCCACGCTCTCACGCCCCCTAACCGTCATTGTCTTGGTAGGCCATTACCCTACCAACTAACTGATGGTACGCAGGCTCCTCTCTCGGCGAATAGTTACATCCTTTCTCCCATCCTTCATCTGGGAAGACAATGTTACCATTATCTCACCAAAAGAAGGATGGGGCTTATGCGGTATTAACCCCGCTTTCGCGGGGCTATTCCCCACCAAGAGGTAGATTCCTACGCGTTACTCAGCCGTTCGCGACTCCCTGTCCATCTTATGCTCTATTCAAACTATTACTGATTCTTAATTTCAGCTGTCTATATGAACTAGAAAACTTCTTCAAATTATTTTCTCTTTTTATG
Organism: Candidatus Microgenomatus sp.; assembly: GCA_020724555.1. Lineage (GTDB taxonomy): Bacteria > Patescibacteriota > Microgenomatia > UBA8517 > UBA8517 > DYGT01. The sequence goes on from DYGT01000001.1 coordinate 28,624, forward strand.
CTATCTTTCTTTGATAAAAAAGCTTCATAATAAACAAGTTTCCAAGGAATACCATATTTAGTAGATTTGTTTAAACCTTTGTTATGTTCATTAAATCTTTTTTTTAAATCTCTCGTAGAACCAATATAAATTCTTCTTTGGTATTTAGAACTTTTTAAGATATAAACATAATTCATATTTATAAAATTATATGGCATTTTTATAAAGCACATGATGGACAGGGCGTTCCACTTGCATGCTTAATGCACACCGCCAGCGTTCACCCTGGGCCAGGATCAAACCCTCAAAAAGTGACGAGAACATGTGTTTACACAGTTCGTCTTTACGCTTTACAGACGCATATTGAATGTCAAAGTACTTAAAAATTCCTCTCACAATTACTATTGAAGTTGTTACCCCGCCAAGCGGGGAAGTTAACCTTGTAGTGAAGATAATTATACATGGCATTTCCCGTAAGGTCAATCTGTTATATTGCCGCCTCGCGGTGGCCGAAACAATTTGCCCGGCCACCTAAGGCGCGACAACTTACTCTTCTTTAGGCGGACGTGCCATCTTAACGATTATGTTTCTTTCCTCTACTTCTTTTTGATCCATTTCTTCTATTGCTTTTAAGGCTGATTCCTCTTTTGCGAATTCGACAAAACCAAATCCTTTGGATTTGCCGGTATCACGAAAAGTAATCACCACAGCATCTGTGATTTCACCAAAGGGGCTAAAAAGCTCTCTGAGTTGTTCATCACGAACAGACCAAGGAAGATTTCCTACGTAAATTTTTTTATTGTTTTGCAAACCTAGCTCACCTCCTCAAATAGTTTTTTAGGAAAAAGAACTATCTGAACAAGTGAATAACTTGAAGAGTCTTTTTCTTACCGAAACTCATGACTATTCTAACACAAACGTACAAAAAAATCACTTTGCCCTTAAAACAGTCCTTAAGAGGCTCTGGAGAAATACGCCTTATGGAGTTTGCTCATGCATAATGTTAAAATACAGCACGGCCCCATCGTCTAGCGGTCAGGACACCGGGCTTTCATCCCGGCAACCAGGGTTCGATTCCCTGTGGGGTCACTCACTTTCAAAATAAACCAATTCAGGAAATACTTGGGCAAGTGTACAGTTTTGCTGTTGTGGATTGCCAAACAAAAGGTAAATTATACCCTCTTTTTTTGAATGATCGGTAAAAAATACTACCTCCACGTCTTCTACAACTCTCCGGAGTTTTTTCCATGGCTTTGAGCATACCCGCAACTACTTGGGCTTCATAAAAGCTGTTTTCTTTTTTGTGAACTTATAGAATTTGCTGAAGATTCCGGTTTTTTGTGAGTATAAAAAAGTTTATAATATTATTTCCCACTTTAATTTGCCCATATTTTTGTTTTGGGGTAAAATATACGAGCCTAACTGGGCCTAATAAACCCGGCCCCGTAGCTCAATGGTAGAGCAACAGCCTTTTAAGCTGATGGTTGGAGGTTCGAGCCCTCCCGGGGTCACAAAAGTACAAAGATTAGCACGTACGCAAAAAGCTAATCAAACCACATCAAACTCAAAAGTTTATAAAAATATTATACTTTAACGACAATTACAAATTCGTCGACTAACGGGTTACTTACCAGGATCGGCCACCTCCACGATTTCCACCTTTTCCACCTCGGTTATAATCGTTTCTAGGCCTATCCTCCATGGGACGAGCCTCATTTACCGCTATTTTTCGTCCTTCGACTTCTGTGTTATTTAATTCTTTAATCGCTTTTTGGGCTTCCTCATCGCTTGACATTTCCACAAAACCAAAGCCTTTGCTTTGGTTGGTCGTACGATCAACAATAACTTTTGCCGAAACTACTGTACCAATCTTGGTAAACAGTTCTCGCAAACCATCATCATCTAATTGATAAGAAAGACCTCCAACGAATAATCTATTTGCTATTTGTAATCACCACCCTTTTATATATATGTGTTGGTAACGGTTTCTTCTATGAGTATTTAATATTACATATTTGAAGTACTTAAAAGAAGGTTAACATTAATCCAACATTACAGTAAGTATAACACACTTTAATTATTGGTGGGTCCAGTTGGTCCACCCCATGTTTTTGCCGAATCCGATGCTTGAGGAGGTCGGAAAATTAGTACCGGCGTAGTAATTTACAAGCCAGGGGATCCAAGCATCATCACTACCCGGGGTAAAGCCAACTCTATAAAGAATATCCATTGATCGAACTACCGCATTCTCACCTGAATCAAAAGGTACAATACCAGCACGGTGCAAAAGTACAGCTGTAACAACATACCCCTGCATACCTTCCCACATATACCCGCTTCTGATTGGTGGCCATTGGAAATCAGCAGCTCTACGCCAATCTTCCGGCAGAACTCCAGATACATCTTGCCCTTGAATTACTGCTCCTTTGCGGTTTACACCCCATTTATTAGTGAAGTCAGCATGCCAGGTGGTATCCGTACAGTAAAGATTATTAGTAACTGCTTCACCAATAAACGCCCTATACGCCCTTGTAACGCGGTCAAGTAGTGCTTCATCATTCAAATAAAGTGCTGCAGCAGCTACAGATGCTCTTGCATGACCTCCCCAGTTAGAGGCTGACCTGTAAGCCGTTATCTGAACGTCGCCTAGCCCTGACGGGGAGAGAGGCTGGCCGTAGGTATTACACAATTCTGAACCGCCGGAATGATATTGACCGGTAGGAGTATTAATCATATCCCGAACCCAACTTTCAAACTGTGGGGTTCGGTAACCGATCAGATCTGCAGCTATTATGTAAGTCTGTAATCCTCTTGAAAGCTCAAGAGCGCGCGAGATGTCCGAATTCATTGCAGACTGGAGGGCGTTTACTACCTTATCGTGCATCGCACTATCGCCGGTTCTTGCAGCAACAAGGGCACCTGCTAAAGTATATACGTCGTGATTAGAATTGTTGTCGTCTAGATGTGCAGTTCCCCAACTTGAGTTGGCTGCTGATAATAAGTTTTCCCAAGCGGACCCAGAGGTTGGCAATTTAGCCAACTCTTCAGGTGAAATCCATAATCCTTGAGATACACCAGGAGGTGGTGTTGGACCACTGGTTGGAGTCGGTGTAGGTTTGGCTGTAGCAGTGGGTGTGGGTGTTGTGGTGGGCTTAATTGTGGGTGCGTTTGTTGGTTCAGCATCTGGGTTAAGTACTACACTTACTGTTTGACCAGTTTGGATTAAACGGTTTCCTTCCTCTGAAACTACACTTGAATTTTGAGTATTAACGCTTATGTTAACCGTCTGATTTAAACTTGAAGTCGCACTAGTAAAGCGGAGAGTGGCCAATTGAATACTGCCCGTTGGTAAATTATCACGTTGCGCCGGATCTGCACCCAAAACAAACAGGATTGACCCATTTTGATTTGCCTGATTTTGGGTGGAGACTTCTATTTGCCGACCAAACACGTTAGAAACGCTGGGATTTTCACTTAATTGAATTTTGCTCTCATCAAAATTCACCTCGGTTTTTACATAACCTAATTTGTTCCCATTTGCATTTATACTAACATTAACCACCAATGTCTCCCCTTCTTTAAGCTCACTATTGGAGACTTGCAAGCCATATTCTACGTTGGCTGCACGAGATGGTAAAACCCCCATACCAGAAAGTAAAAGGTATAGCCCAACAGCCAAACCAGCAACCATAACAACCAATATTGCTATTCGTACTTTTTTATTTTTAATCTCCATAGACGTTTAACTCCGTATAATTGGCCAGCACCAGAGAGATATCAATAATATTAATTGTTCCATCCCAGTTTACATCATATTTTTTGGTTTCCTGAGTGGGTACTACTGATAAGGCTGTATAAGCAGACAATATTGCAGAAACATCTTGAATGTCCAAAATATTATCCTCATCAAAGTCTCCAACCAAAACCTGCTCAGCAAAAATAATTTCATTTTCTCCGGCTACCAAAACCACGTTTTCAACTTTCCGACGCAAGTGATATGGACCTTTTACATACACATTATAAGTACCCGGAACGATACCTGCGGCTACAAATTCTGCTTCATATCTTCCATCCACCAATCCAAACAAGACATTCTCCTGAAAAACAGTATCTCCCTCAAACTCAGTCAAAGTAACACCGGTTTTAAGCTGGTGTTGAATCGTACCCTGAGTAATGCCCTGAGCAGAAAAACTTAATTTTAAAACAACATCCTCAGGCTCAGGGGAAGCAGTAGGAGTGACCTGCGGCGTTGCAGTTGGAGTAGGAGCTGGAGTTGAAGAGGGCCCCACGCTGCTTCCATAAGTATGAAGCCAGATAACATAATCCACACCATCCACCACACCATCGCGGTTGAAATCTGCATCCCTTTGGCCACCACTAACATTTTGGTCGCGATTATTGTTCCAGATTACAAAATCGTCCTCATCCACATCTCCGTCTAAATCTGCATCTCCAATATATTCACCTAGCGGGCTTTGAGATGGGTTAGGCGTAACATTAGTGCCTTCACCTGATATTTCCAAAGCAACTAACGCCCAGTCTGTGGCACTACTAATATTCCCTTCAAGCTGATAGGTATTAGCCTCAGTGACATTTGCATAAGAAGCGGAAAGCCCAGCCACATCTCCTCCAGAGCCCGCAGATACTTCAGAAATTTCTTCAAACCCTCCTTGAGCAGAATGGGTTTTATTGCGAATGGCAACGGCGTTATAGATTATGCCAGTACCACTTGCATCAAAACTTACCGAATAGCTTTCTGAATCTGTTCCACCCGAACAAGCTCCACCCTCACCATTCGTATTTGCACCCAAGACAGATGTTACCGTGGCAGCATTAAAAACAGAAACTGAGATAACGGCGCTTGAGCGGGAACTGCCCAAATTTGCCGTTACACTACCACCCTGAGACTGGCCAACCGCATACCACACGTCCACTCCCGTGGCATTTCTACCTGAACATTGGTAACTTGCTCGCGACCAATTAAGACCCAAGCCATTAACAGATTCGACCTGCCCACTGGGCCTGGTGGAAACAGCAGCTATATACAGCAAAGAATTATTAGACGGGGAAAGAGTGCCAGATGACACCAAACTTGCCCCTTCAGATATACCTGTTACTGTTTGCAAATGAGAGCCACTTGAACCAGACGGCAAAGGTGCACCTGTGGCGGTGGCTGTAGGTGTAGGTAGGTTGGTCGGCTGATTTGTAGGTGAATTGGTAGGAGTATTGGTTGGCGTTACTCCTCCGGTTCCGCTTGAAGTTTTTTGAACTGTAAATTGGTCAATCACCTGTCCACTAATATTTTTAAAGTAACCCTCAGCTTTGTATGGGTCTCCATCTACATTGAATTCGATAAATAAAGCCCCATATTCGGCATTTTGGTCCGAAGTATAGATACTGGCCCATTCACCCTTGCAGCCATAGGGGTATGTATCTGGCTGGCACCGATCTTGGTTTCTGATACTATTTCCGCCAAGCCCTGACACAAAAGCAAACGTTCTCCCCTCAGAAACACACAAAGAATTTGGATCGGAACAGGTTGAATCTACAGTTTGATTTTCAAAGCTAGTAAGCGTCTTTGTACGCTCATAGCTATGTTCATGGCCGGTGGCAATTATAGCTCCAAAATCCATACAATTTTCATATACATTCCAGCCCATTTCATCGCTTTTTCCACCTACTTGCAGAGCTTTTTGGTTTTTGTGCCATGAACAAATTTTCCAAATATGATTATCGCTTTGCAGCTGATTTTGAATATATGGAGCATAGGTATTATTCCCCGCAGAGACTCCGTCTTGGCCCACAAATACCATCTTTAAGCCTTTATAGGTAGTGGTGTACATCTGATCATTAAGGTCCGTGCTATCCGGAGTCACATTCATGGCTTCCATGCGGTCAACAAAAAAGTCTGCATAACATCCATCAGAATCTCCGCAGCCAGAATTCCATGAATCCTCGTCGTGGTTACCTACTGACCCTAAATAAGGGAAACTTGACCCAAGCTCAGAATTTACTACACCAAAAAAGTCATCGGCACGAAGAGAATAGTCAAAATCTCCTTGGTGCAATACCAAATCAGCGCCTTCGCTTTCAATTAACCGGAGGACTGAACGAAAATTGCTGCCATATCCAGAGTCACCTATAAAGGCTACTTTTAGGTTAGCCTCGGTTGGGATTTCATCTCCACTGGGCGGATTGGTTGGGTTAGGTTGACCCGTGGGAGTTGGTATAACTGGTGGTGTAGTTGGTGAAATAGTTGGACCAGGAGTAAATCCACCCCTAGGATCCCAAGCTGTATCAATCTCTAAATCTAAAGCGTTTGCGATAGTTTGCCAATTCACCACAGTTAAGGCATCGCTGTTACTGTTGTTGTGGGCCAAAAACATGCCATTTGGGTATTTTGAACCAAAGTTGACGTTACTTACATCAATACCGTCGGTATCGCTTACTCCACTTATTCTAAAGGTATCTATATAAGCGTTAGAATTTCGGTCAAAAACCATAAATTCATTGTTTCCCTGGTCTGACAAAATCAAATATCCAGTCCCGTCTGACTTGTAATATATTGTTACACCTTCAGCATCATCCCCGGAAAAGCCATAGTCCCCTTTGCCTAATACCTCCGTTCTACTGCTTGTGCTATCTGTTGGCTCAGCCCCATACCGCCAAAGGGCATTTTCTTCCTCAGCAAAATACACTACCTGATTTTCATAATCGGCGACACAGCCTTCGGTCTGGCCACCAATGTCCCAATCTCGTACAACCGTACCCGTTATTTTTCCAGAAGAATTAGCAGACAACTCAAACTGCTCTACTATGCCATTTCCGTAATGATTTAAAAATGCATAAAACTTACCTGAAGCAGGACTTTTGTAAAGACAAACACCATAATTTTCACCAGAGGTTTCAATATCTCCATTGTCAATTCTTTCAAGATTGCGGGTTGAGGGATTTACCCGGTAAAAAAGCACCAAATCGGTATTTCGCTCATTTACCGCTACAATATCTGTGTTAGTTCCATTAACAGGAAAATTATAAGCCAAATCAATGTTGCCAGGTTGCCCCACCCCTGTAATAGTCTGGAGCAAATTCCCGTCCAGATCCCAGACAAAAATTTTATTCGCATACTTATCTGAACCAATAACAATACTTTTAGTTTTATCACTCGGATGTACCCAAATAGCCATATCATCGATGTCATCAGCACCGCTTCCTTGTAAAGTGTCTGCGGGAGAAACAGTTGTTTGCGCAAATACTGTTTGAGTAAGCCAGATAAAAGCTAGGATTACAAAAGTAAAAGTTAATACAGATCGGTAAGATAAGTTAACTTTTTTTGTCATTTTGCTAAAATTTCTAAATGAATCTCGGTTACACCATCATGATCTTCAAAAAAATAGTAACGCGTTTCTGACCCTTTTTGAACTGTCAAATAAAGCTCTGCATTTTCTAGATCTAATTCATCTGGATCTATAACTTGCCAGCCATCAGCTGTAAGGCTGTTATAGTACCAAGTGGCAATATCTGCCGGTGTATCGCCACTTGTCCAGCTTGCCTCATAACTCATACCACCCTCAACTTCTTTAGAATACGATCCTATTACATCAGTATTGGGGTAGACTTCCACTTCAGGAAAACCATCTACAAGCCTACCTTCCATGGTTTCCATCCCAGGTTCTTCTAAAGACACAAAACCTTCATTTTGGGGCTCTTTTTTGTTAAGAAGCGCCAAAATTGTTAATGCGATCAATGCTAACACTAAAACTGCCGCAAAAATATACAAACCTTTTGTTTTGGACTTTTCTGAAGTAACAACAGTCTGACTAGTTTCTTCCATATTAATTTCTTTTTACTATAAATAGTTCAACAGGGTCATCATCGTCCCCTGTGTGTTGCGTGTAAACACTTATTTCTTCCCCGTCACGAGTGGCAATAAAACCAGGCTCGGCAACTTCTGGTGTAATTTCAGATTTATTTTGAACTTGCCATCCTCGGGACTCAAGTTCACTCACATACCAGCTAATCACTTCATAAGGACTATCGTTAGAAATAATTAACGCTCGGTCTTCGGCTTCCAACCCTCCATTTGATGGTACTTTACTATTTGGATACATTGGGAAATCAGATGCAATTTTTTCTACGCCATCGTTCAGATTTACGTTTTCAGAATAACTATTATTTCCCAACCTGAGTAAAAATAAAATCAACACTAGCACTACTACTAATAGAAGAAATAATCCCAGTCCGATAAATATTCGTTTTTGAGAACTTGTCATCTCTCTTTTCATTTTCCATTTTCATGAGGACTGAGTCAAGCATTAGTTCTAAATTAACGTTTTTGGCACAAATTTGTTACAATATCCTTGCCCGGTCGTCTGGCGCGTAGCGCAAAGGAGCGAAGCGACGCCATGGTAGGACTGTTACTTTATTGCCCGGTCGTCTAATGGTAGGACAGCGGACTTTGGATCCGCTAATTGGGGTTCGAATCCCTGCCGGGCAGCTCACTCCGTTCGCTTACGTCATGGAATTCGAGGAGTGCAAAATTGTTATGCACAGCGAATCCCTGCCGGGTAACAAATTAATCATTCAAATAAATCTTCAGGCAAGCCAAACTTAGGCACATCATTATTGTATTTACCAACTCTCGCAATTAAATCCTCTCTCAACCAGAGATAAGCCTCCTTTATTGCTTCTGGGTCGCCACTCCTATCTGGGTCATATTCTTCTGGCTCGCTTACATCATCCAAGCTAATGGCTACAGCTCTGGCACCTTCTTCAAATTCATCCATAGCCCACCCTTCTTTGCCTAGTATTACCTTATCCAAACCAATTGCCTTCATATGGTAAAGTACTCTTTGCCACATTATTTTTAAAGCTGGCCAATTGGCAGTTCTTAACTCCCCGCCAGTTAGCTTATATTCAGATAAAGTTCTTTCCGGGTGATGGATAAAATGTTCCAACGGATCGGCAATGATTGAAGTTATAAATTCAGGGCTACCTTCATCTTTAAAATTTTCAGGCACAGGCAAAAAAACCAAATTCCTATTAATTACTTCAAATTCATAAGGCGATTGCTTTTCAAACGTCTCGCCACTTTCAATATCAGACATAATTTATTATAAACTCTTTAAATTAGCCCAGTTAATAAATAAATGTATTAAGATACAAATATGGCTTTTGTTAAAAAACATGCCTTTTTAATCTCGCTTATATTTATAAGCCTACTACTGCGCACATGGTGGTTAAACCTTTTTCCCATTGGCATGGCGCATGATGAACTTAACTATGTGATGAACGCCCGCTCACTTTTTTTGAGTGGTAATAATATCCCCTGGACGGCTTCAGCCATTTTCTCTTGGGGAGAAACTCAATTTGATGTAGTAATTTCCGAACTTCCCGCGATTTTAATTTCTCCCTGGATAGGTTTAACCAAGCTTAATATGTTTAATGTGCGCCTTCCCTATGCCATAGTCGGCACTATTACGATTCTCACATTCTACTTTTTAATAAAAAAGCTAACTAACATACAAATTGCCAGGTTTTCCGCACTTGCTTTGGCCGTAAACCCCTGGTCTATCCATTTTAACCGCACGGCATTTGAAATTAATTTCGCTATTTTGTTTTATTTACTTGGAATATATCTTGTGATTTCCCAAAAACGAAAAAAAATCCTTTTGGGTTTGCCCTTTTTTATAGCCGGCTTTTTAAGTTATTTTGGCGCTAAACTTATTTTTCTTCCTCTAATTGTCATCACGCTTATCTATGGTTATCTTGACCAAGACAAATTATCAATTAAAAAACCATACATTTGGTTTTTTGCAATTAGCCTTTTGTTTTTTCTTTTTTATTACTTCACCCTTCCTTATCAACCGGCAGGAAGTAGAAAAGGAGAATTAATTTTTTTTAATAATCACTTTTTTTCTGAAACGGTTAATCTGGAAAGACAGCAAAGCCTCCCCAGTCCGTTGAATAATATTTTTTCCAACAAGCTAACCGTCTTGGGTAAAAAAATTGTTAATACTTATCTCCAAGCTTTTTCCACCCACTTTTTGTTTATAACTGGCGAGACTCGCGCAGCCTATTCTTTTTGGCAGCATGGCCCTTTATATATTATTGATTTTCCTTTTCTAATCCTGGGGGTTATTAGCCTATACACTCTCAAGCGCCGAGTTTTTTGGTATGTCTTAGGTATCATTGCCCTGGCTCCAATGGTATCTGCCATAGATCTGGTGGAGCAATCGTACGTAATCCGCGCGGCTTTGATGTTTCCTATGTTTATGGCACTGGTCGGCAGTGGATTTTATTTAATTAAAAATAAATTTATCAAAGTCGGTCTAATAGCGCTTTATTTAATTTCTGTTGCGAACTTTTTACACCTTTATTTTTTCCGTTATCCGGTTTACGCGAGTGAGGGATTTTTCCTCAGCGACCGGATACTCTCAAACTATATTTTTCGCGCTCAACAGCATAGCCCCGAAACTGAAATTTTAATAATTACATCTGAGCCCAAAATAATTTTTGAAGAATATCTTTTTTTTAACAATCTTTACGCAGGGCGTGATGTTAAAAAAATTAATAACAAAATGAAACTAAAAGATTTTTCCTGGGATAAAGTAGACTTTAGTGATAAATGTCCCGAAGAAATTGGTGTTAATAAAATAGTTATCACAGACCAAAGGTATAATTGCCAAGAAAAAGAAAACGGAGATCTAGGCATTGTCCAGCTGGCGGACGCCGGACTTATCTACTTAATCAAAAACGACAAGCTTTGCGATAATTATGAACTTGGCAATTACTATTACCCACAAAGCCTAAAAGAGCTTAAAATTGAAAATTTAGAAGATGAAAGTTTTTGCAAAAGCTGGATTACTGCTCAATAATGTAAAATACTGTGGTGGAAAAATTAAATTCAAAAATTTTAAGAGATTATGAGCCAACGGCCGAAGATTTAGCGCAAATCAAAAGAAATCCAATAGTTTTTGTGCTGGATGAAATTTTGGACACTTTTAACATAGGAAGCATGTTTAGGCTGGCCGACGCCGTAGCTGCCGAAAAAATGTATTTGTGCGGCCGCATGGAAACTCCTCCGAGCTCGCGCATCCACAAAGCAGCCGTTGGTACGGAAAAATGGGTTTTCTGGGAACATTCCCCCTCCACGCTTAAAGTCGTAAAAAAACTCAAAAAAGAAGGGTACTTCGTAGTGGCAGCCGAACAAAGTGAAAATTCTGTTTCCGTCACAAAATTTAAGCCCACTTTTCCCTTGGCAATTGTTTTAGGGCACGAAAGCGACGGGGTAAAAAATGAAGTACTAAATGCCGTGGATTTAACGGTTGAATTGCCCATGCTTGGCATTAATAACTCATTTAATGTCTGGGGAGTAGCTGCAGTTTTGGCTTATAAGGCTGTAGAAAAACTTTAAAATCTCACCAAGTTGGTGTTGGCTTGTCTAAATAATCCAAAACTTCCATCGCCGCCATACAACCAAATGCTGCGGCTGTAATTGCCTGTTTATAGTAATAGTCGTGGACATCTCCTGCCACAAAAACACCTTTTTTATTAGTTGAACTTTTTGGATAACCCCCTTCTCCCGCTTTAGGATGTATATAACCTTTTGGGTCCAAATCAACCTGACCGGCAAATATTTTGGTAGATGGACTGTGGCCAATGGCAACAAACATTCCATCAACCGGCAGCTCCCAAAACAAAAGATCCTCTTCGGTTTCCATGAGAACATTGCCATGATATTTTTTTGCTCCTTCGGCAGCCAATATCTTTCCCTGTTGGGAATCTGCTTTAGTTTTTAGTTTTAATTTTTCCAAAGCTTCCCGACCTATAGCTTCGACCACTTCAGTATCCCAAATAATTTCAATTTTCTCATTGTTTTTTACTTTTTCTTGCATAGCCTGGCTGGCGCGAAGCTCAGACCTTCGGTGGAGTAAATAAACTTTAATCGCATATTTGGTTAACACCAACGCCTCTTCCATTGCCGAATCGCCTCCGCCAACTACAGCCACTATCTTATCTTTAAAAAAAGGAGCATCACACGGAGCACACGAACTTATGCCCCGGCCGCGAAGTTTGTCTTCCCCGGGAACCCCTAGCCACTTGGTTTCCGCACCCGTGGCAATAATTACACTTTTTGATAAATATTCTTCGGCATCAACTCTTACTTTTAACGGGATTTGCGAAAAATCTACGCTTGTGGCATTTCTTTCAATAAATTCTGCGCCAAAACGCTCAGCTTGAGCCCTTATCCGCTCCATTAATTCCGGCCCTTGTATGCCTTCGGGGAAGCCCGGGAAATTGTCAACAGTTGTAGTAAGCATTAACTGCCCTCCCCAAGAATCTCCACCAACGATCAAAGTAGAGGCAGCTCCGCGTGTAGTATAAATCGCAGCAGTCAGCGCCGATGGGCCCGAACCAATAATTATTACATCCCAAGGCTCACCTGGACTTGGTTTTTGCGTAAATACTTCTTGCATAATATTCTTTTGGGTTTTTGCCACAGACCAAGGGGACGAATAACTTCGCTCCCCTTTTTTGGTCGTACAAATCCTTTAGGAATTTGTATTTGTATCGCCAGAAGACTCTCCACCCACCCTGGCAACAGGTGGTTGTGGAGGCACTCCCATAACAGGCTCTGCGGGTTCAACACTTGGTGCCACTGGTTCAGGTGCCTCGGGCACGTCAGGTGTTTGTGGCATTTGTGGCGTCGTAGCCGGTGTAGGCACAGTCGGCGCTGCAGGTGCTTCCGGCACTTGAGGTGCAGGAGGAACCGCAGCTGGTGTCGGTGCCTGTGGTGTCGCCACCGGAACTTCATCAATGCCTTGTGGTTGGCCAGATGGATCTTGATTTAAGTCTTGTGGATCATTATTTCCCAAAAAAATCACCCCCTTTATTTAACAACCTTTCTAATTAAAGCTTCAAAAGCTCCTTTTCCGGCAAATCCGATTTGCCGGTCAATTTCTTTACCGTCTTGAAACAATATCGTCGTAGGGATAGACATTATACCGTAATTTTGCGCCATTGATTGATTTTCATCTACATTCATTTTTACAATTTCTACCTTCCCCTTAAACTCCTCCGCTAACTCCTCAAGCACCGGAGCTGCCATTTTGCACGGTCCGCACCAAGGAGCCCAAAAATCAACCAGCGTAGGAATACCGGCTTGAAGCACTTTTGTCTGAAATTCGCTGTCGGTTACATCCTTTATCATCTTGCGTTCCCATAATACCCATTTTTCACAAAGGACGTCAAGGTGCAGTCTCTGAATCTATGAAAATTTATTCTTACGGAGCTGTGGTTTGAAGTAGATGTAAAGCTCCATACAAACCTCCTTCGTCTCCAAGGCTTGATGGAATTAATTTTGGAAAATACGGCAAATTGGACTTTGTGCCGACCATCAAAGTTTCCGCCAAACCCAGATCATATTTATACGCCAAACCACCGCCGATGACGATTACCTCAGGGGACCAATACAAGGCAGTATTTACTAGACCACAAGACAAAAATTTCACGCGTTCACGCCAAAAATCCGGCTCGTTAATTTCAACTGGGTTTTTGCCGGTTTGGCGCAATATTCCCCCACTTGATACCAAGCTTTCCAAATCCCCCCCGGCTGGAAAATCTTTACATGAAACAATTTGTCTGCCGATTTCAAAACCAAAATAACTGACGTCTATTTGTTTATTAACAATCCGTACACCATTAAAGCCCGTGCTGACGGTGATGTATGCAACAATATTATAATTTTGACCAGAACCGCGCACTGCCTCTCCCAAGCCAACCTGAGCCGTATCGTTTTCCAAACCAACCGGACACTTAAAAATACCCACAAGATCTTTTTTTAATGGCTTACCATTCCAATCGCTAATGTTTGGAGCAGACACTATCCCGCTTTTATCACCGTTTAATGGCCCGGCGATACCCACCATCGCCCTACCAATCGCACCACGCGCCAGACTCAGGACAGTTTTCTCAATCAAAAAGAGCCCTTGATCATATTTTTGAGGAGTGACAAAAATTGCAGGCTCGCCAAAGGTGCTTCCGTCCTCGCTTATGGCAATTCTGGTCTTTGTGCCCCCAATGTCTATTAATGCCCAAGGTAAACTCATGAAACTAATTCCTCCAGTTTTTTTTGATAACTAAGCAAAGTAACGACAAACTCAGCATGGCTCCAAGCCAGGGGACTTGCCGACAATTGAGTGCCAGTTACAGGATCGAATTGCTCAGATAAAATTCCCGAATGGGTAGCGCGCTCAACTACCCAGTCAAGGATATCCTCTGCTGGTTTTAAATCCTTTTTTTCTTTGGCTTTTTTTATAAGATACTGTGCTTTCCACAAAGTGGTTATCGCCCATGGATTACCAACGATATCATGGTTTTTAAAATAAATATCACCTTCAAAACGCGCGATGCCACCTATCCCACTGACCTCAAGTTTTTCAGTCATAACCTCATAGGCTTTTTGAATTTCCGGATCATCTATACTGTAAATGCCGAAGGTGTGCATACCGTAAAAACTACTGGCATCCACAGTTTCATCGTGCATTGCTTCCCCTTTGACAAAATCCAAATATTTATAAAAATATGAAATTTCTTGATTAAATAACCACTTTTTGCAGGCCTCCTTCACCTCAGTGGATGCTTGGCGGTAAAGCCCTGCGTCTTTTTCTTTACCAAGAAGCTGGGCGAATTCTGAGGCTACCCCCAAAGCGTGCGCAACCGCCGCCGCCGTATAACTGTGAATCCCGTATTTCATTTCCCAAATGTCATAGCTAGGAAACGGCAAATGGTTTTCTCCTCTAAAACCCATCATAAAATTGGCGGTTTTTTTGATTAAGGAATTGTAGATCGATTCGATAAACTCCAGATCTTTTACCACCTGGTAGTGATTCCATAGAGCAATTAATACCAATGCGGTTTCATCCTCTTGGATGGGCAACTGTTGGCGCCCGTTTCGGATCCATGGGTGCCAGCTACTCCCCAAAGAACCATCCGGGCGATATTTATGGAAAAAGAACCCCTCCTCGCTTACCACTTGGTTGCAATACTCAAAAAAGTGTTTGGTTGATTCCGGGTACCCTGCTTTGTCCAGGGCAATTGCTATATAAGCTCCGTCTCTAGGCCAAACATAAGAATAATTATCCCGCCCGTACTGAAGCATTTGACTATCACCGGAGGCAATGATTCCTCCCGGCTTGTCTATATGTGCCCTAAGAATAAATAAGGATGTTTCAAATAGCTCAGCAAATTTTGGTTTTAATTTTAAATTCCGGTCGTATTTATTAATCCATGCGTTCCAATAATCGGTTGTCGTTTCAATCATATGCTCGCATGATTTTTCCAAGACCAATTTATGTAAATTTTTAGCTACTTTTAAACTTTTGGCAAATGTCACCCAAACAAAAAACTCGGCGTGCGATTGAGCGTCAAGTACTTTTTCAAAACCAATTGTCGAGTCTACCGACCCGTGTTCTATGGGGTTTTTACTAAGAACCCCATCTTCCGCATCCAACCACGTTCCTACTTTTCCTTCAATTCCACACAAGCCAACGGTATAATCGTCAAATGGCCGACCTTCAGTCTCACCTCCTGAAATTATTGCCACGCGTCGGCCTTTGTAATGGACCAAAGTGTTGTCTTGCGGGTCGAAATATACGGTGTCTTTTTTTTGCGATCCATACATCTGAAACTGATGGCTAAAAAATAATTTCAAGCGGCGGGCTTTCTTTGCGTGATTTTTAACAGTAACGCGGCGAATAAAAATATTTTTTTCATTGTACAAAACGTCTTCAAAATGAAGCTCCAACGCCAAGTTATCATTTATCGCCGTAGTGCTACCAACTAAAGTCTGCGGCCGATAACGCACAACAATCTGCCAGCTCGGATCATCAAGCCAAGTAATCATTCCCCCACTATCATTTTCCAGCCAAACACCTACTCTGTTTTTGGCGTCTTCCGCCATCTGGTTTTCCAAACCGACGTGGGGAAAATAAAAATCACACACCTGCCCCCGGTCATCAAGACCTACAAAACTAGTGCCATTGGCAAGGATAACCGGACGCATTTTATTTTTTAAGTTTTAAATTAATGTCAGATAATACATTCATAAAATAACGGAAAGCGTCGTACGGAGAATCGTAGGGGTTAAAATATTTATGCACGTCCCCATCGGCAAACCATTTGGTACACATATAATAAAAATGGTCCGAAGTGGTCAAATTTCGCCAAGCTTGTATCAAATCCTCATCGTTTGCGGAAAGTACATCATCGCGCAAGGAGTAAAGCTTATTCATAGCATCCCTCTGCATGGCATTTGACAACCAAGCCGAAAGGTCGCGCTCGGTGTCTGCCCAAGAAATATAATTGGGGACATCAAGGCTACCTTTGGGAGTATAACGTTCAATTGCTTCACTGGGAGTAACAAAATCGTTGTCCGGGTGCTTTAATATTTCTTCCGGAAGCTTATCCATAAATTTAAATATGCCACTATCTTCCCATTGGTGTTCACCAAAAGTTTCATAGTCCATAAAAAGATTCACAATTTCGCCGCCACCGTTAATTTGGTTTACCCAATTGGCAAATTTTTCAGCGGTTAACGGGTAATCGTTCCAGCTTTTTTCAGAAAAACGAAAAGCAATATCATCCGACAACCGGTAATTTTTCAAAAGTAGCCGGATCTTGCCGCCCGGTGGTGTGTATAAAAAGGCCGGGCTTCGCCAACCCAAAACATGGTCTGCCCCTTCTGCCAATACGCCTTTGTAACCCAACCTTTCAAGGTGGATGGCCAAATCGTTGTTATAAATAAGCTCAGTATTGCGAAATACTTTTGGCGTTTGTCCAAAGATACTTTCCACCTTTTTTTTGTGGAGTGCCACCTGTTCATCAAATTCTTGTTTTGATCCCAAAAACGAAAGCGAATGGTAATAAGTTTCAGATAAAATCTCAACCCTGCCGGTGTCAATGAGGGCAACAAAAGATTCCAAAACGCGAGGAGCGTATTTTTCAAACTGTTCAAGCACAACCCCTGAAAATGAATAAGCTACTTTAAGCTCCGGGTGCCGGTGCAGCAGCTCAAGCATCAAAGCGTTTGTAGGCAAGTAAGCTTTGGATGAAACTTTATTTAAAGTCTGGGCGTTTATTCCTTCGTCGTCAAAATAATCAATTTTTTTCCCGATATCGCTATAGCGGAATTTTTTTATCCGCCTGGGCTGGTGAACCTGAAAGTAAAAGCAAATTGAACTCATATAATCTTTTGAATCAAAGTTGGGAATAAATCCGTATACACTTTTCGGCTGCCGCTTCCCAGCTGGCAAGCATTGCTTCGTGGTGTCCGTTTTTTGCCAATTCGCGGCGCATACTGGGGTAGGTAATAACAGATAAAATCTTATCGGCCATATCTTCCACATCCCAAAAATCTGTTTTTAAAGCATGGTGCAAAACCTCAGACACACCCGATTGTTTGGAAATTAATACCGGAGTATCGTGGAGCAAAGACTCCAAAGGGGTAAGACCAAAAGGTTCAGACACCGATGGCATCACAAATAAATCTGCGGCTTCAAATACTTCAGACAGTTCACGTCCGCGCAAAAACCCGGTAAAGATTACTTTGTCAGATATGCCAAATTCACTGGCCTGCTCCATCAGCCTTCCCTCCATATCTCCGGATCCTGCTACAACAAACAGGGTTTTGGGGTGGTGCTTCAGCACAATATTGGCTGCATTTATAAAGTAATCCGGACCTTTCATGATGGTTATGCGCCCCACAAACAAAACTATTTTATAGCCCTTCTTTTTATAAGCCTTAAGGCCTGCGGGAATTGAAGCGTCTAGTTGGTAACACGTAGCATCAATGCCGTTATATACAACGTCAATTTTACTGTCTGAAAGACCATAATTTTGTATAAGCGTATTTTTGGTAAACTGGCTAACCGCTATTACCTTGTCAGCGCCATTTGTCCCTTCATATTCTTTTTTATAAATCAATTCATTGGGATGCCCCGCGGTCCTGTCTACTTCGGTGGCGTGGACGTGCGAAACTAAAGGCGACTTAATTGTTTTTTGTGCCGCAAGACCCGCTCCAAAACTCAACCAGTCATGGGCGTGGATCACATCTCCGCGTATTTTTCTGGCAATCTTGGCGGCTGCCAATCCATATCTTTCTACTTCAGAAAATAGATCATTTGCATACACCCGGCTTTTTTGTTTTTTTCTTATCACTTTATACGTTTCTTCAGTCATATAAGGCATAAGAAAGCTATTTACTGCATAGACTTTGATGTTTGGCAAACTGGCAAAAATCATCTTAAAATTTTCAGCGCCGAAATCTGCTTTTTTGGGCAGTACAAATGTCAAATCCACTCCTTTATCCACAAGCGCACGGGCGAGACCCTGACAGGCCACGCCCAATCCGCCGCTATTGTGAGGTGGATATTCCCACCCAAACATCAATACTTTCATTACTAAACGATAAACTTTCCTGAGCTTGCGCCCATAATTTTTGTCATGTTCACTATCACTTTGTTAATGGCCTATATCTCCACGGCTTACACGATAAACGCAAACAAAACGACAAGTAAACAAACAATAAGCCACAAAAGCACTTCCTGATTTTTTTCCAACTTAAGCGAAGACTTTTGTCTCCAGCGTGAAAGGTTTCCAATTTCCTGAAAATCCACAAACTGATCAAACAAAAGATGAAGCATGATTCCCAAAACCACTCCCCTTCCAAACAAAGACCCGGATGAGGAGACAACCAAAAACATCAAAACGATTGCCACTAATTCAAAAATAAGAGAGTGGAAAATACAATAGGTACGCTCGTGTTTAGTGCGCGCCAAAAGGTCCATGGCACTACCCCATCTTTTATTTTTAAACAAATAAGCGGCACGCTGAGATGTAAGCTCGGAAGGGCGCAAAAATATAAAGTAAAGGAAGTGGTCCAAATCCGGCAAAAGTACGCCTAAAATTCCACCGAGCCAAAAAGTAAGATAAATAAAATCGTCATACCAGCCACGAAATAAACTAATCATGAAGAAAAATATTAATAAAGAACCAAAATGGACAGTGAATTCTTTTTTCATTAGTACCTCACTTAAACCATTGTGCATCCTTTTGGGCTTAAGTTCAAGCCATAACTTCTAGAGCCCTAACTCTTAGTCGCATTTAGTTGCTTTAATTTCCACATAAACAGGGCGGCTTTGTTGCGGGCCGAATCTGCATCTTTTACAAAACGGCGGGCAGACTCCAGTTTGCCTCTGGGTGTAGTTTTGGCAAGCTTTATATAAAGGGATTTATGCTCCAAATCTCCAAGTTCAACAGCCAAATCATAACCATATTTTTGGAATTCACGACTGATATACTTATCTTCCTCTATTTCAAACCGGTCTAAAATATCACTCAAACTGGAAAAGCCCTGTTTTTTACTGTTCATTTAAATTTATTATATAGTTGCCGAGAAGCTCCAGCGTTGCCTTTCTTATAGTTTGCCTAAGCATATCTAATTCTTCCGCTGGCAATAAACCTAGTACATAGGCTTCCCCAGGGATATCGCGCGCGCCTTTTCTGTTGTCAATTCCCAGGCGAATCCTCCAAAACCCGGCATTCCCCAAATTTTCTACGATAGAATTTAGGCCATTATGATCTTTTGGCCCAATGGTTTTTTGAATTTTATATTCACCCAAATTTATATCCAAATCATCATGTGCAACAAAAATCTGCTCTGGCGTAACTTTAAAATGCCGGGACAGCCGAGCTATCACCCTCCCCGATCTGTTCATAAAGCTCAAAGGCTTAACGACCAAAAGTTCTCCTTTTTTATACAATTCGGTATTGAATTTTTCCGATTTAACAAACGAAGCTCCCGGCAAGATATTTTGCAAAAAATAATCCGCAAATAAAAACCCGGCATTATGACGGGTGTCAACATAGCGGTCTCCCGGGTTACCTAGACCCACAACCATTTGCATACCCTAGTATAACGTCTTTATAAAAACTTGCGAGCGTATTTTCCCAGTACGGGCAATTCCCACTCAACCCCTTGCGACGCTTGATAAATAAGCACAAGCCACAAGACAAACTCAGCAAGCATTAAAAACGGAACAATAAAATTTATTACTGGGATAATACCCAAAACCGTATTTACTACAAACACGGCTATGGAAAAAACTATTGATTGCATAGCGTGAAAACGAACAAAAGGATTACGTTCCATTAGCAAAAAAATTACACCGGTCACAATTAACAATACATACGACAATGCTGCCGCGGTTTCTTTTTTTAATCCAATGGGCGAAGATTGTGCTGCCAAATTAATCACCTCCTTTGTGTTTTATTTCAATGAAATATTTTCTCCCATCTGATTTAATTTTAACTTTTATTTTTCGCTCCCCAACACCGCTTTTATAATCACTTAACGCTTTTGCTAAATCTCCATCTCCTGTTTCGGCGATTTTTCTGAGGGTATTTGCCCTAGCCAACTGTCTGCTATAAATATTTACTAAATCTTGTGCTTCCGGCGTGATGCTCATTATTTCCCTGAACGCACGATATAAAAGATTAAAATTTTCCAAAATATCCCAAAAATCATCTTCTAGTACACCCTCCGATCTTCTATCAAGTCGACCGCTAGCTTTATTAAGCTCGTTATATAACTTTTGTGGCTTATTTTTATACTTTTCTACTTTCTTTATAACCAAATCATCTAAATTCCACTTATTGCGATGTTCGTCATACCACCCATAAAGTTTGTGTTCCCAGTTACGATACAACTTCTCAGCAATTTTGAATCGGTCAACGTTCGGTTTTTTGTCCTTACTTACATTGTCCATAAAATTCTCAGCTTCGTTTTGCAACAATTTATTGGCGCGCATAAATTGAGTCATGCGCCAACCAAGTACAAAACTTCCTCTGGGAAGATTATTTTGAATGTTTAAAAAAAGCTCTTGCCTTTGGGCCTGCATTCTTCTTAAACTCTTTTGATATTCATCGATATTAGCAATATCAAAATTTTTAGGTTTTTTGAGCGCATCCGTAATTTTTTCAGCTTCTTTTCTAATTTCTTCAAGCAAAAATTCCTGCCTTTCGGTTCTTGTTAATTCTTCATCCTTAAGCTCTGTTTCTGTGGGCGGACGCAACGCCTCGATGGGTGGTGGAACAAAGGGCGGTTCGATAATTTCTGGCATAAGAACTTGCGGGTAAATTGAGCCGGGAGATAAAACCGGACGTTGTATGGCTTCAAATTCTGGCGCTGAGGAAGGCATTGATATATCGTCATTTTTGCCGTCTTCGTGTTTTTGCGTATCGCTAGGAGCTGGGAGAGGATCATGATAACTACTTATTTTTCCTTCTTTTTCTGTAAGTTTTTGCTCAAAATCGGATAGTTTATCTTCCAGAGCCGCTAACATTTTGGGGTTTTCTTCTTTCAATGAATCTAAAAACACAGAATAATTCTCACGAACTTGTCGGTATTCTTCCTCATCTTTAGCTTCATCATCAATTAAATCCATAAATTTCACTCCCTCTTTTCCGCTTAGTCGAATTAAATAATTTAAATCCCCAAATGCTTCATGAATCTCCACGGCTTGCCCTTTTTCTTTTAAAGCAAAAAAACGCTGATATGCGTTTTCGTATCTGGTAATAAAATCCGCCGCTTGCGGTGCTTTTGGTGGATTTACTATTGTATCTGGTCCCATTTGGTTAATCATTTCAAATCATGCCTATTAGGTCAATTGTAGCTTTTAGAAAAACAGCTCCAGAGCCACAAAAACAAAATATAAAATAACGAGTAAAAAACCTTCCCAGCGCTCGAGTGAATGCTTGCTTCTGATAAAAAACCAAAAAACGCTAAAACAAACCAAAAAAGAAAGAGTGGCAATGGCGTATTCCGCTTTGGCAGCCACATAAATGGGTGAAATTAAGGAAACCGTTCCAATAATTAAAGTTGAGTTTAAGATGATTGAGCCTAAAATATTCCCAAAAAACATACTTGGAGTATGATCTTCTAGGGATCGCAGGGAGAAAGCAATCTCAGGGAGGCTTGTCCCTACAGCTAAAATTATAAGTCCAATAACCAAAACCGGCAGATTAATAGCTAATGCCAAAACTTCGGAAATTCGCACAATCATGTCCGCGGAAAACAAAAGAAGGGCGATTCCTATAAATAAACGCATATAAACTCTGGTTTCTTTTCCGTCAATATGGGTTAATTTATAAAAAAATTTATAAACTACGTCGCGGTCTGGTTCATCTTTGACTATCTGGGCAAAACGTTTTCTAAAAAGCCCGCTTGCATATACGCCGTATATTGCCAGAAGTATCAATCCGTCTACCCTGGTCAAATTTCCATCCAAAATAAATATTGCGGGCATAATACCGGCTATCAGAGCAATCAAAACATCGTGTTTTAAAAATGATCCATGAACTACTGCTTTTCCAGCAACCAAGGTAGTAATTCCCGCCACTAAAGATATATTGGCAATATTTGATCCGATAACCACCCCTAAAGACAAATTTGCTACCCCCTCTAAGGCAGAGGTCACACCCACAAACAGCTCGGGCAGGCTTGTGCTCAACGCCAACAAAACCGCCGAAAGGGCAAAGACGCCTGTTTTTGTTTTTTGGCTAATTTTTTTTAGGGCCAAAATTACAATATCAGCCGCCTTTATGATAACAAAACAAAAAACAACCAAAAGAATAATGTAAATCAGGGTCATATTTATATTCTACAGATAAAAAGCAATTAACGAAAATGTGTTATATCCAAGATACTCCAATTTACAATTTTAGAAATAGTATTTTGGGTTCAAAATCTCTTCCGAGAATTGCAAATTCGAGTAAGAGGAGTTTATCGCCGCGCATAGACTTTAAGCAAATGCTTAAAAATTTCAATTGATAAAAACATTAAAGCAGATACTAAAAATATAGCACCCACGCTTAGAAAATTAAGGGCAGAAACTTCAAAAAATGAACGGAGAGGGGAAAACACAAAAGGTAAAAACTGTAAAAAAAGCCCTGCGACGACTGCCAGGTTCAGCCATTTATTAGCAAAAGGGTTTTCATGCCAAAATGGTTCTTTTAAAGTTCGCACCGAAAACACATACACCAAAGAATTTACTCCTAAGGTGGCAAACGCCACAGACCGCGCCAAAACTACGTCGGCCGTATTTTTGTAAAACAAATAAAATACAATCAGTGCCGAAATCCCCCCAAAAAACGAAACCATAGCAATAAGCTCCCTTACCCATCCGGTAACGACCTGCTCATCTTTACTCCGCGGCTTTTGCTTCATAATCCCCGGAGCTTTGGGATCTACCGTTAAAGCCAAATTCGGTAAACCGTCTGAAACTAAATTAATCCACAAAATCTGAGCCGCTGTCACAGGCATGGGAAGCCCGAGGATTATCGTGCCTACAACCGCCACAATCTCTTCAAAAGCATCACTCATAAGATACAAAACCACTTTTCGGATGTTGTCAAAAATGCCACGCCCTTCCTCTATGGCCGCTACAATAGTATTAAAATTACTATCCAATAAAATCAAATCGGCTGTTTCTTTGGCGACATCCGAAGCCTCGGCCACAACAATGCCGATGTCTGCTTTTTTAAGCGCCAAGGCGTCATTCACACCATCCCCCATCATCCCCACCACTTCGCCTTTGCTTTTTAAAGCATCTATAAGTTTTTCTTTTTGCTGGGGAGTGGTGCGCGCAAAAAGCTTTATCCCGTTCCAATTGGAAAATAAATTTTCTATCTCCACCTGGCTTAAGCTGCCCAATTCTTCACCCAAGACTATGTCTTTTTCGTTGACTACCAAACTCAATTCGTTTAAAACATGCTTGGCGGTATCAGCATAATCACCCGTAATCACAACTAGCTTAATGCCCGCATCTTGGGCCTTTACAAGACTTGATTTAACGCTTTTTCTAACAGGGTCACTAAAAGCAATAAGGCCTACCCAAGTCAAATCTTTTTTTATATCGCTTTCAACCAAGCTTTCTTTTTGCTTCGACACTTTTTTTCTTGCCATACCCATCACACGTTTGCCAGACATTGTCAATTGATTAATAGTTTTTGCAATTTGTTTTTTTTCGTCTGCGGACAAATCAGACCACTGCAATAAATACTCAGGGGCGCCGTTTACATATATGCAATTATACGAAGCGTGACTATTTAAGGATGCATAAAAGCGGCTTGTAGAAGAAAAGGGCAAACTATCCAATTGCACATATTTTTTTCTTAAGACATCCGCATTTTTTTTCAATTGCCTTAATTTATCCATTCCCCAATCCCAGGTTGCCAACGTTATCGGGTCGTCCAAATCATTTGCGAGCACGGCCTGTGTAGCAAGCCTTTTTTGGTTTCCCATTGTTTCCACAACGCTCATTTGCCCTTTGGTCAAAGTGCCGGTTTTATCCAAACAGATGGTTGTTACGCCTCCCAATGTTTCAGCCGACACCAGTCTTCTAACCAAGCCTTTTCTTTTGGTTATGCGCTGCATGCCAATTGCCAATACCGCTGTTAAACCAATCAATAATCCCTCGGGTATGGCAGAAACGGCAAGAGCCACGGAAACGGTAAAAGTTTCCTCTAAATCCCGGCCACCCAAAAAACCAACAATAAAAACAAATATTGTTAAACCAAGGACTAAAACGCTTAATTGTTTGCTGAACCTTCTTATTTGTTTTTTAAGTGGCGTATCGTCATCTTTTTTCTGGATGCCTATGGCGATACTCCCCATTTTTGTATTTTTACCGGTTTTTGTAACCAGCATTTTTCCTTTCCCGGCAGTGACAACTGTTCCCATAAAAACTTCTTCTTTGTCTTTTTTATTTAAAGCTTTTGTTTCGCCGGTTAAAATTGCCTCATTAACATAAAACCGGTTAGCCTCAATGAGGATTCCGTCTGCAGGTATTTTTACTCCCTGATCCAAAATTACAACGTCTCCGGGAACCACCAGCTCCACACCCAAAGTTACGGCTATGCCATCCCGGATTACTTTTGCCTCGGGGTGCAAGAGCTTTTTTAAAGCAAAAATGACTTTATTTGCCCGGGATTCCTGAAAAAAACCCAGAAAGGAATTTATCACAATAGCGATAAAGATAATTACCGTGTCTGAATAATCACCCAAAAAAAACGTTACCCCCGAAGCCGCCAGCAAAACGTACACCAACGGGTCTTTAAGCTGAGAAATAAAGATTACAAAATTCGAAGGCGGTGGCGTTTCCGGAAGCGTATTTGTACCAAATTTAG
>DYGT01000001.1:53950-177214 GCA_020724555.1 Candidatus Microgenomatus sp.
ACCAATTCTGGTTTTACCCAAAAATCGGGCACAAGAAGCTTATCAACAAGATAATTTTCAGGTTTTTTGTCTGTTTTTAATTTATTAAGTCTGTCAAAAAGTCTCCGGAACTGCTCGTCGGTTAAACCGGTTCCCACTTTACTAATAGTCTTTATTTTTTCTCCATCTAAAACTCCGGCTAAAAACTGGCCGATACCAAACTGCGTACGCTTACCTTTGCCGTTAGAAAACCCCATAACCACGCAGTCTACGGTGTCGGCAAGTTTTGCCTTGGAGGTTTCTGCCTCTTTCATTTTTACCCAACGCCAACCCGTGCGGCCCGGCACATACTGACCATCTAGGGTTTTTAACATAATTCCCTCATAACCACGGCTGTGCATCTTATCGTATAAATAAGAAATCTGAGCTGGCTTACTGGCTTTTTTACTTTCGACTACCCTAAAAAGCTTTCCGGTCTTAACTACTTTTTCCAAGATATCCCTTCGGACAGCATATTTTTTGCCCATCAGATTCTCGCCGTTGCAGGACAAAACATCAAAAACATAAAAAGAGATGGCAACTTTAGCAGCAGTTTCAGCAATTTCGTGTTTACGACGCCTGGTCATCGTCGTTTGGAAATTGGCCATTTTTTGCAAATCCTCTTCAATGCCAATTGCTTCCGAGTCCAAAATAATTTCGTCTGCTTTAACATATTCTCCCAGCCTATCTAACTCGGGAAACATCCACCCAATCTCATTCAGATTGCGGCTAAACGCAAACACGCGGTTTGTTTTCCTATCAAAGTGAAGCTGGACGCGAAGACCGTCCAATTTGGGCTCAACCGCCACCACACTCCCCATTTTACTAAGCATCTTGGTAGGGCTTTTTAAACGTTGAGCAAGCATAGCGCCCACAGGGATTCCGACTTCCGGCTTGGCATCCGCCGTCGCTTTATCTATACCATATTTCTTTACTTTATAAGCCAAAAGGCCGACGTCGGGCTTTACCTGATACACGCTCTCAAGCCTTTTCTTTTCACTTTTATCCCCCGAGATCATCCAAGATAAACTATCCAAAATGGTTTTATCAGAAAAACCAAGCCTTAATTTTCCAATAGGTATTCGGGCAGCATATTTTGCTTCTAAAGAAGAAAGCTGGGAAAAAAGCGCTGCCAATAGTTTTATTTTTTTCTCCTGGCTCCCTTCACCGCCGGCTTTGGAGACGGCAGATAATTTTTCGTAAACCTCGACAATGCTTAAATTATTCCCTTTTGTCTTTGCTAGACCAAAGGCAACATTACCCAGATCTCCTTCTTTTTTATATAAAGCCTTTACTTCATCCCTGGATTTATTGTAGGCAGCAGCCAAGGCTGCCATCTCCATTTTTTCGGCAACGTTAAAAACAATATTTTTAAAACTGGGAGCCAGTTGCCCCAGCAACAAATTAACGGTCTCGGAAGTTTCTTCTACCTCAATTTTATTAAAAAGATGCGCCAAAACTTTGGTTATTTCTATTCGGGAACTGGTTTTTTCCAGATTGTCCAAATATTCACAAAGGGTATAAAACTTCATGCGTCTATTATTATACTACCTCACTATATCCTCTTACTCATATAAGAGGCGAAGAAAAAGTAAGTAAATATCACAACACCTATAAACGCAATGCCAAAAAGTAAACTAATAAGCCCATGCCATTCGTGGTGAAGTATTTTGTTGAGCCCCTCACCAACCAGAGTTAGACCAAAAAGACTTGGCAATACCAGTATCATGTATAAAAACTGCGGATCTGTGGGAAATGAACTGGTCATTTTAATTTTTACGCCTTATGACATATCTGGCTGCTTTTGTGCTTCCTTCTTTTTCAATAATGCCTTTTTTCATCAAGTCCTTAAGGTCGCGAAGAACAGTGTCTTCTGAAACCATTTCCAAAACGTTGCCCAATTCTTTCATTTTGGCGCTGCCGTGTTCGCTTAAATATTCCACCAATTTGACCTGCCTTGCAGAAAGGGCAACTTGCTCGCCAATTTTAAGCTTTAAACGGCTATCCATCGACAGTTTTCTAATTTTCTCCTTGATTTTGGTTAACTCCACCGCAACTGTTTCTGTAAAGTATTCTAGCCAAGGAGTAAGGTCTCTTTGAGAAATGTCGTCTGCCTGCTTGTCTACTATAAAAAAGGCTTCGTAGTAGCGTGATAAATCACGGTCGAAATGCTCCTCTAGGGCAAAAAACTTTTTCATATCATAATTTTCTTTTAACATCAAAAGGTTGGCGAAAGCTCTGGCCGAACGACCGTTTCCTTCCACAAAGGGGTGGATTGCAACTAATACATAGTGCACAATACCGGCCCGCAAAATGGGGTGAATATCGCGCGATTCAGGAGTATTGAGCCAATTCAAAAAATCTTCAAGCATGTAAGGCACTTCATGGGGTGCCGGTGGCTCCAAAATTACACGACCGGTATTCTCTTCTTTGATGACCACCTGAGTTGTACGAAGCTTTCCGGCTTTATCCGGTGGCACTATACGCTCCACCGTGGCTTTATGGATTTCCAAAAGACTATCAAGGTCGTAGCTGCCCTTTTTTTGCGACAGCTCGTCCATAAGCCGAACGACATTGCGGTAATTTATAACTTCCTGTACATCGCGCTCACGGCCAAAAACTTCTTCACCTAGCATCACTTGTTTTGTCTGGCTTAAAGTCAAATCGTTTCCTTCGATATGGGTTCCGTGGTAAACCTGGCGGACAATAGCATCTGTGCGAAAATCACGCTCAAAATCAGGGATCAATGGCGCGTTTTCGATAACTTCCTTGGCGGCCTCAATGACGCCGATATTTTTTAATATTTTATTGGATATTGTAAACCTGGGCTGGTACATTTGCTGCCCTCATTTTACTGCAGTACTTGCGGAAAATACAATGGGGATTTGGGAAGCCAGATCATCCGCATTGTACATAGTTCCCATTTTTTCAAATAACTGATCGGCAGCTTTTTTAACCAGATAAGACGCGACGGATGCTGCCAAAAATGGCTCGTTTTTGGCCAATAAAGCAGCTGTCAATCCGGCCTGAACATCACCAGTCCCACCTTTAGTCAAACCCGCATTGCCACCGTGCACTTCCACACACTGTGTCGGGGAGCAAACCTTCGTAATTTTACCTTTTAACACAACTGTGCACTCATATTTTTTAGCGGCTTCCCAAGGCGTTATGTTGTCACCAAACAAATGTGTAAATTCTTTAGTGTTGGGGGTAAGAACAGCATTTTTAGGAATTAAACCCGGGTCCATTGTTTGTAAAGAACCGGCATCAATCACCCACTTTTTATCCGGAAATTGCTGCAAAAGCTCTTCGGTTAAACGTTTACTCTGTTGGCAGGCTTCATCGCACTCTTTGTCCCTTAACCCGTGGTCAACATTTTCACTTTTAAAGCGCATAAAGCCAGGGCCGATTAATACCGCATCCGATTTGTTAATATAATGTTCAACTTCCTCCACCGGCACCCAGATAAATGAAGACAACTGAGATTTTAGTGCACTGGCAACGTCGCCAATACTGGGTTCGGGTGAGGTAAAAAATACCATGTCCACAACGCGCGAAGCCGCTTTTAAAGATAAAAGAGGCGCGCCATGAAACAAATGCGACCCGCCGATTATGGTTATCTGGCCGTTGTCTTCACCGTTTGAATCGCTGGCTGGTTTATATAATTGCTGAAGGCTTTTGGGGTCAAAAATTTCCATTACCACTTAATCATTGAGCCCCATCTCATCGTGTGTTCTAGCTGCATGAGTTGGATGAGGTATGCCTTTTTTCCTAGCTTTTTCAGCTTTCATATCGACCCGACGCCTTCTTTCGACTTCGGGGTCATCAGGAGCGGTACCATAAACAACCGTTCGATCTTCATATGCGTGAACCCTCGTTTCGCTTCTTTCTGTTGGTACACGACTGGTTACTCGAATTGTACCATCTGGATTTTCGGTTACTTCAGTGGGTTTCCAACCTCTATTGTCGTTTTCTGTCATAAATCAGATTTTAACCCCCCAGGCTTATTTTTTCAACATTTGAAAGGTTTAGGTCACTTATATCCTCGGCTGTAGTAATGATAGTCTGGTGCTTTGCTACAACCTCCAAAACCGCTTCACGCCTCACTTCGTCCAATTCACTAAGAATGTCGTCCAATAAAAGCGTGGGTTCTTTGTGGGTCTTATCCGCGATAAAAGCAAACTCCGAAAGCTTAAGCCACAAAACCGCCAGCCTTGCCTCCCCCCGACTGCCAAAGCGCGCAAGCTCGCGAAACTTACTGCTCGAGCCGTTTTTAACCATAAACACAAAATCATCGCGGTGTGGCCCAACCAAGGTTTGGGCAGCTGCCACTTCGGCTTCCGCATATTTATTTAATCTCTCCTCTGTGACCAAATTTTTGGAATACTGAAGCTCAAATTCACGATTGGAAAGACCACTTTGGCGGTTTATATATTCCACCAATTCTTGGCGAAGTCGCGTTACGGTGTCTCCGTTTTTGATAAGCAGCATATCCCAATAGGTCAATTGGTTGCGGTTGGCCGCGCCTTCGCGGATGGCAAATAAAAGCCTATTTCTTCTTTTTATGCCTTTTTCGTATGCCAAAAAAGACCTTCTGTACTCACGGTCCGTTTGAGTCAAAACCGCATTAAAAAATTGTCGACGGACACTTGGTGAGGAGGTTACCAAATCCATGTCCTGCGGGGAAAACAGCACGCTGGGAAAACGCCCGGCAAAATCCATGAGACGCTTACCCACCCCGTCTACCAGCAATTTTTTACGGGGTGCGACTTTTAACTTTGCTCCCGCGGTGAGCTGTCCCGTAGTCAAAACAACTTCCAAGACTTCGCTTTCTTCCTCCTCTCCTACTCTGGCTTTTATTCTGGCGATTTCCTGGTCATAATTTATCATTTCAAACTCGCGCTCGGCTCTAAAACTTTTACCAGTGGAGAGAAGATGGATACTTTCCAAAAGATTTGTCTTCCCGCTGGCATTCGGGCCAGCAACGACTGTTGTACTAGCCGGAAATTTGATTAGTTTATGGGCGAAATTGCGAAAATTAATTACCTCAAGTTTTTGGATCATTTTGACCAATTGTACCAGAAATGCCCTCTTATTTCTGACACTTGGGGCACCAGTAGGTACCACGGCCACCAAGCACATATTTTTGTATTTTAGTACCACATCTTTTACAAGGTTTGCCAGCGCGATTATATACCAAAGCATATTTTTGATAACTTCCCTCGGTTCCGTCCGGCCGGACATAATTATTTTCACTAGCGCCACCTTTTTTAATACCCCTTTTTAATACTTCCTCAATAGCCTCCAATAATTTTTCCTCTTCGCTTTGGGACAATTTATCGGCCGGCTTTTTGGGGTCAATTTTAGCTAGCCATAAAGCGTCATTGGCATAAATATTACCAACGCCTGCAATTTTGCTTTGGTCCATTAATAAATTTTTGATAGGTTTTGTAGATTTCCGCAAAATAAACGCAAAATTACCGCGGTTCAATTCCTTTAAAGGTTCAGGGCCTAGCTTAGCTACAAAGTCCAATTTTTCTACAGCCTCGGTAGGTAAAATTTTAAGCCAACCAAAACGCCTTAGGTCGTTATAATAAAGCACTCCATTTTTGTCTAAATTAATAATTAGATGAGTATGTTTTCCCGGCACACCTCCAACTATTTTGGGAGATATATCAGGCGGGTTTGGTAAATTAGGGCCCCGATAAATCAGCTGGCCAGTCATTTTGACGTGGCAGGAAAGCGAGCTGGCATTATTGAAATCAATAACCAATAATTTTCCCAATCGCCTTACGCCCAAAATTTTTTTACCCTGAATGCTATTTACATCCCCTTCCAAAATTTTTGGGTGATTGACGATGATGTTTTTTATTTTGTGGCCAACTAAATATTTCTCTAATTGAAGGCGGATATTTTCAACTTCTGGTAACTCAGGCATGTTTATTCACAAATTGTACCACTTCGCTTCTAAATCTCTCCTCACTAAATTTTTGGGCATGAGTTATAAGATCTAATTTTTTAAAGCTCAACTTCTCGATTTTTTTAATAGCCTTTGCCAGACTGTCAACCGTAAGCTCATCAAAAAAAATCCCGGTTTTTCCCTCAACTACGCTTTCCAAATATCCTCCGCCACGGTAAGCAATTGTGGGTATGCCGGCAGCAGCAGCTTCAATGGGAGTTATGCCAAAATCTTCGTCTTTTTGAGCCACAATAAAAGCCAGAGCATTCCTATAGTAATTAATTAGTTCACTATCACTAATTTTGCCCAAAAATTCAATATTTTCACTCTTCAATTTTTTTAAATTATTTTCTTCAATTCCACCACCATAAAGCTTTAGATTTACACCCGTTTTTTGGCAGGCTTTAATTATCAAATCAAAATTTTTCGCCGCCACCATTCTTCCGCCAGTTAAATAGTAGCTGGTAGCTGGTAGCTGGCTGTCGGCTTTTTTCGGCTTTTTTGAAAAGCGCCTTATGTCCACAGGAGGGTAAATTACTTTATAATCAGTCCGACGGTAAAACTTTTTTAAGCGCTGGGCAACATTTTCTGAATTGACTAGATAATAATCAACTTTTTGAGCTTGCTTAAAGTCATACATACGCATGAAATGGTTAACCACCAAAGCATATGCTTGGACTAAACCTGAAAACCATTTGTTTTGCCAATTTCGAGATGTATCGTATCCATAAAGATAGCGGGGTGGTGTGTGCAGATAGCAAATTTCAGTTTTTGCATTTTTCATCCCCTTAGTAACAGCCCAACTGGCACTGGTGATAACCACGTCATAATCCGAAAAGTCAAAACTGCGCCAAATCAAGGGAATTAAAAATCTAAACGGTGAAATTAATTTATGAGGATAAGGCAGGTAAGAAAACCAAGATTCTTTAACATTTTTATTTTTAAATTTTTCATAAGCAGGAGAATTTTTTTTAGCATAAACGGTATATATCGGAGCATCGGGGTATATTTCAGAAAGCGCCAAGAGCACCCTCTCCGCACCACCAAATTCATTCAAATAATCATGGACAATGGCAATTCTAGGAAACTTTTCCATAAAGTTATTATAAACTAGAATAAACTTGTCTGGTTTTTGGAGGCTAATTTTTTTGATAAGGTTTGGATGCGCTTGGGGATGGTCTTAAAACCAAAATCCGTACATATGTTTAGCACTTGCGGGTGCGCCAAGCCCCATTTATCGGCTTTTTCCAAATCAAAATCTGTTTCCACGGTAGTCACGATTTGTGCGAGCTTTTGCGATTCAAACGCGCTTTCTTTGCCAAGCTTAAGCTTCTCACCCACAGTGCCGCCAATTTTGTCTAAATTTTTATAAATGTTATCCAGATTTTTATATTTAACCAACAGACTTTGGGCTATTTTAGGCCCAATCCCCGGAACCCCTTTGTAATTATCGGACTGGTCCCCCACCAAAGCCTTAAAGTCCACAATCTGGCTGGGATTAACCCCCAGCTTTTCAATTGTTTCTTTTATACCAAAAAGCTTCCCAGCAGATAAACCTTTTATTGGCATATATAGCTTTATTTTGGGGTCAACAAGCTGCAAAATGTCTTTATCGCCTGTGACTATTACAACCTCATCCACTTTGGCTTTTTTGGCAATGGTCCCAAGCACGTCATCTGCCTCAAACCCGGCTTTTTCATAAACCGGAATATTCATTGCGGATAGTAAAATTTTGACTTTCTCAAACTGCTCTCCCAAAGCGTCATCCATTTCAGGCCGCTGGGCTTGATATTGTTTATAAAGCTTTTTTCTAAATGTAGGCTCCGGTCTGTCAAAAGAAACGGCAATGTGTGTAGGCGATAAATCTTCGACAATTTTCAAAAGCATAGTCGTAAAGCCGTAAACTGCATTTATCGGAGTATTGTCTCGTGAAGTTAATGGCGGGAGAGCGTGGTACGCTCGGTGCATTATGGCGTTGCCATCAATAAGTACTAGTTTGGTCATGTAGATATTGTATTTGGCTTATTTTTTCTTCCCGACAATTTTCTCAAATTCAGGCCTGTCCAAAGTCTCTTGTTCCATAAGTTTTTTGGCGACCATGTCCAAATCTTTTCTGTGCTTTTTTATAATAAATGAAGCGTCATTGTGTGCTTTATCAATTAAACTTTTAACTTCCTGGTCTACTTTTTCCTGCATAGCCTGGCTTATCTGGCTTTGTTCGATAAATCCTTGGTCATCACTGTCCGGGATAGATCCAAAATTTATAGGCCCCAGATTGCTCATACCCAGATCAACCACCATGGAGCGGGCAAGCTTGGTGGCTTTTTCAATATCACTGGCCGCACCGGCTGTCATTTCATTAAACACAATTTCCTCAGCAGACCTTCCTCCAAGCATAACTGCCAGTTGTTGCGTTAAACGCGTTCTGGTTTCGTGCGACCTGTCTGCTGCCGGAGGCGTAAAGGTATGTCCCAGGCTCATCCCGCGCGCAACTATAGATACCCGCTGCACAGGATCGGTTTTATCCATAAAATGGCTCACGAGTGCGTGCCCCCCTTCGTGATAGGCCGTAATTCTTCTGTCATCTTCGGACTGCAGTCGTTTTTTAGCAGGACCTAATTTTACTTTAGTGGCGGCTTCATCGATGTCTTTCATGTCAATTTCGCTTTTACCTTCACGCGCTGCCAAAATTGCTGCCTCGTTAAGCATGTTTTCAAGATCAGCTCCGGAAAAACCGACCGTCCGCTCGGCCACTTTTTCCCAATCAATATTTCTCGCAAACTTTTTGCTGCGCGCATGTATTTTTAAGATAGATTCCCGCCCTTCTTTATCCGGCATATCAAGCACAATCCGCCTGTCAAAACGCCCGGGGCGCAAAAGCGCCGGATCCAAAAGGTCTCCGCGGTTTGTGGCTGCGATAACGATTACGTTATCGTTTGGAGTAAAGCCGTCCATCTCAACCAAAATCTGGTTTAGCGTTTGCTCGCGCTCGTCATGGCCCCCCATGATACCCCTTCCGCGTTGCCGACCGATTGCGTCTATTTCGTCAATAAAGATAATAGACGGAGCCGAGGCTTTTGCATTAGCAAACAAATCGCGCACGCGCGAAGCCCCAACACCAACCAGCATTTCCATAAACTCAGATCCTGCCATAGAAAAAAACGGGACACCGGCTTCACCGGCGACAGCCTTTGCTAAAAGCGTTTTCCCAACACCGGCAGGGCCTACCAACAAAGCACCTTTGGGCGTACGAGCTCCGATTTTTCTATATTTGCCTGGATTTTTTAAAAAATCTACTACTTCTTCCAGCTCATTTTTTGCCTCGTCTACACCCGCCACATCGCTAAATGTCACATTTTGTTTGCCTTTGGTAAATAGTTTTGCCCTACTTCTACCAAAACTAAAAATGTCCTGGGCACCCCGCGTCTGCATCCGGATAATAAAAAAGAAAAATATCCCCAAAAGTATTAAAGGCAAAATAATGCCCAAAATTTCACCCAAAGCGCGAGCCAAAGTTTGGTCGGTTACCCGGTAGGAAACAGAAGTTAAATCCAGGCCGCTTCTATCCAAAAGCTCGGGAAAACTAACCGAAGCTTCTTTTGTAGTAATTTTTGTCTCACCAGATTTATATTCCAGTATCAACCTTTCATCTTGCACCTGGACTTCGCTTATTTTCTGGTCGCGGATGTCGGCAATTGCCTGGGATAAAGATACCTGGCTTTGTTCTATTTGTGACTGGAGAAACGAAATAAATACGGGGGCCAAAAATAAAATAAGAAGCCCAATTAAAACTATGCGCCAAAGGTTGATTTTGAACTGAAATTTTACTTTTTCTTTTACAGACATAAGACCTTATTATATCACTCGCAAGCTTTGATTGCCAACGCAGTTTTAACGCAACTTCGTACCCGATGCGACTTCCGACACGGGCTTTAATAAAACTGGTTTATCCCAAATTTCTTCGTTTTCAACAATAATTGGCTTTTCAAGTTTTCCATCCACTGCCAACATCATACCTTCAGAGTAATCGCCTTCAGGGCCGATTTTTTTGGGCTCCAGATTAACAACAAAGGGAAATTGATGACCAATCAGGTTTTCCGGTTTATAAAAATGCATAATGCCGGCAAAAATCGTCCGTTCCCCTATTTCTTCACCCAAATCTACTCTGAGCTTCATTACCCAGTGGCTCCACTTAGGGACTGTCGCATCCACAACAGTCCCAATCCTTATATCCAGCTTTTGAAAATCCTTAATGTTTATTTTGTCCATATATTAAATTTTATAATCAATCTTCATGGCAGATCTCACCCGGCTCATCACTTCCGAGGCAGTTTGTCGGGCTTTTTCTGTTCCCTGATGAAGAATAGTGTCTACCTCATGGGAAGAGACGTTGGCTCGTCTTTCTCTTATGGGGTCAAGCATTTTATTTAAAACTTCTGCTAAGCGTTTTTTTACTTCTACGTCGCCCACTTTCCCCTCACGGTAACGCTTTTTAAAATCTTCTACCTCGCTTTTATCCTCATTAAACACTTCGTGGTATATAAATACAGGGTTTCCTTCCGGATTTCCCGGGTCTGTGGGGTGAAGCCGATTCGGGTCCGTATACATACCCATCACTTTTTTACTTACGGTGTCACGATCATCAGATAGATAAATGGCATTCCCCAAGCTTTTACTCATTTTACTGTTTCCGTCAGTACCCGGCAGCCTGGGGACATCCCCCAGCAAAGCCTCCGGCTCAACAAATACTTCTCCATACAAACTGTTAAATTTACGGACAATTTCGCGGGTTTGTTCAATCATTGGAAGCTGGTCTTCTCCCACAGGCACCAAATCCGCATTCACACATGTTATGTCTGCAGCTTGAGACACAGGGTACATGGCAAAGCCAGCCGGCAAATTTTTATCAAAACCTTTGTCTTTTATTTCCGTTTTAACAGTTGGGTTACGAAGCACCCTTTCCAAAGTAACCAGGTTAAGATAAAAAACCGTAAGCTCCGCGATTTGTGGAATTAAAGACTGCACAAAAATGGTGGTTTTTTGGGGGTCAATGCCAACGGACAAATAATCATAAACTAATTCTTTTAAATTTTTATTAACTTTTTGAGGATTGTCAAAATTATCCGTCAACGCCTGGACGTCTGCAATTAAAATGTATTGATCATACTGGTCTTGCAGCCTAACTCTGTTTTTAAGGCTGCCGACATAATGCCCCAAATGAAGCTGGCCGGTCGGGCGATCTCCGGTTAAAATCCTTTTTTTTGCCATGAGCCAATTGTAGCCCAAAAACGGTATAATTTGAAGGAAGATCTTTTGTACCAGGGGTGGGAGTCGAACCCACGACCTTCGGTTTATGAATCCGATGCTCTAACCAACTGAGCTACCCTGGCGAGTGTAATGAGAGAGGGCTAAGCTTTGCTTACCCTGGCTTACCCTCGTATTCTACCATAATAACTAAAAAAAGCGCCCCCGACGAGGCGCTTTTCGACTTTGTTGCGGAGCCGGGGGTTGAACCCGGCCTGCGAGATTATGAGCCTCGCGTGCAGCCGTACACTACTCCGCATGTAAAGACTATTATAAACCATTACCTCAAATTCGCAAATCAGCGGCCTTAAATTATCAACTCATAACGCTAGCCGTTATTAAAAGATTTTATTTTTTTAGAGAAAAAGTTCAAGCCAAGCTTCCCAGTTACGAAGCGGGCGCATTTCTTCGTCTGGTTTTTGGGTTCTGGGTGATAAACGGCGAAGCACATCTTCCTGGGGCAGCACAAGCACTACTTCGCCTTCGTGTACTAAATTAAGCTTATCGTGCGCTTCTTTATCCAGATATTGCCTACTTTGAATCATCTCCAGATCTTCTTTTAATTGATCCTGAATCTCGTTTAGCTCAGTTAATTGATTTTTTGCAGATATTATTTGTTGCCGGGCATTTTTAATTTTAATTATATTTCTGCCAAGCGATAAACCCATAACAATAAATATAAAAAGCAGAAATAGAGTTGATAAAGAACCAATTTTATGCTTAAAGTTTGGGAATTTTTGGATTAAATTTGAGTGACCCATAATTTTTTAAACACCTCTTTAATATTTTACCACGCCATTTCAGCTTATTTATAAAAAAATTAAATATTAAAAATTTAATATCTTATAATATTGACCAATTATAATTTTATGTTATGATATAAGAACTGCCGATACCAAATAATTATAAGATGTCAAACGAAACTTTTCACACACTTCTGCCTAAATTTATCGAGGATTTAGGACAAAAAGGCCGGTCTCCCTCTACAATTCTAGCCTATAAAGCTGACCTTGAGCAGCTTGTCGATTACGCCACGCGCCACAGCAAATCCGAACCGGAACAAATGGAGCCAACGGATATCGAAGCTTTCCGTGACTACCTTTTAACACAAAACTATACACCCAAAACAGTCTCGCGAAAACTTAATGCCATCAAAACTTTTTATCGCTGGCTTATTGACGAAAAATTTATCACCCGCGACCCCTCAAAAGATGTAGGGCACCCAAAAATTGAATCATCTGTGCCAAAATTTTTATCACAGCTTGAATACCGGGCGCTTCGTGATGTAGTAAGAAGTGACCCCAGGATTGCCGCCATTATCGAGCTTATTCTTCAAACGGGCATGCGTATTTCGGAAGTAGCCAACCTTAAGCGCTACAACATAGAAGAAGACCGTCTGACAATTGAAGCGCATGCTACCCAGCCCGGGCGCAAGGTGGAACTAAACGAAGCTGCGAGAAATGCCATAAACGAATATCTGGAAGTGCGGCCTAAAGCTGAATCTGAATTTTTGTTTGTCAGCAAAAACGGCAAGCCACTGGCCGTTAGAAATATCCGAGCAGCCATCGACCGCTATATGGAAAAAGCCGGTATGCCCCAATACTCAGTCAACGACATCCGCACAACTTTTATCGTCGAAAACTTAAAGCGTGGCGTCGATTTGGTAACGGTTTCACAAGCAGCTGGCCACAAACGCCTATCCACCACAGAGCGGTATTTGGAGCTCGCGGACATCAAAGAGCCCGGTAAAGAGCAAAAACTCGAAGAGCTTTAAACTTCATATTAGTGGATGTACATCGGCGGTCTTGTGGGCCAGGATGGATTCAAACCATCGACTTCCAACTTACGTTAACTAATTGTTAACGCACCAAAATGGAGTTTGTGGATGTGCATGGATTTGAACCATGGACCCCCGACTTATAAGATCGGTGCTCTAACCGCTGAGCTACACATCCATTTTGGTGTAAGATTGACAGAGGTATAATATTTTACCAAACCGAAGCTATTTTATTTAAATTTATTCCTTCTGTCTATCTCTGCCTCAACTTGCCTTACGTCACGCCCATATTTAAGCCTGCTCATTTCTTTTATTATCTCTGCCACTTTCGGGTTTCCTTTCTTCGCAATCTCGTTTAAATCCATAGTCAAATCCATACTAAACGGCGGCACAGGTTCGTTATTGACGATGGTTTTTATATAAACATTATAGCGCTCAATGTTTAACAAATCCTCCTCACTAAAAGTAGGAGCATATTCGTGCGTTAAATAACTTGCATCATTAACACCCACACGGTAGGAAATCAAAGTACCCACGTTTCCGAAAACTGCGTTTTTAACTTCCTCGTCCACCTGACCAATAAACTGGTTTGCCACGGTCAGGCTTAACTTGTATTTTCGCGCTTCGGACAAAATTTGGGCAAAATCCGGTGTGGCAAAATTCTGAAACTCGTCAACATATAGATAAAAATTGCGCCTTTGCTCTTCCGGGATATCTGCCCGACTCATAGCAGCCATTAAGATTCTTGGTACTAAAACCAAGCCCAAAAAACTGCTGTTTTCTTCGCCAAGCTCTCCTTTGGAAAGATTAATCAGAAGAATCTTTCCCTCATCCATAACGCGTCTGAAGTCAAACGAAGAACGAGATTGCCCCACAATATTGCGGATAGTCCTATTGCCTACAAAGCGCCCGAATTTAGATACCGTATAATCCAATACTTCGGATTTGTGAAAATCTGAGGTTTGCGCAATCTGATCCTGCCAATAACTCCTTACCATTGGATCATGAACATTAGGCAAGAGCTCACGTACAAAATCTGAATTAGTCATAACCCGCATCACTTCAATAAATGTGCCGCCTTCCATTCCTTGCATAACTGTGAGCATTGCATTTCGCACCCCATGTTCAAACCTGGGTCCCACTATCCCCGTTTTATAAGGATCAAAAAGCTTATACATCATATTAATAACGGCTGTGGCTGCAAAATGCTGCTGGTCTTCATTTGCCGCTTCCAAAAGGTTTAAGCCCATGGGCCGCTCGGTATCAGAAGGACGAAAATAAATAACATCTTCCACACGGCTTGGGGGCACAAAATTTAAAATATCTTCAACCGCGTCTCCGTGCGGATCCATAAAACAAAGACCATGACCGGCTTCAATATCTTGCCTAATCATAGATTTTAAAAACTCGCTTTTCCCAGTCCCTGTGCGGCCAATAATATACATATGTCTTTGCCGGTCCGACTCGGAAATAAACACATCCCTGGAAACCCCACGGTAGTTGCTTTTCCCCAAAAAAAGTCCTTCCTGAGGAATTTGGGCCGGGGCAGGCGCGGTTTTTGCATTCAGCCAATAAATATGGGGCGTGGTAATTAATTTATTGGGAAAATGAAAAATGGTCGCCAATTCTTCACTATTTAAAATAGACACCCTACTGCCCAAACGAAACATAGGCTGATAACGGTAAATAAAATTGGTTATAAAAGCAGATTTATTGCGAATTTTTTTGCTCCCCAAACTGTTAAGCTCACTATTAAACTGAGAAAAAGCGCTTGTAATATTGGATAAGTGAGCCTTCGCCATTTCTATGGTTTCAGACACAACTACAACGCGGATATTTGTATCAAATCCAGGTTTGCTTATTTTATTTTCTATCGCTTCCAGGGTTTTGGCAGGAACTGCGTATTTGGCTTTTTCCGGGTCGGCCTCCTGTTTTTTAGTTGAAGATATAAATGATTTACCTGCACCCTGCCAACTTGATTCAGCGGGTGATAATAAAATCTGCACAACCGCTGCTTCATCTTTACCCATTTTGGCCATGGCAGACGTTATGGATGCCAAAGGGTCTACCGGTAAATCTTTATAAGTTTTTAAGGGTAGATAGTTTTCTTTTTTCAGCTCAAGGGCTTTGTAAGCAACTTTACCGGTTTCGTTAAAAATGTTATATTCGTCAACAACACTAATTTTCGCATCAGGATAAGCCCCATGCACCTGTTTTTCTACCAAATCTCTTAAGGCACCCGTCGTCCAGATATAAAAACGAATGTCCTCAGAGCGGGCGACGATTTCAAAGGATATGACCGGCTGACTATCAAAACGCATTTTCCATCCGCCTTTTTTTATTGAATAAAGCGAGGCAAACAACTGCTCCATGGCATCAATTTTTATTTCATTGTTGCGCTGAACTGCAACCAACAACAAAATCCCATCCAAAGAGCGCTCTTCCCTTTTTCTGTTGCGGTAAAGAATAAAAAAATAGTATGCAAATAAAAAAAACAAAAAAAAGACTATTGTGCCGCCAACTAAAACTGGAATTAATAAATTAATATCCATAAGTTTATTTTCCCACAACCGCTTGAAAACCACGCTTTAATGCCATATGTATCGCTCGAAGGATTGCCACACCGCTCCAAGTACGAGCTTCTGAATCTGAACCCTTTGACCAGGATTTTGCAGTTTTTTCGTCCGCCGGAACGACAACGATTTTTGCCGGATCCATATTGGCAACGGGATCTGTGGTCTTTGCAATAGTCCGCTTGTCATCAGTTATTGACTGTGCCTGAGCAGGGCGCGGTGTTATCCCCTGTTCTGCCATAGATTCGGTAACGTCAACAGTTTCCGGGGTAAACTGAATCTTATTGGGTTTGGTATTAATATTTTCGGGCGAGGACATGTACCCTCATTGTATCACTTTGGCATTCCCTTCCAAGGAGTTTCTTTAATGCCAGCCAAATAATTTTCCAACCTGGCAAAAGTAAACATCATATCAGACAGGCGGTTCATGAATCTTATAGTTTCAGGTTCCACTTGGGAATTTTGCGCCAGAAAAACAAGGGCCCTTTCAGCCCTTCGCACCAGCGTGCGGGCATAATGAAGGTGAGCAGCGATCAAGGTTCCGCCGGGCAAAATAAAATTACTCAAAGGGGTAATAACTTTGTCTATTTGATCAATTTTTTTCTCAAGCACCGCGGTGTCGCCTTTTTTCAGCTTAAGGTCAGCCCCTGCAAGCTGGGAGTTGATTAAAAACAGTTTTGTTTGGATTGTTATGAGTGAATCAACAAGCTCGCGCCTTGGATTCAAAGCAATAATTATTCCTAAATAACTATTTAGCTCATCTAATTTTCCTATAGCCTGAAGGCGCGGCTCGCTTTTATAAATTCGCCTTCCCCGGGTTAATTCTTTAGAAAAAAGAGTGGTTGTACCTTGGTCGCCTTTTTTTGTGTAAATCGGCATCTTATTTTAACATTCGCTGTGGCCGCAAACATAACATTTTGAACACCCCTCCTCGTAAACCAAAGCACTTGCCCCGCAATTCGGGCAGATATCTGCTTTAACCACGCTTTCTTGTAAAAACATATTTTCTTGCGCAGCCGACACTTCAAGAAGTGGCTCTTGTTTGCTAAAACCGTTTGTATGGCCATTTTTTTGCGTATGTCCATTATCGACAGGAATCTCACCCACATCCTCTTTTAAATTAAGATGCGTAGATATAGCCACAGCTACGGCATCCGGAAGAGAACGTATACGATTGGCTCCAAAACCCACAGAACGCCGGCCGCCAATGCCAGAAAGCTGTTTAGCTATTTCAATTGCGCGCTCCCGCGGAGTTAAAGCCCCACGGAAACGGAGTGCGGTTGATACGGTCCTACCCAAAGCTTCTGCCACCGCAGTGATATCCGAGCCGGCTTTGCCGACGTTAATAAATATTTCTATTGGCTCTCCTTGGGCATTTTCATTAATAGTGATAAAGGCATTGCCCATAGGAGTATTCATTTTGTAAGTTGCACCGGTTACTTTTAAAGGGCGCTCGAGCGTGGGTTCATAATTCTCCTCAGCTTCCTGTTTAGGCTTTTGGTCATTTTTTATGCCCATGTTTAAAACCTGCGCATCTTTACAGCCGTCACGAAAAACGGTAATGCCTTTACAATTATTTTCCCAGGCCAATAAATATGCATCTTTAATATCCTTGTCTGTCACGGAGTTGCGCATATTAATGGTTTTGCTGACTGCGTTTTCCGTATATTTTTGGAAAGCCGCTTGCATTTTTATATGCCAGTCGTGATGTATCTCATGTGCTGTACCAAATACGCGCCTCACTCCATCGGGAACCTCGGCTATATCTCTAACCGTTCCGTGTTCGCCAATTTTTCTTTCCAGTTCGGC
This sequence comes from Candidatus Microgenomatus sp., assembly GCA_020724555.1. Lineage (GTDB taxonomy): Bacteria > Patescibacteriota > Microgenomatia > UBA8517 > UBA8517 > DYGT01. The sequence goes on from DYGT01000001.1 coordinate 71,391, forward strand.
GTTCCAAAACCCTTGCTTTTGAGCGATTTCTTTAAACTTCGGGTTTACAAAAGTAAGCGTACGCTCAAGGTGTTTATCTTTAACAATATGCTGGTAGGCTATCGCAAATATGGGCTCAATTCCGCTACTTGTACCGGCAATTATTGAAATTGTGCCGGTTGGCGCTATGGTAGTTACTGTAGAATTGCGCCGCGGCTTGTCATTTTTGTAGATACTTATCTCCCACAAAGGGAAAGCACCGCGCTCGCGAGCAAGCTTTTCGCTTTCCGCTACCGCTTCTTTTTGAATTACCTGCATAACTTTTTCACCTAAATTCAAAGCTTCGCGCGAATCATAAGCAATCCCCAGATCAATTAACAAATCGGCCCACCCCCCAACACCCAGACCTATCCTTCTAATTGCCAATGAGGTACGGCGGATCTGGTCCAAAGGGTACGGATTCATTTCTATAACATTGTCCATAAAACGCACTGCTTGCCTGGTTACTTTTTTAAGTTTATCCCAATCAACATCTCGTCCTTCCTTTTTTTCAGTGACAAAATATGACAAAAATATCGAACCTAAATTACACGAATCAAACGGGTACAAAGGTTGTTCACCACAAGGATTGGTGGATTCCACCGGACCTAAAGCGGGCACTGGATTCGCAGCACCTTCGTTCATTTTGTCTAAAAATACCAATCCCGGGTCACCCGTTTTCCAAGCGCTTTCGGCAATTTCATCAAAAATTTTTCTTGCGGACAAAGATCCTGCCACCTTTTTTGTTCTTGGATCTATAAGGTCATAATTTTCATCGTTTTTATAAGCTTCAATAAAATCGTTGGTTATGGCTACAGATATATTAAAATTAGTTATATCGCCCGTATCCTTGCAGTGGATAAACTCCTCAATATCGGGGTGATCAACACGTAAAATCCCCATGTTAGCTCCTCGCCTTTTGCCGCCTTGTTTTACTTCGTTGGTCGCGGCATCAAAAATCCGCATAAAAGAAACCGGGCCCGAAGCCGTACCGCTACTGCTTCTCACCATCGAACCTTTGGGCCGCAAACGGGAAAATGAAAAGCCCGTTCCCCCTCCACTTTTATGAATTAACGCCTGGTATTTAAGCGCATCAAAAATACCTTCTATCGAATCTTCTACAGGAAGGACAAAACAAGCTGAAAATTGAAGCATATTTCCGGTTCCGGCATTCATAAGAGTAGGAGAATTCGGTAAAAATTCACGACTGACTAAAAGTTTGTAATATTCCTTGGCGTGGGCTACCACCTCGCGTTTTGTTTGTCCCCACAACGCCTCTGCCGAGGCAATTTCCCAAGAAACTCTCCAGCACATATCTTCAGGCGTTTCGACAACCTCTCCTTTTTCATTTTTTTGTAAATACCTTTCCTCTAATACCTTTAAAGCCTGTTCTGTCCAATTCCCTTGAGGAAGGTTGTTAGGCAGAGGTGGAAGCTCACCGACTATTTTTATAATTTTGGCTTTATTTTCCTCGTAAGAAGCAAATTCTAAGTTTTCTAATGTAGGTATTTGTTTATTTTTTCTTGGCATTTATTTACCTTCTATAGCTTTTTCAAAATCTGTCAAAACTTCAAATTCCAAATATACGCTGGCAAATCTCAACCAGGCTACTCTATCAACTTTTTTAAGTCTCTTCAAGACTGCAGAACCAATTTCTTTTGAAGATACTTCTTCACGCTCATGCCTAAGCATCTCCCGCTCTACCTGGTCAACTAATTCATTAACGTACTCCAAAGAAATCGGTCTTTTTTCTATGGCCCTTAATACTCCCCTTTTAATTTTTTCGCGATCAAAGGGTTCCCGCCGACCGCTTTTTTTTACCACCCATAAAACACTGCCTTTTACCTTTTCGTAGGTGGTAAAGCGTTTCTTGCATTTACTGCATTTTCTCCGCCTTCTGACGGCATCACCCTCGTCAACCACGCGTGACTCCAGTACTTGTGTATCGATATTAGAACAAAAAGGACATTTCATGTATGAAACAAAAAAACACTACTAACAGTGACAGTATTTATACTCTAACACTAAATGTAGTATGTCAACCAGATAATAATCACTCAAACCATATCAATTTTTAAAAGGGTTGGGTGGAGGGGTTTTTCCACTTTCATTTAATAGCTGTGTCGTTTTTTCGTAAACCATTCTTGCATAGTCGTTTATCTGATTAACAATTGGCTGAGCATCTTCCGGAGATGAACTGCGCAAATCTTCAAGCACTTGCCAGTGTTTTAGAGACGCAACAGCCAAAGTGTAGGCAAATTCTTCAACACTCACTCCCTCTTCCTTTGCCTTTATCATATAATTATAACTATTTTCTAAATACATTCCGGATTTTTTGGCAGCCGCTACTCCGCTTTCGTAATCCCCTTTGCGGTACATGACAATACTTGACCCAAGCCGTTTGTCTGCTAAAAGAAGCGACGCTTCGGCCTTACTCAATGAATTTTGTTTAAACAAAAGCAGTACTCTGTCGCGTACAACCTTTATCGGCCAAAGAATGCTATTGGGGTGAATATTCCCAGGATAAGGCAAATTATAATCAACTTTATTTATCACTTTTGTCGCAGTCACATTCGGCAAATACTGAAAATCGTACTGCAAAGATGAGGCTTTATAAACAGATGTGAACAAAATTGCCAAAGCAAAAAATAAAAAAACAGGTACGGCAATTATGCGGGCCATCAGCAATCAAATGCTAAACCATAAAACCCACACAGTCAACCTAAACTAGCGGAACAATATAATAGGCCACTGCCATAAAAAATTAAGAAGAATTGCTGAAAAAACATTTTTTGTGCGCGCAAACACAAACGACGCACCTATAGAATAGACAAATACCAATGCAGCATATAAAACTAAATTGCCCAAGTTAAATTTCCAATCCAAGATAGCAATTGGCAAATGAATCAGCACCCAGCCCAGAGCGGTCACAAAATTCGCTCTCCATTCGCTCTTGATCACGCTCCAAAGCCGGGAGAAAATAAAACCACGAAAAACCAACTCTTCCACCACAGCCGTAGACAAAGAAACGGCAATTAAAAGAAAAAAAGAACTTTCTCCTAAATTGGCATAAAATTCTACCGAACCGTACTTTAAATAGTTGACAATAAGACCTTCAAGCGAAAAAACAGCACCTAAAACAATTGCCAAATAAATTGTAGGGAAAAAATTTTTTTGTGTAATTCCGATTGAAGACACAGATGATTGTTCTTTTTTCAAAAGATATACCATGGGACCTAGCCAAATAACGGGTTTGATTATAAATTCTTCAAGGCTTTCGGGAAGCTGAAAAAGCAAACGGTAAAAACCCCAAACCAACAGCAAAAAAGCATATAAACCCACTGTGTGTTTTAGTTTGACGATTGCTGTTTTTTCCGGCATCTAATATTTTAATTGTACACTACATTCGCCAAAGACCTCATCAATTGCCACGATTACCATTTCGATTCTTTTTTCAGCTTCCACAAGATCTATGGCATTTTGTTCATTGGGGAACCAATGGGTAACTAAATTGCGTGAATTTTTCCAAGTCTGCCATAATTTTTGGGGAAGCGCTTCGCCTTTACAAAACTTGGTCAAATCATCGTAAACCCAATCGTTGTCCCGAAATCTTGGATCCAAAGTAGGATTAAGGGATTTTCCAATACGAAAGTGTTTGCCGTAGTAGTCATCTTTGCTAATAAAACCCATGTCCAAAAAAAGCTTTTTTAAAAACCCCTCATAAGCTTTGGCTGCCGGAAAAACCACAAAAGAATAATCATGAAACGATTGGTCCCACTCTTTTGTCCGAACCAAAAGCACCAAAGACTCAGATAAAAGCTCCTGCAAATCCCGCTCAAGATACATCCACCACTTTTTTTGTCTTAAATCTTCAAGTTTAATCATAATTTCTTTATAGAGTATAATCTATCAACATGGCAGGTAAAAAATCAAGCAAAAAAGGCATTAACAAACCAAAAAAGGATTTTAGAAATAGGTTTTATCGTATAGACAAATTCAGTCGGAAAATTAAAATCTTCATACTTATTTTACTGGCTCTTTTCGGCTTTGGTGTCTGGTTGTTTTGGGATTTGCCAATATCAACAAATATCACCGATATCCCGGCAGTTTCCACCAAAATTTTCGACAGGAATGGAAAATTAATTTATGAAATTTACGCCGATCAGCGCCGAACACCGCTGACACTTAGTGAAATCCCGGAACATGTTAAAGAAGCAACAATAGCCATAGAAGATAAAGATTTTTACAAGCACAGCGGTTTTGATATTATGGGTATGATCCGCGGACTTTCCCGCCAGTTTACCCGCGGACGCGCCGAAGGAGGCTCCACCCTTACACAGCAGTTAGTTAAAAATGCCCTCTTAACTCCGGAGCGGACAGTTAGGCGGAAACTTCGCGAATTTGTATTAGCTGCCTTGGTGGAAATACGTTATTCCAAAGACACAATTTTGGAAACCTATTTAAACCAAATTCCCTATGGCTCAACCGCTTATGGCATTGGCTCAGCAAGCGAACTTTACTTTGGCAAAAGTGCAAAAGAGCTGGACCTTGCAGAGGCCGCCCTTTTAGCCGGACTTACTGCAGCGCCTACGCGTTACTCCCCTTATGGGTCACACCCTGAACTTGCAAAAGAGCGACAAAAGCAAGTACTCAGGCGCATGGTAGAAGACGGCTATATCAGCCAGGAGGAGGCGGATGAAGCCGCAAACAAAGAACTTAAATTTAAAAAACAAGAAAACCTCAAAGCTCCTCATTTTGCTTTATGGGTTAAAGAAACTCTAGCAGAAAAATACGGAGATGCCCTGGTAGAACAAGGCGGGCTCAGGGTTACCACAACGCTGGATTTGGATCTTCAGGAATTTGCCCAAGAGGTTGTGCGTGAAGAAGTGGAAAAACTTGCCGATCAAGACGTAGGCAATGGAGCTGCACTCGTCACACGCCCCGACACAGGTGAGGTTCTGGCTATGGTAGGGTCAAAAGACTATTTTGCCGAAGACGAGGACGGCAAAGTCAATATCCTTTTTGCCTTACGGCAACCAGGAAGTTCTATCAAGCCGCTGAACTACGCCCTTGGTATCCGCGATAAAAAAATTACCGCCAGCACTCCTCTGGCTGACATACCAACTTGTTTTATTGTAGCCGGACAACAACCTTACTGCCCCAGAAATTACGACGGAGGGTTTCATGGCGCTACACAAGTTCGCTTTGCTCTAGGAAACTCATACAACATTCCGGCAGTCCGCGTATTGGCCTTAAATGGTGTTGACAATTTTATTAACTTTGCAAAAGAGATGGGAATTACAACTTTTAACGATCCTTCCCAATATGGCCTTTCATTAACTTTGGGCGGGGGCGAAGTGCGCCCGGTAGACATGGCCGTTGCTTTTGGTGTCTTTGCCAATGAAGGGGTTAAGCAACCATTGCTATCTATCTCTAAAATCGAGGATTGGAAAGGCAAAGTCCTCTTTGAGCTCGATCGGGAAAGTATTGATGGAGATCGCGTGCTAGACCCTGCTGTAACTTTTATTATTTCCCACATCCTTCATGACAACAATGCCCGAGTCGCAGCTTTTGGCGTTAATTCTTTTTTGCGTGTCACTGGCCACCCGGAAGTGTCTGTAAAAACCGGAACTACCAATGACAGACGTGATAACTGGACAATTGGCTACACCAAACACGCCCTTGTCGTTTCGTGGGTGGGAAACAACGATAACACGCCCATGAGCGGAGCCGTATCCGGAGTGTCGGGCGCTTCTCCCATTTGGAATGCCATCATAAAAGAAGTATTAAATAAAGCCGAAGACGGAGTATATGGAAGTGATTTCAAAGGCCATGCATGGCCAAAACAACCAAACAATGTTATAGGTGCAAACGTTTGTGCAAACACCGGCGCCCTACCGGGAAACGAACTCTCAGACTGTCCTACCCGATATGAATATTTTTTGGAAAATACTGTGCCGGCTTCCAATCTTAGGCGTGAAGACATATTTATCGATCGCGAAAAGCAAGAGCTGGCCACCCAAGAAACACCACAAGACAAAATAGAAACACAAAATCATATAGTAATATCTGACCCATTAGGAACAAAAATTTGTCTGACGTGCCCATTTCCCATGCCGAGCGTTACTGTAAACTATCCTTTATCTGGTATTACGAATATTTCCGCACCCTCCAACAAAGAATCTGTTAATCAGTAATAAATCTTCTCATTTTTTGTATTTTATATCAAACTATAGAGTATTATTTATCGATTGAAGTATACAAATTTCCCCTTCAAAACGCCAGTCGGTGATGATATTATATAGGGTGACATATGGGGTTTGCGTTTAACGGCAAATTATTTAATCATATAAAACCCATAACAAGAAGGTCACAGATACTTTTAAAAACTATTGTTAACTGCGCCAAAGACTTTTTTTCTTGGGTGGGAAAACCGCTTTATTGGCTCCTCTTGGCAGCCTTTTTTTTCATCTTATTTTTGCAAAAAATCATTGTTTTCGTTATCTACGATTTTTTTCTGCATCCCTTGCCGAAGGTTAAATTAAAGACTAAAAATACTCGGCTGCCCAAACTCTTAATTAAGCATGAAAAATCCCGCCGCTTAATCCACCTAACCACACTCGCGGTTCTAATTGTTTTTTTGGCTTATACGGTTTTTTGGAATTTTATTTTAAAAGACTTGCCTTCCCCCGAATCCTTAACAAATCGCGAGATTCAATTTTCAACCAAAATATACGACAGAAACGATAATCTTTTATATAACATCTACAAAGACGAAAACCGCACTCCTATAAAATTGTCAGATATTCCTATCCATATCCAGCTTGCAGTTTTGGCCGCGGAAGATGCCGAATTTTATAATCACCCGGGTTTTTCCGTTAAAGGCATGGCCCGGGCAATTTATAAATATATAAACGAGGACAAGCTAGAAGGTGGCTCTACCATAACGCAACAGCTTGTCAAAAACGCCCTCCTAACACCCGAGCGCACCGTCATCAGAAAAGTAAAAGAGATTTACCTTGCCATAAAAATTGAAAGGCTTTATTCAAAAGAAGAGATCCTGGAGATGTATTTAAATGAAGTCCCCTTCGGCGGTACGGCATATGGAATCCGCGAAGCTGCGAAAGTTTACTTTAACAAGGATGTAAAAGAATTGAGTTTGGCAGAAGGAGCACTGCTTGCCGGCCTGATTCAAAGTCCCACAAAATACTCACCTTTTGGCGCGAACCCAAAACTTTCAATTAACAGGCAACAAGAAATTCTTGAGCTTATGGCAACGCACGGATTTATTACAAGCGAACAAAAAAAGGAGGCTTTAGAGGATGAGCTGGTTTTTGCCGACAATAAGATCGACATCAAGGCACCTCATTTTGTGATGTTTGTCCGCCAAGCGCTTGTGGAACGCTTTGGAGAAGAAATGGTAGAAAAAGGAGGGCTAAAAGTCAAAACAACCCTGGACCTTAAGATACAAAAATTGGCAGAGGAGGCGGTTGCCCAGGAGGTAGAAAAGCTTAGCTCTTTAAACGTAAGCAATGGTGCGGCCCTGGTTGTTGATCCCCAAAATGGAGATATACTTGCTATGGTAGGATCAAAAGATTATTTTGACACCCAAAACGACGGCAATGTCAATGTTTTAACAAGCTTAAGGCAACCCGGATCAAGCATTAAAGTCATCAATTATGCCTATGCTCTTGGCCATGGTTATACACCGGCCACCATACTGGAAGACACTCCTATCACTTACAATATTGCTGGCTCTCCCCCTTATACTCCTAAAAACTATGACAACACTTACCGCGGAAAGATAAGCCTTAGAAGCGCCCTGGCTGAGTCAAGAAACATCCCGGCCGTCAAAGTACTGGCAAGCTATGGGGTTGCCAACATGGTGTCTCTTGGGCAAAAAATGGGTATTGCAAGCTGGCAGGACCCTACGGATTATGGTCTTTCACTAACCCTTGGGGGTGGAGATGTACGCTTAATTGAACTTGCACAAGCGTATGCTACCATTGCCAACAATGGAGTGCGGGCAGACCTCCACAGCATCCAAAGCGTAACAGATAGCCGCGGTAAAATTGTCTATGAAAATAGCTGTAACAACAAAAACCGCTTTATTATTGATAGCGCCGAGAATACTTGCGGAGAGAAGGTCTTAGACCCCCGCATTACTTATATTCTAACTGATATTTTAAGTGATAACGCTGCCCGATCCCCGGCGTTTGGCAGCCACAGCGCGCTTAATATTCCAGGACACAAAGTGGCTGTAAAAACCGGAACCAGCAACAATCTTCGCGACAATGTAACTATAGGCTATACGCCGGACATTCTGGTCGCAACTTGGGTGGGCAATAACGACAATTCTCCCATGTCCCGCCTGGCTTCCGGAATTACGGGTGCCGCGCCAATCTGGAATAAAATAATTACCAACTTAATTGGCGAAAAAAATATTGCGTGGGATACGCCTTCCGGACTAGTACAAAAACCAATTTGTCCGTTAACAGGCACGCTCCCGTGTAGCGGTTGCGGCACTAAAAATGAATGGTTTTTAGAAGAAAACCAACCGCCAAGCTGTGGGCCAAAATCGTTTGAGGATAAAGCTCAGGGTGAATCGGAGAACTCAGTTTTGTGAGGTTGTTTCGTAGATAAACCGCGAGAGCTCAACAATTGCTTCGTCCGCTTCGCTTTCGACAATGCCATCGCTCATAATGACAACAACATAAGGGTTGGGTGCCAGAACCAAGCCGGCGTCATTAATAACGTGCGTTTCGCGACCAAATTTATGTGCTACAACCACTTTTTCGGGAACACCGTTTACCAACCAATCTTCAAAATTTGTGTTGGTCAGATATTCCAAAAGCTCATCCCGGCTTTTTACGCTTACCAGCTTGCCTTCATACAATTTGTTCAATAAAATTCCGATGTCTTGCGGTGTCGTCAGGTTTTGTTCCAGCGAGGTGTTTGTCATGCCTGTTTTTTGTAAAAATTCATTTATTGCCTCATCCCCAAGCATATTTTTTACGATATTATAAGCTGTGTTATCGGATTCTTTACCCATAAGCTTCGTCAGTTCACGGTATGAAAATTCACTACCGGCTGGTTTAGTCTGCAAACTTCCCGCCCCCGAAAGCTTATCTTCGTCTTTTAAAATGTATTTTGCTTCCAAATCGATATTACCTTCTTCAGCTTCTTTATAAAGTAAAACCATAACCGGAAGTTTTATCAAAGAAGCCGCTTGAAACTGGCGTGATTCGTTTATGCCCCACCGGATATTATTTTTTATCTCATATACATACACTCCATAAATACCGGAATAAGCTTGGGTTATATCCGCCAATTTGTTTTCCATCTCTTTTCTGACATTCATGTCGCCTTCAATTATATAGGTTTGTTCCCATGAAATATTGGGCAGCTTTAAGGCCGGCAGCCCTCCCACCTTCCAATGGCGTGCCGAAAAAGCTAATAATACCGCAGGGAAAACTGTTAAAAAAAGGATTCCTAAAACCAAAATTCTCTCTTTTTTGCTCCAAGGCTTTTGTTCTTTTTTTATTTTTTCTTTTTTAGTTTCCGGCGCAATTCGTTCAATTTCCGGTTTTTTGCCACGCTGAAAAAAGCTCATGGCTTATTTTACATTAATTAGTGTCTTTCTAAACCCGACGTTTCTCCCACACTTCTTCGTTTGCGATATTGTCCGGTTTTTGACCGGACAAAAGCATCAGGACAGAGTTTACAGCCTGGTTGCCCATTTTATTGCGGGCTTCCCAAGTGGCAGAGGCAATATGAGGGGTAAGGATGACATTTTCCATAGCAATGAGTTCAGGATTAATATCGGGTTCGTTATCAAAAACATCCAAAGCTGCCCCCCCAAGTTTTCCCGTACGCAGCGCATTCACCAATTCCTGTTCATAGACAACAGAACCCCTTGCAGTATTGATTAAGAATATTCCGTCTTTCATCTTAGAAAACGCGTCGGCATTTATCATATGGTGGGTCTCAGGAGTCAAAGGTACATGCAAACTCACAATGTCTGAGTTTGCGTATAAATTGTCTAAATTGCTAAAGACAACTCCCAACTCACGCTCGGCTTTCTCATCTCTACTTCTTTTATTATATAAAATATTCATGCCAAACCCTTGAGCACGTCTGGCAACCATTCCCCCGATTCTCCCCATACCAATAATTCCCAAGGTTTTCCCTGCCAAGCTTTTACCCAAAAATATGCCTGGCTCCCAGCCTTTATAAGCACCGCGGCGCGTGGATTCGTCCGCTTCAACCACACGTCTGGCAAGGGCTAAAATTAAGGCCCATGTATGCTCGGCCACCGCCTCATTGACTTCATCGGAAGGCGTATTGGTGACAACTATCCCGCGGTCTGTAGCATCCGCAAGATTAATGTTGTCAAAACCAACCGCATAGTTACTTATAAGCCTTAGCTGCGGACCGATCGCGTCCATAACTTCCCCATCAATTTTATCGCTCAAAAGGGTGATAAGTGCGTCCGACCCCGCAGCCTTTTCTAGAAATTCAGACGGAGTAAGTGGGCGGTCAAATTCAGACACAACAATTTCATGCCCACTCGCAAACAAGGGGCGCAAACAATCACCCGGTACTTTACGACTGACAAATACTTTCATTTATATTTCATAAACACCAACCTCGCTGGATTCTGCTCTCTCAAGCCATTGTGGCAAATCTTGTGCTCTGAGTAAACCCCTTTGGCTGCCAATGTAACCAATAACCGATGCTGAATTTACTGTCCCCCAAAGAAGAGCTTCATTAATAGTTTTCCCTTGAATCAAGGCGGAAATACAACCTGCCCCAAATGCATCACCCGCTCCTGTGCGCTCATAAGCGTCTACCGGCAATACGCCGCTATGGTAATAACGCGCGCCATCAAAAGCATACGCACCACCACCGCCGTCGGTAATGATACTTATTTTGGGGCCCAAGCGGCACGTAGCCTCTAAAAGCTCTTTTTCTCTGCCGTGGGTATCTGTCATACCAGTTAAACTTTCAGCTTCACTGCGGTTTATATAAACGATATAAGTTTCAGATAAAACATTTTGTATTTTTTCCTTACCAGCCCTTATTTGTCTGGATCCTGGATTAAAGGCAAGTTTAACTTTGTTTGCTTTTACCCACTCCATCACTTTGTCGTAAAACTCGCTAAAATTTTCTGCAAGGGACGTTAAATAAGCCCACCCAACTAAAGGAAGACTTTGGGGAAAGGTGTAAATTCGCTCGGGTCGATAAGTAAAAATAGTACGCTCGCCACCGTAATTAATAATTGTAGAATAATTGGATGGGCTATTTTCTTGTACGGTAAGATAACTTAAATCTACACCTTCTTGTTCCAAGCTAGACTTAATGGTTCTGGCAATTTCATCATCACCCATTGTTGTTACAAGAGCCGTACGAACTCCTAAACGCGTCACGCCCACGGCATTATTAGCGGCATTTCCACCCACAGAAACTTCCAAATTTTTAACAGGAATTTTATCCCCATAGGTAAAGCAAATAAAACTTTCCCGCTCGCGAATGTCACACATTGCCTCGCTTTCGATTGGCGTCATAAAGGTGTCATAGGTAACATCGCCAATTGATAAGAGTTTTACATCATCCATTAGTCTCCTCCTCATATGTATACTCTCCCATCCTTGCCATTGCATTTAAACGAGCACGTTTTAAGAATGCCTCCTGTGCCGGCTTTATATTTTCCCTGTCTTTTGCCCAAGCTTCCATAGCCGGCGCCTGGAGAGCTCGGCCATAGCTAAAGCTTAACTGCCAAGGCAAATCGGCCTGTCTATTTACTTCACACAAATAAAGGGTGGCAAGCTCGGGGGCTAAACCGCCCGACAAAAATACAATACCGGGGACATCGTGGGGTACGGTCTTATTTAATACACCTATGGTCTTTTGCACCACATCCGACACCTCGTCTTTTGCTTGAAAATCACGCCCGGAAACAACAAAATTGGTTTTTAACAGCATACCATTTAAGGCCACACCTCTTTTTTCTAATGCCGAAAATACTTCGGTTAATGTATGGGTGCTTACCTCCTCGCATTTGTTAATGTCGTGCTTTCCATCCATTAACACTTCGGGCTCAACAATTGGTACCATTCCATGCTCCTGAGAAACATATGCAAATTCCGCCAAAGCTGTCGCATTTTCCTTCAATACCTGGGGGGTGGGCGTATTTTCACTAATTAAGGTAACCGCCCGCCACTTTGTAAAATGCATCCCGTGGGCTTTATATTTAGTCAAACGCTCAGATAAATTATTCAGTCCTTGTGTAATTTTTTCTGTTGGAGAGCCGGGTGCGTCTATTTTGCCCTCATCCACTTTCACGCCCGGAGTTATGCCGCGTTGAGCCAAAATATCATGTAGCAATATACCCTCCTCGTTTTCCTGAAAAACCGTTTCATCAAACAAAATAACTCCGCTTATGTATTTTTCTATCTCAGGCGTTGTAAAAAGAAGTTGCCTGTAAGATAAACGATTTTGCGGTGTATTTTCTATGCCGAGCCTAGAAAAGCGTTTTTCAATTGTTGGCATCGATTCATCTGCCGCCAAAATTCCTTTTGGCTTTTCTACTAATTTTTCGGCAATTTCAAAAAGCTCTAACATCCTTACTTTTAGATTAACACGATTTAACCCTTACTGCATCCGTCGCGCCAAAACCATTTTTGTGCGCCTAATTATTTCATCTGCATTAAGTCCGTATTCCTTTTTTAATTCGCTTGAGTTCCCTGACTGGCCGAATCGGCCATAAACCCCCACAAACTCAATGGGTATGGGTAAATTTCGCACCAACAACTCAGCCACGGCTCCACCCAAACCACCACTGACCTGGTGGTCTTCAATTGTTACCATGGCTCCCGAAATTTTGGCTTCGTGTATCAAAGCTTGCTCATCCAAAGGACTGACGCTGTGGCAAGCCACAACTCTTACTGTTATTCCGTCTTTTTTGAGTTTTTGCGCCGCAACCAGCGCTTCATAAACCAAAGGACCACAGGCCACAAGCGTGGCTTTAGAATCCGTATCTTCCCACACAACGTTTATTTTGCCCGTTTCAAATGGGGTGTTGGGGGTTGTAATCACCGGACTTTTTGACCTTGTAAGCCTGATGTAAGTTGGACGCAAGCTTTTTGCCGCGACACCAACGGCCTTTTTTGCTTCCTCATAATCACAAGGAACCAAAACATCCATGTTGGGAAGCGTACGCATTAAAGCAATATCTTCAAGTACCTGGTGTGTGGCCCCGTCTTCGCCCACATCAATTCCGCTGTGGCTACCTACAATTTTAACAGGCACGTTATTTAGGGCGATTGTCGTCCTTATCTGTTCCCAGTTTCTGCCGGGAGAAAACGCGGCAAAACTGGTGGCAAAGGGAATTTTGCCATAATTTGCCATACCCGAAGCAATGGTAACCAAAGCTTGTTCGGCTACTCCCACCTCCCAAAAGCGCTCGGGAAATTTTTGGGCAAATGACAGTACTCGAGTTGATTCTTCCAGGTCCGCTGACAAAACTACAATACTCTCATTTTTTTCTGCCTCAATAACCAAGCCCTCTCCAAAGCCATCGCGTGTGGCTTTTAGCTCAACGTTCTTTTTAAATAAATTTTGATTTAAAGTGTTATTTAACATCTCGACAGACTTCTTCTAGTTCACGCAGCGCGGCTTTAGCTTCGTTTTTATTTGGCGCTTTACCGTGCCACAGATAATTGTCTTCCATAAAACTTACCCCCTTACCCGGAGTGGTTTTTGCAATAATCACCGTAGGTTTATCGTAAACCAGCCTTGCCTGCTTAACCGAATTTAGAATTTGAGAAATATCATGGCCGTCTATTACCAAAGCATTCCAAGAAAAAGCCTGATATTTGCCAAGCAAAGGCTCAAGCGGCATAACATCACTGGTTTTCCCGCTTATCTGGATGTTGTTGCTGTCAACAAATGCAGTTAAATTTCCTAGCTTATATTTGGCAGCAAACAATACAGCTTCCCAATGGTTTCCTTCCTGATGCTCACCGTCGCTTGTCACGCAAAACACCCGAAAACGCCTGCCTTCCCTTTTGGCAACGGCCGCTATTCCACAAGCTTGGGCCAAACCGGAACCTAATGGTCCGGATGTGATTTCTACCCCGCGAAGTCTTTCTCTTTCCGGGTGGCCTTGCAGAAAAGAGCCAAATTTACGAAGGCTTTTTAACTTCTCTTGGGGAAAATATCCAGCATAGCTCAAAGCTGCATATAAAAGCGGAGCAATATGGCCGTTGCTTAAAAGCAAACGGTCTCGGTCTTCCCAATGGGGATTTTCAGGGTCGTGATGAAGAATGGAAAAATATAAGCAAGCAAAAATGTCCGCCATTCCCAAAGACCCCGCAGCGTGCCCGGATCCTGCGGATTCAAGCATTTTGATAACTTCTTTTCTTAAATCACAAGCAATTTCTTTAAGTTTGGCGTTATCCTTCATTAATTGGTATAGGCAAGGCCATCTTTATAATCCTTTTTTTTCATGCTCTGCAATTTTTTTTCAAACCTGGCAATAGTTGGGAATACATCCTCACGCTTAGTTACAATTTCAAAGACAGACATTTCTTTGTGATCGATATTTAGGCCTTTTTTAATAGCGTCAATAATCTCAATCCAAAATTCTCCAAATAAAATGAAGGGCTTATGGTGGCCGTAATAAATATTAGCCAAAACCCAGGCCGTACCGAACTCACTCATTGTACCGCTCCCACCTTTAAAAATAATAAACATATGGGCGTGTTCCATTAGTTTAAACATCCGCTCTATGTAATTACTTGTCACAATCTCTTTATCTGTAATATTGCCTAAATACTTTCCTTCAAAACCCGGAGCATCCTGGGGATAAAAAGTTACAGACAGTGTTTCGCCGTGCACTTTTTTGGCCCCCTGCGTAGAAGCATTCATTACGCCAGGGCCACCACCATTTACAATTGTAAACCCACGGCCTGCTAAATCACACGCTATCGCATACGCATCCTTATAAACAGGGTCGCTCTCGGAAATATTGGCATCGCCAAAAAATGCTATGTTTTTAATAATACTGCGCTTGAGTTTGCCAATCTTTTTTTGGGGAATTTTTTTTATGTCTATTTTTTCTGCCATGATATTTACGCTATAAGCTGGTCGTTAAATTGTTGCAGATTTTTTTCAATGTTTCCAGTGATTAAGCTTCGCCCGACCGCCACCTCGTCTACGCCAGCCTGATTTAATGCTTTAATATTACCGGGGTTAATCCCACCATCAACAATTATGGAAAAATCAGCACCGGATTCATTTTTAATGTTTATTAAATCAGCAATTTTAGAAAATACACGCTCATCAAACTCTTGCCCTCCAAAACCGGCTTTTACGCTCATCAAAAGTACAGCGTTCAGACTGGTTAGTAATTTTGGATGAATATTAGCAACCGGTGTCTTAAGATCCAAACCAAAACCCACACCACGGCCTTCTTCAGTAACTTTTTCCACAAAGGCAAACTGGTCACCCATCGCCTCAATGTGGCCAATAATCCGCTCGGCTCCCACTCGTACACACTGCTCTACCCAATTAATTGGCTCTTTGACCATAAGCTGAAAATCAAGCATGAGATTAGTTTCAATATAACCCAAGGAGGAGGGCTCAACGGTTTTATTGTCTGCATAAATCCCGTCAACAATATCAATCTGTGCGCGATCAAAAACATTTTCACACGCATTAATCATCGCTTTCAACTCACTGGCGTTATTAGTAAGTATGGCAGGCACAATTCTCATTTTAAGTGGTTTTACTGAACAGGTTTAAACGACAAGGTAATCGGGTCTGTGGGGGCGCTTGCAGTATCCAGGGTGTTGCCAACACGTATTACTTGCTCCACAAGCCTGTTGGCATAGCCCCATTCATTATCATACCAGGCAAAAATCTTGACCATATTACCGGCCACCACCTGAGTACTCAATAAGTCCACTATGGCGGATTCGCTTCTGCCGATGATGTCAGATGAAACCAAAGGTTCCTCGCTTACTGCTAAAATACCTTTATATATGGGGTTTTCGGAAGCTTGCTTTAAAGCCTGATTTACTTCCTCAACAGAAGTATCTTGTTTCAATAGAAGCGTAAAGTCGGTTATGGAACCCGTTGAAACCGGCACCCTCAAGGCTCGCCCGTCAAAAAGTCCTTTAAGCGCGGGGATAGTCTCTGTCGTGGCAATGGCTGCCCCGGTGGTGGTTGGGATGATGTTTTCTGCAGCCGCACGGGCTCGGCGCATATCTTTGTGGGAATTATCCTGCAAATTCTGATCATCCGTATAGCCATGGATCGTGGTCATCATAGCTTTTTCTATCCCAAATCTTGCATGCATCACTGCCGCAACCGGTGCGACGCAATTGGTGGTACAACTGGCATTATTTAGCACAACCGCCTGTCCGTCGTACTCATTAACGCCAATTACAAAAGTCCCCACATTGCCTCCTTTGGCGGGGGCTGAAATGACTACTCTTTTGGCTCCACCCAAAGCGTGTTTTTTTGCATCTTCTTCACTCAAAAACACTCCGGTAGACTCAATAATCACCTCAGCACCATACTGTGCCCAAGGGATTTTACCAGGATCCTGTTGGGCCAACACAGCAATCTTTGTCTCTTCCCCTTTAACTTTTAAATAACCAATTAAAGGATCTTCATCGGTTGCTTCTTTGGCAGACCTCACCTCCTCAGCAATAATTTCTTTTTCAAATTTGCGGTAGGTCGTGTCATAATTAATCAAGTGTGCCCAGCCGGGAGTATCCATAGAACCGCTGGTGTTTATGGCCATAATTTGCACATTGCCGGCCTGACGCGTAAGGGCTATACGCGCAGCCAACCTGCCAATTCTCCCAAAACCATTAATACCAATCTTTATCATAATTTAGTCTAGCAATGCCTTAATGCCCGGTAAAGTACCACTCACCAAATATTCAAGCATGGCGCCTCCTCCGGTTGAAACCCAATCAAACTTAGGCAAAAGCCCCAGCATACCCAAAGCAGAAGATGTATCCCCACCGCCAACCAGCTTGTAAGCTTTGGCATTGGCAGCTGCCTCAAAAACGCGTTTTGTCCCCAGCATATGACCTTCGTCTTCAAATTTTCCAGGAACACCCGCCAAAATAACAGTACCTGCTTTTTTTAATTCAGCTTCTATGGCTTCTATGGAATGAATGGTGATGTCTTCTTTATCGGGTGTAAGATGGGAAACAAATACCTTGGGACCAAATTTAGCGTCTTCTAAATATTCAGGAAGCCTACCTGCAATCATTAATTTGTCGGATATTTTCTCCAAACCCTCTGTGTATTTTAATTTATCTTTTTTAACTCCGGACAACAGGCTTACCACCGGGCGCTTTGGATTATCCCGCACCCGATCAAGGTGTATAACCTCTTCTTGAAAATTTAGACCAACATACGCTCTGGGCTTTAAAGCCTCTGCCAAACCCACAACTGAGGCGCTTTGTCTGTGACTTGCGGCAAAAGCTTCATTTACAAACACCTCTCCCCGGGACCTAAATAAATCTACAAAAACAGGATCATTTACCTCCTCGCCTGTCCAAAAGCGCAGATTCTCCACCAATAAATATTTATTATTGTTTTCCAAAGCGGACACAAGTCCTTGTTCAAACTCTTCCAAAAACGGAGCAAATTGCACAAAAAATATCTCACTGCCTAAGGCTTTAGATAAAAACGGAGTCAAAGGAAACAAAGACAAATCTTTTTGATACACCCCCTTGGGGCGGCCGCGGTGGCCAAGGATAATAATTTTCTTGGCATTGTTAAGATTACCGATCGTCCTAACGGCAGCGCTTATTCTTTTGTCTTCTAATGTGTTTTCGTCAAAATTAACGTCCAGGTCGCAGCGCAGCAAAACGTTTTTACCGGAAACGTCAAGATTTTTTAAAGTGGGAAGCTTCATATTTTTTTATTTTTCTAACGCGCCTTTTGTGTCTTTGAGCTTGGGAAAAACGCGTATTTAAAAAAACATCAACCATTCTTTTTGCGGTTGTTGAACCCACATAATCTGCCCCCAAAGAAATAACATTGGCATTATTGTGCTCGCGGGCCTTTTGTGCCATTTTTAAGTTTGTACAAACCGCCGCATAGACTCCACTAACTTTATTGGCAACAATAGCCTCGCCAATACCCGACCTGCCGATCACAATACCAAAACCTTCTTTAGAGGTCGAAACAGCCTCGGCTAAAGGAAAAACAAAATCAGGATAATCGTCGTACTTTTCGAAAATTTTATTGCCTACGTCTTCAACCGAATACCCCAAGCCTAACAAAAAAGATTTTATTTCTTCTTTTAAATAAAATCCACCGTGATCGCTGGCAATAAATATTTTCATTTAAATCCTTTTGCTAAATTTTCAATTACTGTGCGCGGGTTTTCTGCGTTCATTATACCCGAGGCAATTGCAAAACCGCTTGCACCCAAATTAAGACTGGTTGTTATATCTTCCTTTGTCTGTATGCCGGCCCCGACGATCAAAGGTATATCCGCGTTTTTTGCTATATTTACCGCTTTCTTAACAATGTCGGGCTTTTCAGTTGCCACAGATTTGTCACTACTGCCGATTAGTTCCGGGGGTTCATACGAAACAAAATCCGGCTTAAGTGAAATTGCCTGCCTCAACTCATCAGTGCTATCGGCAAATATTAAAGTTTTTAAACCTACGTCCCGGGCACGTTGATTTCTGCCGGCAAGATCTTCCACATTTAAAGCCTTATTTTCTGAATGGTTTAAGACTGCCCCTTTTGCGCCTGCCAAAAGAACCCCTTCGGGCAAAGTGTGCCCGGTGTGCGCGCCATAAGTAATGTTATCTATGCCCTGCACCCACACCTCCAAGCTGGTCTGGCCGGCAATCATCCTTAAATCCAAGGCTTGAACAATTGGGATAAGTTTAACCCCTGTTTCCCGGGATACCGACTCCAACGTCTTTACCATTTCCAACGCTTTTTCCCCGGTACCTGTTTCGTACGTTTTAAAATTTATAAAAATCATTTAATTAATTTGCAAAAGCTGACTTATTTTCGCTTTATCAAAGCCTATCACAGTTTCTCTTTTATTGTCTTTGTTAATAACTACAAAAGGCACACCCAAAAACCCACCCGATATGGCCACCATTTCCTCGCGCGCAACATCGTCCTGGTCCACCAACTTTTCCGTAAATTCCACGCCATAGCTTTGCAAAAATTCTTTGAGCATTTTGCAATAAGGACAAGTAGTAGTTGAATAAATGGTCACCATCGTTCACGCCACCACCTTTCTCTGGAACAAAAATCCAAGTATCTGGAGCCACACTGGCTGGTTCACGTCCTCGATCTTGCCCGTAGAAGCAGATACCAAAACAGATACATCCACCGGCAACTCCATCAAATTAAACAAAGAGACTATTTTTTGCCCTTCAAGCTGGTACAGAACCTCCCCATCAATGCCCTGCTTTAAGGTCATTATTGAATTCTCGTTTAATTTTGTAACAACATTAGACCTCACAGCTGAAAGTAAAGCCTCTGACGGCATCACCAAAAGATATTGCCTACCCGTATCTGTACTGACCGAAACCCTACGATCCTTGGTGTCAATATATATGGGGTATTGTGTTTCAGCTGCCACGCCATTTTGGACAATGCGAAATTTACCTTCGGTATTTAATATGCGAATTTCTTGAGGTTTTTGTTTCGCCTCAAGCGTAATAATTTCGTCACCGTAGGACGTAACATCCGCCACTGTTTGCTCGCCATTAACGACCACGGTTAACTGAACTGTATCGTTTTGCCGTTCAAGCGCCAAATAGGCTTCATTTTTTATGTTTTTCCCGTCTAAAGCATTGGTGACCACTAGTTCTTCGGGGGGGAGGCTTGTCAGGGCACCGTCAGTAAGCCCCAAAACGTTCCACCTTAAATTTCCGTCTGTTTGGATGTTGACCAAAGAAGCATGAGCATAAGGAGGAACAAACATAAAAATCAAAAAAAACACTCCCACTAGCAAAGAAGTTTTCATTACACTAATTGTAGCGCAACCGATTATAATTTAAAAAGACCCTTCCAAAAATTTGTTTGAGGGCACTTCTCCCCGCACGCTTTCGCGGCTAATAACAACATGGTTTGCGTCTTGCCAGCCGCTTTCAATCATATACTCTCCCACATAACCTCCTTTAGCAGCTTCAAGCTCTCCTAAAAGCTTATATCCGTCTTCTTTTTGAAGCCATACAAAGTACTTGTCAGTCCCTGGATTTTCCAAATCCGCAAGAACGCTTAAGCTGTTTTTGTCTTCACTTCTGGTAACAAGCGCCATTTGATTCTCACGGGAAAGTTCAAGCTTTTCTCCCTCATCGCTTATGACGGATGAGCCAAAAACCTCTTGCATGCGGTCACGCACAGACGGGGTCGGGGTTGGTTCTAAAGCAATCTTCTGAGGAGTATTGTCATTTCGGGACCAAAAAAAATAACCTAGTCCCAAAATTATTGCTGCAACTAACGCAATTAATATCCTTTTGTCCATTATTATTCGCAACATGGGTCTTTAAAGCCACAATTTTTACAAATTGCTTCTTTACTCCCAGCTATGATGCCTATTAGCATACCACACTGGGGGCATTTTTGCATCTGCCTTAATTTTTTCCGCATTTTAACTGCATTTTTACCGCGCGTCATGAATTCATTCTGCTATAAAGCCCAAATAGGGATAAAACAGCGGCAATCAAAAGCCACTGGGTTGAAGCCAACCAGATATCCTGGCCAAGGTAGCCAATACCCGATAATACAATGGAAATCAAGGCTCCTCCCATCAGAATCTGTGATAAAAGTCCCCAGTCTTTCTTTTTCATCTTCATCACCCCCTTTCATATTAACATCATATAAAACCATATTAAAAGCGCGACATTGCTTGACAAATAAGGGTTTAAAACCTATAATTGGCCACTCGCAAAAAATGCGAGTTTTTTATTTGCCTCAAATGAGCCGGTCTCACGCGAGGCGTTATGAGTAAGCTATCCATCAGTTTTATCGGTGGCCGAAGACTCGACATAGCTTTGGTCAAGCCACGCATAAAACCAAAAACCGAACCGCTTATTCCCTCCTTGTCCACGCTTCGGAGAGTTCGCCGTGGCAACAAAATCTCGCGTTTTTTCAGTCTCATCGCCCAACATAATAAATTCAGGCGTATTCTAGGCACAAATCTTGCTGTAGCTTTACTGGCGAGCTCAATCGTTCCCACTACCACAAACTTTACAGTGGAGGCAGAAACGTCAATTATCACCTCTGATTTAACCAATTTTAAGACCGAGCGCAGTATCAAAAAACCAACAGATACTACAAAAATCAGCCAAAGATATAGTTTTTTCCACCCGGCAGTCGACTTCGACGGCGAAACCGGAGATCCTGTATACGCGATTATGAAAGGCGAAGTAAAAGAGGTGCAATACTCACGCTTTTCGTACGGCAATGCCATAATCATCGACCACGGCGATGGTGTGGAAAGTTTATACGCCCATTTAAGCAAAGTCGAGGTTAAAAAAGAAAGTATAGTTGCCGCAGGAGAAAAAATTGGCGAAATTGGCTCAACCGGCCGCTCTACAGGGGATCATTTGCACTTGGAAATCCGCTTTGACGGTAAAGCCATTAACCCTGAATCAATCCTTCCTGCACCAGATACTCTTTAACTCTAACTGCCACAAGCTGGTCCAGAGCCAAAGGTAAATTACATGCTTCTTCTAAATCAATCCATCTGTGACGGCTTTTACCAGGTTCTTTATTCGCCACCTCTCCATTTACAGCCAAAACCACATAAGGAGAATATTCTACAAAACGATTGCTCAAGGTCATATCTAAAAAAACAGGAAGTTTAGTAAATTGTGTAGGTTTTACACCTAGCTCTTCATCCATCTCTCGCTCCAATGCTTGCCGGGGAGTTTCTCCTTCTTCGATTGCTCCACCAGGAATTATCGTATAACCAAAATGGCCTGACTCTGGACTTACCCTATCCTCAACCAGTATTTTTCCATCAGAATTTATTACAGCAAAAATTGCCGCATAAAACCAAGGAACTAAACGTTCTTTTTGTATTTCTGCCCAAGACATGGAGCTATTATATCACTTACTCAGTTCCCACAGTCACAATAATGTCATAGCCGCTGGTTGAGAGCAACGCATCGCCCATTTCCACGCTGTACGTATCACTTAATGCGTCTTCTATCATTTGCAATACTTGCTCGGGGACTGTTTCTTTTGCCTGAATCACCGTAGCCTCATAATCATATTTTGTGGCATTACCAATGTTTGCTATTTCAAAACCAGCCTCTTCCAATAGACTTCCCACACTTCCCGCAGCTCCAATTTGCCCAGATCCATTTAGCACACTTACTTTATAAGAAGAAACGTCGATTTCTTCACCCGGAATTGGCGACGGACTCGGCTCTTGTGGAGTGGGTGTCGGTGAAAGCACCTGTGGCGCTTGTGTGGGCTTTAGTACTGACTCTTCTATTTGGGATAGGCCGGTAAAGTAAACATATACTCCACCCGCCACAAAGCCAACGACTACAGCGGAAATAACAGTTACCAATAAAATGAGCTTATAATCGGTTTTTCCTGAAGGAGAATCGCCTGCCGAATGCTTATCGCTTATAATTTCTCTGGCTTTTTCCTCGGGGCTTATTTCTTCTTTTGGTTCAACCGCTCCTGGAGTTACCTGTTCGGCACCCTTCTCCTCTTGTGTTTGTTGGGTTTCCCCTACCGGCCCTGATGCCACTTCCTCAATCACCGGCCGAATGCGTTTTTTTTCTTTTCCTGGGGGCATAATCCATTTTAACAAAAGATTATGAATTTAATCAAGAATTCAAAGAAGTGAGTATCAGAGGCCGCCCATACCGCCGGGCATACCACCGCCCATATCGGGATTGCTTTTTTCTTCTTCCGGAATATCGGTCACTAATGCTTCTGTCGTTAAGACCATCATAGCAACCGAAGCCGCGTTCTGAAGAGCCGAACGGGTAACTTTGACCGGATCCAAAATTCCAAAAGTAAACATTGAGCCAAACTGGTTAGTCAAAACGTTATAACCGTAATCCGGGTCTTTATTTTCTTCTATTTTTCGAAGGATATATCCATCGTCCTCACCAGCATTCTTAACCAACCAACGAGTTGGCTGCTCTAAAGCACTATACACAATGTCAATACCAATCTGCTCGTCTTTAATATTACTTGTAACCTTGGCAACGGCTTGTCTGGCTTTTAGAAAAGCAATCCCCCCTCCCGGAACGATTCCTTCTTCAATGGCAGCCTTAGTCGCTCCTACCGCATCTTTGACACGCTCCTTTTTCTCATTTAGCTCTACCTCTGTAGCCGCCCCTACATTAATCTGGGCAACTCCACCGGAAAGTTTGGCCAAGCGCTCTTCCAATTTTTCGCGGTCAAAATCACTGTCTGTATTTTCTATCTGAATCTTAATCTGAGCAATACGTGCCTTTATGTCGTCTGTTTTTCCTGCTCCGCCAATTATTCTGGTGTTGTCTTTGTCGGACCATACTTTGTCGGCTCGCCCCAGGTCTGTTACTTCCACAGATTCAAATGTGCGCCCGGTATCTTCTGATATCACTGTCCCGCCTGTTAAAACGGCGATATCGCTAAGCATCTCTTTTCTTCGATCACCAAAGCCAGGGGCTTTAACAGCCAAAACATTAAACGCACCTCTTAATTTATTAACTACCAAGGTGGCCAAGGCTTCGCCTTCAATGTCGTCGGCGATAATGACCAAGTTTTTGCTTACTTTGACAAATTTTTCCAAAAAAGGAAGAAGTTCCTGGATTGAGCTTATTTTTTTGTCGGTTAAAAGTATATATGCATCTTCAATTTCTGCCTCCATGCGCTCGGGATTGGTCACAAAATAAGCGCTTGCATATCCCCGGTCAAACTCCATGCCTTCTTTGTATTCAATCTCTATTTCAAGTCCTCGCCCTTCCTCAACGGTTACCACGCCGTCACGGCCGACTTTATCCAAAGCTTCGGCAATTTGTTTGCCTATAGTTTGGCTTCCGGCGCTCACTGTAGCGACTTGTTCGATTTCTGCTTTATCTTTGATGGGTTTGGCAATCTTTTTAAGCTCAGCTATTGCAGCGTCAACAGCCATTTCCATACCACGCTTAACAATCATGGGGTTGGCGCCAGCCGTGATATTTTTAAGCCCAGCTTTAGCCATTTCCCGAGCTAACAGAGTTGAAGTGGTCGTGCCGTCTCCTGCTGCGTCATTGGTTTTACTGGCAGCTTCCTTGACAATCTGGGCTCCCATATTTTCAAACGGGTCAGCTAAATCAATTTCTTTGGCGACAGATACTCCGTCGTGAACAATATTTGGCGCTCCCCATTTTTTATCCAAAGCCACGTTTCTGCCTTTAGGACCAAGAGTGGTGACCACTGCCTTAGCAACGGTATCAATGCCCGTCAGCAAAGATTTTCTGGCTTCATCTGAAAATTGTAATTGTTTTGCCATAGTAATTTTAAAAAATAACCGATTTTTTAGCTCTTTTCAATGGCTAAAATATCGTCAAATTTTGAAAACAAATATTCTTTTCCGTTAATCTTTACTTCAGATCCGCCCCATTTTTTGTAAATGACAATATCGCCAACTTTGGCAGGGCTTACCCTTTTTGTACCGCTATCGGTAATCTCATCCGGCCCCACGGCCAAGACTTTTCCTTTTTGTGGCTTTTCAGTGTCAGCGCTGTCCGGCAAATAAATTCCTGAGCTGGTTTTAGTTTCGGCTTCAAATGGCTTAAGCAGCAAATAACCCGCGGTGGGGTGAAGATTTATTTTATTTGTCTTTTTGTTTGCCATATCTTCTTTGTATTTAGTATTATATGTTAGCACTCAATTCTGTCAAGTGCTTGGTATCGCAAAGTATTTTAAAAAAACAAACCTTTAATTGTCAAGGGGTTATTTAGTTAGCTTTTTTCTCATGAAATTTTTTAAGCTTAATATCAAAAGTTGCAAGCTTTGCCCAAGCTTTTTTCGTAAGACAACTCAAATATATATCCACCAAAGTCAAGCTTTTATTTGAAGAGTATAAATCCAAAGCGCAAAAAAGTTCCTTTTTATTAATTGTTTTTATATATTTTTCTTCAAGAAGCACCCGCATATTATCGGCGATATCTGCTCTATCAACCTTATAGAGCTTTTCTAAAACAAACACCACCTCAAATAAAACCTGCGGAATAAGTCTGACCGTCTGCTTTTTATCTTTTGCTTCTAAAAAAAGTTTCCGAGCCTTTGCGTAATAAGTCTTATTGTCATTCAAAAGAAACCTTAAAATAACATTTGTATCAACAAAAACTTCACTCACTCAACATACCTTTCTCTATTGCCTTTTCCTCAAGGGCCAAAACATCATTTATAGATTTATTTTTTAAGGCTTTAGACTGAAATACTCCTGCTAAAGAAGCTATATCTTTGTGAGGTAATACCAAAATGGATTTACCTTTTCTTTGCACTTTTACTTTTGCACCAACGGAAAGCCCAACAACATCTCTTACCTGCTTGGGGATAGTGACCTGTCCTTTTTGTGTAATGGTGGTTACAAAGTCCATAAGTAATACTAACATAAAATGTATTACGATGTCAATTAGTTGTACTGGCAGTGAAAAAATCTTTTCATTTTAGCATCAAACCACGGGAGGCAAGCTTTTGAATAACCCTTTTATCCCAGTCTACGGGGTGAAAAAAGGCGCGAGTTCTAGTAACTTCTTCTCTAGTTTTATGTCGCCCCATATAAATATTTTGAATCCAAAAACATACAGGCTCAACAATAATTCCAATAAGTTGGCAGGCATATTTTCGTTTTTCTATATACGACATATGGTTTTCTACCTTCTTTTTTCTTGATGCATTTGGCCAGTATTTTTTATACCAAAAATTTTGCAGCATAAATTTTTCATAAATTTTGTTTTTATTTACCAAAGGAATAATTTGGGCTATTTCATGGGCGGCAAATAAGCTTGGTTTTATTTCTAAATTATCCTCAGCCAGCCACATGTTAAGGCAAAGCATATCTTTTTCTTCTTTATGCCTAAAGCGTCGAACGGGCACACCGTTTATTTTTAGAAGGGTGTGTACCAACAAACGGGTTGCCCAAAGTGTATTTTTTTGCGTGATTATCATTAAATCAACATCATCTTTGGCTTTAGCGTTGTGCATGGCCAAAGACCCGGTTATTCCCACAAATAAAACGCTTGGTATTTTTGCAATAATACTTGCTCCATCTTGGGCTATTTTCAATTTTCTTTTTGATATATCGGACCGCAATTTTCGTGTTTTTATAATATTTTCTCTGCCTTGTAGGAAAAAATAACCTTTTTTCTTTGAAGCTTTGGGTTGTACTCTAAAATCAAACACCCCGCTCCCCATTTGCCAACGGTCAAGTTCCAAGCTTGTTAAAGGGTAGGAAAAAAGATCGTGGTAAACAAGAGAGGCTAGACTACTGCGTTTGCGTTGTACTGACAAGGCCATATTGAGATAAAACTTGCTGTACTCCAGCGGCTGTAGTTTGCAAGGCACTTACTGTATCACCTGCGTTTATCGCATCCAGATAATAATCACCAATGCGGCTGTTGATACCGGTTTCTCCGTCATGGGTGCGACTTGCCAAATACCAACTTTTCGCATTCGGGGCCAGACGAATGATTCCCCCCAAAATTGGGTCCGAAGAAATTAAATCTTGCATATCTGGTCTTGGATATGGCTCACCAAACAAACGGGCGGCAGAAGCTTGGGTATAAAACTTGATGAGTGTCTCTTTCTGGGTTAAGTAATCTAAAAACTCCCACGCTTCTTTTGCGCGCTCGCTTCTTTCCCAAACACCCTCTACCCAATAAGTCGCATAAGTTAAGTCGGGTTCATTGGGGTCGTCTTTTCTTAATTGTGGAACGGGCACGACACGAAACTTAAGCGATGGATTCAAATCAGCAATTTCCAGCGCTCTCCAAGATGGGCCAAAATACATTGCCAAGTCTCCATTGGCAAACATAATTGTTGAGGGCGGCAAAGTTTTGTCCCAAGCACTAAAGCGGCGGTTTATAGCTTTATAATAGTCAAGGGCACTACTTGCCAAATTGTTTGTGGGATTAACCAAACTGGCTCCGTTTTGAAGCATCATAAGAGCCACTATTTCCTGCCAGTGGTCAACGTTTTCGGTTAACCCCATGGCAACGCCCGCTTGCTGGATAACACCATTTTCATCTTTAATAGTAAGCTCAAGTGCCAATTCCAAAAGCTCATCCCAAGTGGTCGGCGGAGTTTTACCATAGGTGTTAAAAATTTCTTCATTGACATAAAGACCTAACCCGTCATACATCAGAGGCATTCCCACAATTTCAGCGCCAACGGTCAAGTCAGACACGGCAACAGGGTAAAACGTTTGCGCAAACTCTTGGGCCGTCATAACCGAACTAGGCATAGCAGAAAGTTCGCTTTTAAACATGGGTACCCAGGAATTATGAATGCGAAAAATATCCGGCCCTTCACCGCGGGCCAAAGAATTCATCAAGCGCTCCCGGTAATCCTCTTTGGATTGTGCTTCATAATTTATTTTTATCCCCGGATGGCTGGCCTCATAATCCGCTATTATTGGCCCAACAACTGTTTCATCTTCCCAAAGGCCCCACCAGGTTATTGTTGCTTCACCGTCGTCCATAATTCCCAAACTTGGTAGTATAAATCTCCAAATTGAAAAAGCCAGTCCTAATAAAAGAATAATCAGCAAAGAAATAACAACAAGCTTTTTAGGAAAACTTTTTTTGGGTTTTGATCCTTCGCTTGTAGCAACCACTTCCGGCGGTTTATCGACCGGAGGCGCCGGAGGGATCTCTGAAATAGGTTTTGCTGCGGAACCTGCGGGCAGACCGCTTTGGGTATTTATAGCTGTACCAGATGCTGCAGAGGGCGGAGTCTGGAAAACCGGCGGGGTTGGATTTATAGGAGATTGCATGTTTTGAGGCTGAACCTCAACGGGTTTTGGCTCGGGTGGCTGCGACACGGGCGGGGTTTTAGTTTGCGGGCTGGCTGAACCAATGGGTGCCGGTGGAGGCGAAACCGCCTCATCGCCGGACGGCGGAAAGATTGGTATGGGTTGATCGCGTTGGTCTTGTGGGTTTTGAGCAGCCATCTTTAAAATAAATGATATCATACAAGAATATGACAAGTAAGATAAAACGGTCATTAACTATTGGATTTATAGCGACTCCTGTCGGAGTCTTAATAATTTTGGCACTTTTTTATATAGCACATTACGGCCGTATCTACCCGGGCATAAGCATTACCAAAATACAGGTGGGAGGCAAAAACAAAACACAAGCCCTAGAAGCTATCAAAAAAACTCCAATTCCTGCCGAGTTAGAATTATTCTACCCACAGCTACCCAACCAGAAATTTACTATTTCATTAAAAGAAATTGGCTTTAGCTATGAATATGACAAAAGTGTAGAAGAGGCATATTTGCTAGGCAGAGAGGGCAATTTCCAAAAAGACATAAGCACAATAGTCTGGGCTGCCAAAAACAAAATTAACTTGCCTCTTAAATTTAGCTATAACCAGGAAAGACTAAACGAGTACGTTTCCGTAATCGCCGGTCAGGTTTCCGACGAGCCCGTTTATCCCAAGGCCATTAAGAGCAACGGTCAAATAAAAGTTGAGACAGGGCGTGCCGGCCACGAGCTTAACCAACACGAGCTTAAAGAAACAATTATTACCCGCTTATCCATGGCAAACTTTTCTCCCATTCAAATCACCACTGAACAAGTAAACCCCGAGATTGATAACGACCAAGCGCAAATGCTTAAAACGCGCGCGGAAAAATTGATCGGTAAAAGCTTGACGCTTAAACATGAGTATCAAGAAATTTTTTTAGACGACAGCGTTTTAATCAGCTTTTTAACAAGCCCAAAACAATATAACGAGTTTGCAATTGAAACATTTATAGAAAACCACAAAACAAGTGTCGAGCGGCCGGCACAAAATCCTACTTTTATTTTTATAAACGAAAACGGCTCCCAAGCCAAAGTGCAGGAATTTACGCCGGCAAAAGCCGGAATTGAGATAGACAAAAAGGCTTTAATGCAAGAGTTAACCAGTGCCATTTCAAAACTTGAAAATGAAAGCGTAAACGAGCTGACACTGAATATCGTTGTCAAAGAAACACCGCCGGATTATCAAACAGAGGACGTAAATAACCTTGGTATAAAAGAACTTATCGGGCGCGGTGAATCGAACTTTCGCGGTTCAGATGCCTCTCGTATTTACAACATTAATCTGGCTGCCGACAGGATCAACGGCTCTCTGATTGCGCCCGGAGAGATTTTCTCCTTTAATCAAGCACTGGGAGACGTTTCCAAATTCACGGGTTATAAAGAAGCTTATGTAATACAGGACGGTAAAACCGTCTTGGGGGACGGCGGCGGCGTTTGTCAGGTATCAACCACACTTTTTAGAGCTGCCTTAGACGCCGGGCTACCAATTACCGAGCGGCGTGCACATTCATACCGCGTGGGTTATTACGAACAAGGATACCCTCCAGGGCTCGATGCCACTGTCTATTCACCCACTACCGATTTAAAATTTAAAAACGACACACCGGCACACATTTTAATCCAAGCATATCCGGATACTCAAAATTTAACTTTAGTGTTTGAGCTTTACGGCACCAGCGACGGCAGAATTGCCACCACTACAAACCCAGTAATCACTTCGTCGATCGCCCCCGGAGAAGATGTTTACATAGATGACCCCACCATTCCCACAGGACAAACAAAACAAATTGAATATAAAGCTTGGGGTGCAAAAGTGGAGTTTGACTACAAAGTAGAACGAAACGGCGAAATCATTTACGAAAAGACTTTTTACAGCAATTACAAACCCTGGCAGGCGGTGTATCTTCGCGGCACCGGACCGGCAGAACAATAAACCTATGAATATTTTAGCCATTGAAACCAGCTGTGACGAAACCGGGGCTGCGGTCATAAAAAACGGAAATACCATTCTGTCCAACGTAGTTGCCACATCCCAAGCGCTTCACGCCAAAACAGGCGGCATAATCCCGGAAACCGCCGCACGACAGCAGCTCTCCTCGATTCACCCGGTAATTGATGAGGCAATGACATTCGCTCAAGTAACAAAAAATGATATCGACGCAATTGCGGTGACTATCGGTCCGGGATTAATTGGTTCTCTTCTTGTTGGCGTGGAAACCGCCAAAACTTTAAGTTATTTATGGAAAAAGCCGCTTATTCCTGTAAACCATTTGCTTGGCCATGTTTACGCAAATTTTATAAATAACTCACCAAAATTTCCCGCCATAGCATTGGTTGTATCAGGCGGACACACAGACATGATTTATTTAGAAGGCCACCCGATAACTGCAAAAGTAAAACTCCTGGGCAGCACCCAAGACGACGCCGCCGGAGAAGCTTTTGATAAAATCGCACGACTTTTGGGGTTGCCCTACCCCGGAGGACCAAAATTGGCGCAAATGGCCGATGTCTATCTTAAAAATAACCCCCAAGTAAAGCTGGATCTTTTCCCCAGACCACTTTTTAATTCTAATGATTTTAATTTCAGCTTTTCCGGGCTTAAAACAGCGGTAAGAAATTATCTAAAAAATGTCCCGGACGCAGACAAATCGTTTGTGGCCGCCCAGGTCCAAGCTGCAGTTGTCGATGTAATTGTTAAAAAATCAACCTTTGCTTTAGAAAAATATAGGCCTTCATCTTTTTTGCTTGCGGGCGGAGTAGCAGCCAATAATATGCTTCGGAAAAATTTGGGCTATAGTATTGAGAATATAGGGAGGTCTAGCCAGTTGCACATACCTCTAGTAAATTTGTGCACGGATAACGCAGCTTATATTGGGGTATGCGCTTTTTATAACTACAGGCCATATTCTTGGAAAAAAATTGCCGCCAATCCGGAGCTTACAATCGTTGAGCTTTAAACTCCTACCCGCTATACTTATGCCAATGGAAAAACAATATAACCACATAAAATACGAGGCGGGAATTTATGCATTGTGGGAAAAAGCAAATGCATTTGCTCCGCAAGAAGTAAACAAAAAAAATTTAAAAAAATCTAAAAAATCATTTTCTATTATCATGCCCCCGCCCAATGCCAATGAAGATTTACACATCGGACACGCTCGTTTTGTGGCTATTGAAGACATCCTCATTCGCCACGCCCGAATGAAGGGTTTAGCCACTTTATGGTTGCCCGGAGCAGACCATGCAGGCATTGAAACTCAGTATGTTTTTGAAAAAAAATTAAAAGAACAAGGAAAAAGCCGCTTTGATTATGAACGCGAAGATTTGTATAAAATGCTTTGGGATTATGTCCATAAATATAAAGACAGTATGTACGACCAACTTAAAAGATTGGGCGCCTCCTGCGACTGGAGCCGTGAAAAATTTACCTTAGACCCCGAAATCATCGCGATCGTAAAACAAACATTTAAGTCTTTATACGACGAAGGCATGGTTTACAGAGATGAACAATTGGTTAATTATTGCCCCAATTGCGGCACTTCATTTTCAGAACTTGAGATAGATTATGTGGAACGAGATGACCTTATGTATTATCTTGACTACGGGACCGTTACCATCGCAACCACAAGGCCTGAAACCATTTTTGCAGACGTTGCCATAGCTGTTAACCCCCAGGACAGCAGGTATAAAAAACTGATAGGTAAAAAGGCTACCATTCCTTTAATTAACAGACAGATCCCGATAATTAAAGACTCCGCGGTTGACAAAAAACTAGGAACTGGAGCTTTAAAAGTAACACCGGCACACGACCCGACCGACTTTGAAATAAGAAAAAGACACAATCTCCCAACCGTATCCGTAATCGACAGTGAAGGTAAAATGATAAATACCCCACCGGAATACATAGGCTTGCGCGTGGCAGATGCACGTCGAAAAGTTGTTTCTATGCTTAAAGACCGGGGTGTTCTTATAAAAGAAGTGCCAATCCGCCATGCTGTTGCTACGTGTTATAAATGCAAAAACACAATCGAACCCATGATCTCAAAACAGTGGTTTATAAAGGTTAAACCACTTACTAAAGACGCACTTTTAGCAATACGAAAAAAACAAGTAAAATTTGCAAAAGATAAATATAAAAAGATTGCCGTTCACTGGCTTAAAAATTTGAAAGACTGGAATATTAGCCGGCAAATAGTATGGGGAATCCAAATACCTGCCTGGAGATGTGATCAATGCATGGAGTGGGTTGTAACAGCAGGGGAAACTCCAAACAAGTGCCCTAATTGCAAAGCCAGCTCTTTTACACAGGAAACCGACACCTTTGACACCTGGTTTAGCTCGAGCCAATGGCCATTTGCTACCCTAATGACAACGGGAAAAAATGACTTTAAGCGCTTTTATCCCACTTCTGTTATGGAAACCGCTTATGATATTTTACCTTTTTGGGTGATTAGAATGATCATGCTTGGTTTATATAAAACTAAAAATGTGCCTTTTAATAACGTCCTTATCCACGGCCTTGTCCGCGACAAAAATGGCCAAAAAATTAGCAAATCCAAAGGTAATGTTATAAATCCCTTGGTTATGGTAGACAAATATGGGGCGGACGCCTTGCGTATGGGATTAATATGGGGGACTCTCATAGAAAACGATATTTCTCTTTCAGAAGAAAACATCCGCGGACAAAGAAACTTTGCCAATAAGCTTTGGAATGTCGCGCGTTTTGTATCACTCAACCAAAGCCAACTAAAAGCTATGTCGCGCGCTCCCCGTTCCCAAAACAAAAACGACCACGCTATTATTAAAAAGCTTCGCCGCACTGCTAAAATTATTGATAAAGAAATAGAAAACTACCGACTGAACCAAGCCGCAGAAAACCTTTACAATTTCATTTGGAAGGATTTTGCCAATGATTATTTAGAATCAACAAAATCCCGCCGCAGCAAAGCCCAACCCACCCTGGAATATATCCTTTCTGAGTCTATAAAAATGGCCCACCCGTTTATGCCGTTTATAACCGAAGCTATTTGGCAAAACCTATACGGAAACTCACAAAAGCCGTTAATTTTTCAGTCCTGGCCCAAATGACTCTCGAATCTGCCCTAAAATATCTCAGTAAACCCCTGTTTGTCGGTTTTGTGATAGCCATTGGCCTACTCAATTTTTACACAATTCATTTAATTAAACTGAGGCGCGCGCAAACGGAAAAAAACATTAAACATCAAGAAATAAATTTTTGGAATGATTTAATCAGACAAAATAGCACCTACCGCGATGCGTATCTGGGGCTTTCATATTTTTACCAAAAAGAAGGAGACCCTGAAATTGCTAAAATATATTTAAAAAAAGCTTATATGATTGATCCTAACAATGAAGAAGTAAAAGGCGCTTATTCTGAAATTTCTTCCTTTTGACCTTCTGAGGTATCCTTATCTGGCTGTTCCTTCTTACCTCCGCTTTCTTTTTCTGTAATTATCTCCACCTCTTCGGGAGCTTCTTCCTGAGGCTCCGCTTCCTCCTCCTCTTGTGGTGGTTCGACTTTAGCGACAATCAATTCAAGGTCTGCTTTAATTTCAACCTTGTTTTTGTCGTATTTCAAATCTTTAAGAGCCAAAGCGTCATCAACCTTTTCCAGGCTTGAGGTATCAAGTTCAAATTCGTCCGGCAAATCAGTCGGTAGGGCTTCCACTTCTATTTCTAGGATTTGCTGAACGACCGTCCCCTCACCGTTTTTCTCTGCAGGAGCCTCACCTGTCAGCACAATTGGTACAGTTGCCGTTACTTTTTCTTTTAAATTAACTTGTTTAAAATCTACATGAATCGGTTCGTTAGTTACGGGATGAAGCTGGATATTGGCAATTAACACAGGATAAGATTTTTTATCTATCATAAGCTCAACGATTCCGGTTTCTCCTACTTTCTCATATAATTCCAAAAAAACTTTTTTTTCTAATTGGATAGCTTGGGATTTAACTCCTTTACCAAAAATATTTGCTGGCAAAATATTATTGGCTCTTAAATTTTTTACTTTACGGCCGGTAATCTCTCTTTTTTCAACTGTAATCTTTTGTGTATCCATATTATTTTTTCAAGTAAAGCTCTATATCTTTACCAAGAGCCGTATTATATTCAAAATTATACCCCTCAGTCAAGAAAGCGGCTTCACTATACGCATCCAGTAATTCGTGGCTTGTAATTTTA
Organism: Candidatus Microgenomatus sp.; assembly: GCA_020724555.1. Classification (GTDB taxonomy): domain Bacteria; phylum Patescibacteriota; class Microgenomatia; order UBA8517; family UBA8517; genus DYGT01. The sequence continues at coordinate 105,650 of DYGT01000001.1, forward strand.
ATTTCAAATGGGTATGCAGAAACGCCCGATTGTTTTCGCCAATATAACCTATATTGGTCGGCATTCTTCGGCAAAACCGGCTCGGTCCATTTATAAGTAAGTGTGGCTTCCGCTTGTGGCACGACGGTTAGTAAAACTCCGGCTTCTACACGCCCACTTTTATTACTTAAAATTTCAGGAAAAACCTCCTTTGTTTCATTACCACTTTGAAAAACTACTTTTTCAAAGCGCGCACTGTCATTGGCCAAAAGTCTAACGTAAGCTTTGTAACCAAATTCCGGTATCTGGCCAAGAGCTTTTGCTTCATTAGAAAAAACTACGCGATAAGTATAATTTATATTTTCAGCGCCGATTTCGATACTTAATTGCGCCCTTCGCTTTATGTTTACGTTTGCCTTGTTAACACCAACATTATCTTCAACTAAGCCGCCCCACAAACTCACACAATTCGGGTATTTACAGGCAGGGTTTAATTCGCCACTCCAACCCAACACACTTGCCATATGGTTAATGCCGGGTTCGTGTATAAATACCTGAATATCGCGTGCTTCAAAATGCATCACCAATTTTTCAAGAAGCGGCAAATAAGCGCTCCGGTCCAGGCTTGTTAACGAAGCAAGAATTTCATTGGTTAAAGCAGTTAAATAATGAGCCTTTTTCCGCGAGCCGGGGAAAAAATCATCCTCAACTTCAAATTGGATTTTTTGATAAAAATTGTCTTGTGTTATGGTGTCATTAAAATCCGTTATTTCCAGAGGACCGTTTATTGCTAAATAGCTTCTTAAAACCTCTAAATTTATGCCAATCACACCGTCCACCTGGCGGTTAATAGATTTATCCAAAAACCACTCAGCCTTCTGCGCCGATGACACAAAATCCGGATCCCAGTTAGAATCGCGCATGTACCAAGTTGCTTCACCCAGATATTTTTTGATTGGTTCAGGGGGGGCGACATACCCTTTAAGTTGCCCATCGGCAGAGTAAACATCAAAAACATTAGCGTCTATCAATTTTCCGTTTTCAAATGTAATCAAAGCAAAAGACCCAATAAACCCTCCCGTTGCTCTTAGCTCCATGTTGTTTTGCAAAAGCACTAAATATGTCTTGGTCGAATCACTACCCAGTGTTTCTCCCAAGCTGCGGCTTGTTTCGCGTAAAGCGTATAAATATTTCAAATTATTTTGAACGTCCAGGTTGTCAGGAACAAAACCTGCAAAGAGCGGTTTTAAATTTTTATATTGTCCATATGCAAATAAACTCTCTTTATATAAAGCGTCGCTTAATAAAAAAAGCTTATTAGTTTCTGCCTTTAAATCATAACTTTTTCCTAAGACAACGTTTTGCAGCAAGTTCTCGCTAATTTCTAAAGCGTCTAGGCCCCTTTTCCCGAGTCGTGAGATTTTATAAAGCAAATCAGAGGCATTGTAGGCAGTTTGGGAAACCGATTTTAATCCCGGAATATTAGACGCCGTACCAAAAAAACCGGAAGAAAAATAAGCTGTGGAACGAGACAGCGTAAACAACGCATCAGATGCACCAAAGTTAGTTTTTTGTGCCGCCAAGGCTCCTAAATATAAACTGGCAGCCGAGAAGGCCAGTGCCACAAACGGGGTTAGGATAAGCCAAATGAATGCTAAGCAGAGAAAAAATAGTTTTTTAAATTTAAAAGGGGAGCGTGGTTTTGAAAAAAACTTTTTTTTGTTTGTTGCTTTCTTATACCCTTTTTCCGGAGGCTTGTTAAGCTCAATCCTGGCTAAATCTGCGGGGAAAAAAGTTGGCCTTTCAACAGTATTTTCATTTTTCAGAGCCAAAGCAAGTGATTTTATTGTCTCATGATCTAAAGGTGTATTAATTATGTGTGAAGATGAAATAATATTTTGGTCTTGACGTTTTTGCTTCCGGTTTATAACCAATCCGGGATTAACACTTTTTAGCTTTGCGGCAAACATTTCTTCAGTGGTTTTTGTAGATAAAGAAATTTCCCGACCGTGAACATAAGTAAACAGTTCGCGAATAATAAAATCGCACGCTTGATTTGCGGATATTGGATAAAATACTGTTGCAGGAGAGATATTTAAATTATTGCCTTCAATGATCTCTAAAAACCGAGAATTTTTTAAAAAGTTATTTCTTTCAAAATATACATCCCCTATATAAATTGTTTTAATTTTTGCCGATGTTTGCAAGGTAAGTAGTTTTTGTAACTCCTCATCCTTTGGTCTTTGATCATCAATTAAAGAAAAAACAAAAAGTACTTTTCCGGAAAGCATGGATAACAAGTTATCGTATTGCGGACTATCACTTGTTAAATGAATAATAACACTATACTGGGCGTTAACAAATTCATTAATGCTCGTTACAAACCCTTTATTTTCAAGCTGTAATTTTAACTTCTCAAGAAGTAATAAATTTTTATTCCCATAAAGGGCAACAACTGGATTCATCTTCCACTAATCTTACATGCTGGGAAGCTATCTCTCAAGCAAATGCCGACATGTGAAACTATTCGAAAATTATTATCGCAAAAAAGTATCGATTCATTTCATTAAAGTGGTATTTTTCTTTACACATGAAGGAAATCTCAAACCTTCTTGAGATACGTGAAGAGGTCTAATTTTTCATCAAGCCATTAAGCGCCTCGTTAGCAAGCTTGTCGGCACGTTTATTAAATTCTCTTTTGACATGCAAATAAGTTATCTTAAAAGGTAAGCTTTTTTCCTTTGCTTTTATTTTTAAAACCAGCGGAATAAGATGCGGGCTTTTAATTTTATATTCTCCGGTTAATTGTTTTGTGACAAGTTCGGAATCAAAAATAAAATTTACTTTATCAATTTGGTTATCAGCCGAAAAAGATATCAACCAATCATATGCCATAACGACAGCTTTATATTCAGCTACATTATTTGTAGTAATGCCAACATATTCTGTGTTCTCATATATAAGCTTGTCTTTGTGATAAGCGCAAAACGCTGTGGCAGCAGGGCCGGGGTTGCCGCGGGATGCCCCATCGCAATAAATTGTAATTTGCATAATAGTTATTTTAAAGGCTTTTAATTTTTTTTGCGAGAAGCATTTCTTTTAAAAACATAGTAAAAACCAAAGTTAACATCAACTGTGTTTGTTGCAGCGTCAGCCAATAATGATCAGCAAGACCCGTTAACAAAATACCAAAAAATGAATAGGAAAGGGGAGTTCCCAAAAAATTTTTTCTCAGCTTTTTGTAAATAAAAACAAAAACCAATATCAGGCCGACAAAACCTGTTTCACTTAGTAGCAATAAAAAAATATTGTGAACGGGTTGTATCCAATATCTTGCTTCTGCAATTATCAAACTGTGGAATCTTTGATAATACGAAAAAATTTCATAGATAAAATTTCCTAGTCCCACACCAAAAAACGGGTTGTCTTTCACCATATAAATACTTACAAGAGATAAGTTATAACGACGGCCAATGCTTGGATTTATGTTTGTAAAGTAATAAAAAAATAAAGGAGTTAAAAAAGAAAATAATAAAATAAAGAAAAATGCGAAATTTAATCTGACTTTAATTTTTGAAAAAAATAAAGAAAAAATTACAATACCCGAAATCCATGCGGCTTGCGAGATAGACAATAGCACCATAATCGAAGCCATAAAAATACTTAAGTACTTTAAAACTTTTTGGTGAATTGTCGACAAAAGCGGAATTGCAACTAAACTAAAACCTGCCAAGGCGTTCGGGTGGGGAAAAAACGCGTAAGGGCGTAAATACTCTTTTCCCAAAAACGCAAATCTGGCAATCGATGGTGTATTAACAAAAAAACGCCGCTCTCCCCAAAAATAAAACAATCTGGTTTCTGATTTTTGCGCTAACAGTTGGAGAGTAAAAGAAAAAAATATAACAAATAAAGATAAGGATAAAACATAAGCAATTTCTTTTGTGGATATATCTTCCAAAAACACATAAATCCCTAAATAGATGAATTTATAAAATGTTAACCATTTATAAAGAGCCAGATAAGCATTCGCGCTGAAAGCAACATTGATAATTGAAAAAATAAAAATAAAAAGAAAATAAAATTTGTATTTTTTAAAAAAACTTAAATAATCTTTTCTATAATCTATATCAAGTAAGCTAACCAACAACAAAACCAATATTAAAATATCAGTTAAATAAATAGTCGGAGATAAATAATCTATCCGCACGCCCCGCACATAAGACCACTGGGGCCACATATGATAACCAAACTGGGACGGAAGAAAAAACAAAAGAAAAAAGAATACTAGTTTACTTGGTTTCACTTTTTGCAGTCACGATTAGGCAGCGTTCAGCGCCTTCACCTTGAGATTCAGAAGACACGTCGCTGCGCTGGGAGAGCGCCATATGGATAATTCTTCGCTGAGCAGGGCTTAAATTATATAAATATTGGGGCTCTCCGGTAGAAATGGCACGCTCAGCTGTCTGTTCTGCTAAATCTTCCAAATAATCCTCATGGCGGCTACGCCAATTGCCGATGTCGAGCCTTACCGGTACCCACTGTCCAACAGACTGCCGTAAAGAAAGCGCCAAAAAAGATTGGATAGCATTTAAGGTGGAGCCGCGCGAACCAATTAAAAGACCGGATTCTTCGACCTCCTCCATCTCAATCTTGACAACAAAAGTGCCTTCGTTTTCTTCAACCGAAGTTTCAAAATCAGCGTTAATTGCAAGAAGTTCCAACAAACGTTCAAAAATTTGGTTGGCTGTTGCTTTTAGTTTTTCCGGATCCATATTAACCACGCAATTGTAGCAAACCCAAGCGTTTAATTAAAGGGGTAAGGCCACCCCATCCCTGGGAGCGGTATTGCTGCACAAACTGAAAGACCGAAAACGTCACCCAATATAAAGCAAGTCCGGATGGGAAATTAAGTCCGATCAAAAGCGTCATGAGAGGAAGTGTATAAATCATCGAGGACTGAAGCGCCACTTGGATATCATCTTTTGCGTCTTTAGTTTTGGCGGCAACTTTTTTTTCTTCCTCAAGATACGGCATTGAAAGCTTTGCTGACAAAAACTGTACTAAGGCTGCAAGTATCAATATGGGCCCCGGAAGCGAAAAGGGTATAGCTGGTACATTAAATTTATCTGGCTCTGAAACGTCCAAATATAAAAAGCGGGTGTTGATCACGGCTCCTTCTTGGAATTGTAATGGCGGGTATAGGCGTTCATTAAATTTAGCGGTAACGTCTTGCCCGGGAACTAAAATAGAAGTAAAAACTTGAAACAGTGCAATTAAAACCACGAACTGTAATAAATAAGGCAAACAGCCTGCCCCGGGGTTAACCCCTTTCTCGCGAAAAAAATCGGCCTGTGCCTGTCTTAATTTTAAAGGCTCATCTTTATATTTCTTTTTTAATTTATCAATGTCCTTTTGGTAGTCTTTCATTTTTTTCATTGACTCCAGATAAGGGCGTGTTAGAGGAGTAAGAACTAAACGAAGAACTACGGTAAAAACTATAATACCAAGGCCCATATTGCCTCCCATTAAGCGGTAAAATAAAGCAAGCCCGTTAACGAGAGGTTCGATTAAAATTGTATTTATTATTTCCATTTTTATTTAAACGGGACCGGGTCGTAGCCACCTTTGGCAAACGGGTGGCAACGCAATATGCGTTTAACCGACAAAAACCCACCTTTAAGAATACCATGTTTGGCAATGGCTTCGTTTGCATAGACTGAGCAAGTTGGCGTATACCTGCAGCCCTTTCCAAACAACAAAAACAAAAGGGGGGACAATGTTAATTTATAAATTTTTAATAATAAATTATTCATTTGCAAATTCTACAGCTTACCAAAGCATCCATTAATTGATTCATAATATCTGAGGTATAAACCTTGGCAATAGATGGGAAGGCAACAATTACCACATCGTATGCGTTTTCCATACAATATAAACTTCTTCTTATTCCTTCTCGAATGGCTCTTTTCGTCTTATTACGAACACTTGCGTGAGGACTTATGTCTTTATCAACAATAATTCCAAAACGGGAATTTTTTTGGTTTTTTTTAACAACGTACTGAATTAAAAAATGTTCAGTTTTGTATCTTTTGCCTTTATTTTTTACAAACAAAAAATCTTCCTGTTCTGTTAAACGGTTTTTTCGCGGCAGCATTTTAGTGGGCCAATTTTTTACGCCCTTTTTGGCGTCGGCGTTTTAGAATTAGTTTTCCTTTTTTTGAACTATTTCTTTTCAAAAAACCAAATCTGCGTCTTTTAATTTTACTTGGCTGGTATGTTCTTTTTGTCATGATAAAAAAATTATATTAAGTTAAAGCTTGCAATATCTCGCATTATAAACTGATCTTACTCGAATTTGCAATTCTTGTAAGAGATTTTGAACCCAAAATTCTATTTCTAAACTTGTAAATTGGAGTATTTTGGGTATAGCAAAAAAAACTTTTTTATACCAATTCGCATTTTTTAGGGGTTGACGTTTTGTGGATAACTCACTACTTTAAGGTCAATCACTATAAATGGAAAAATTTGATAAAGAACAAGTATGGCGTGATGCGCTCCAAAGCGTCAAGCTTTCTGTTTCTCCTGCAATTTTTCAAACCTGGCTTTCCCAGACTCATTTAGTGAGTTTGCAAAACAAAGGTGAAAAACGCTATTCGGCCGAGGTCGGCTGCCCTTCTGCCTTCATCAAATCAACCGTTGAAAAGCGCTATTTCGGACTTATTCAAGACGCGCTTATAAAAGCCGTCGAAAGCCCGGTTGATTTAATATTCTTAGTTAAAGCACCAACGCAAAAATGGCAAGAAAAAAACACTCAACTACCACCTTTGTTTGATGAAAAAGATACTCAAGCGGAACTAAGGGAGTTGGCAATAAAAACCAGGCTGCGACCCGGTTTTACTTTTTCCAACTTCGCCGTTTCTGATTCTAATCAAATGGCGCACGCAGCGGCCGAGGCTGTAGCCCAAAAGCCTGGTATCAACTATAACCCACTATTTATTTGGGGAGGAGTAGGAGTGGGTAAAACGCATTTAATGCATGCGGTTGGTTACCGAATGCTTGAAACAAACATGGGGTCAAAAATTATTGTTTGTACCGGAGAAGAATTTACAAACGACATTGTAGAAGGAATCAGAAACAAAACTACACAAAAATTTCGGGATAAATACAGAAAGGCAAACGCGCTTTTCATAGACGATATTCAATTTATTGCCGGAAAGGACGCGGTACAAAATGAGTTTTTCCATACCTTCAACGCCGTAACCGCTGCCGGTGGTCAGATAATCCTTACCTCAGACAAGCCACCTACAGAAATTGCCAAACTCGAAGACAGATTAAGAAGCCGCTTTGAAGCCGGATTAATCGTAGACGTTGCTCCACCCGACTTCGAACTAAGGTGTGCGATTACACAAATAAAAGCCCGGGAAAAAGAATTAGATTTAAGCAATGAAATAGTTCACATGATTGCAGGGAATATGGATACTGCAAGAAAAATAGAAGGATTATTAGTGAGGCTTTCATCAGAAGTTAAATTAAAAAATGCAGTTATCAGTGAAGAGCTTATCCAAAGCCTGGTTGGTGCAAACGCTAAAAGCGAAAACTTTGAAAAGCGTTTAAATCCGGATAGCGTTATGGATGCTGTTTGTAAACATTATTCAATTAGTAGACGGGCAATGACCGGTAAAGCTCGCGCGCGCATAATAGCCAGGCCCCGCCAAGTTTTAATGTACCTACTTCGAACTGAGCTTGGCATGCCTCTTGAAGAAGTGGGGCGGATGATTGGCGGGAGAGATCATTCCACTGTGATTCACGCTGTGGATAAAATTACCAAATTAGCCTCACAAGATATTAACACGCGTGAAGATATCTTGCAGATAAAAAATAATTTTGGCGGATAATTTGTTTATAAATCACCCGCTTATCCACATATAAACAAAAATAACTATATCCTCCACAAATTTATCAACAAAAGTTTCAAGGCAACAATCTACAATTCCACTAGCGCTTATAGCCAGCGTAATATTCTACTTATCCACACGGCCTACTGCTACTACTACTGTATTAAATAAATAAATTATATAAAACAAAAAAATATGACTTGTGAATAATCGGCGATGTCATATAATGCATATAAATATGAATGTGTCTGTTTTTCAAAAAGATTTATCACAAAGCGTTTTTCTTACCACTCATTTTGTTTCTAAAACCGCTCAACTGCCCATCCTTGAGAACGTGCTTTTAAGAACCAAAAAAAATAAACTTCAATTAATGGCAACTAATTTAGAAATGTCTGTGCTGGCCAGTGTTGCCGCCAAAGTGTCGGAAGAGGGAGAAATCGCCGTTCCTGCACGTACTTTTTCGGAGATAATTACAAATTTACAAAGCGAGCAGGTAAAACTTGAAAGTCATGAAGAAATTTTAAAAATTAAAACAGATACAACAACTGTTGATTTATCCGGCATGAATACATCGGATTTTCCGGATGTACCTTCACAGATTCCGGACAGTGCTGTTTTTATTCCTGTTTCTGAATTTATCGAAGCTTTAACTCAAGTTAGTTTTGCGGCTTCACGCGATGAAACAAGGCCACAGCTGACAGGCATACTTTTTATTATGGAGTCGGGAAGTTTAAAACTTGTTGCCTCAGATGGTTTCCGTTTGTCGCAAAAAACTATCAAAGTTCCCGGGGATGCCAAATCCAAAAAAGTGATTATTCCTAAAAATATACTTTTAGAATTGCAAAAAGGTATAAAGGACGAGGATGAACTAAAGCTTTTTATAAATGAAGAAGATAACGAAGTTTTATTTACTTCGAGTGACTGTGTTTTTAGTAGCCGTGTAATAGAAGGTGAGTTTCCAAATTTTGAGCGTATTATTCCCAAGTCCAGTAGTGTTACTGCTAATTTTGATAAAGACGAGTTTGCAAAAGTCATTAAGGTTGCCTCGGTTTTTGCGCGCGATACTGCAAATATCGTGATGCTTAAAGTGAATGAGGGAAGTTTGTCTGTCCGGGCTGAAAGTAGCCGTAGTGGGCGCGGCGAAGCAACTATTCCTGCCAAAGTGGAAGGTGATCCGGTGGAGATATCTTTTAACTTTAAGTTTATTGAGGACTTTTTGGCAGTTTCAAAATCAAGCGAAATCGAGATCGCTCTCACAAATACAACTTCTCCCGGAGTTTTTAAGGATATCAGCTCCCCGGATTTTCTTCACTTAATCATGCCTGTAAGGGTGCAAGAGTAGACTAATTGCCGTATACTAAGTCTATGGAATCTCAAGACCAGCATGCTGTAATAAACCACGCGGAGTCCGCAAAATCAAGTTTATTTTCAAGGTTTAAAAAAAGAAAAAAGTTGGTTATAGTTTTACTGCTAATAATTCTCGCGTGGTTAGGGTTGTATGTAGTGACTTTGTTTGTGGATAATCCTGAAAGAGATGGTGAGCCAAATAATACTCCAATTTCCAGTTTCTCACCTGCCCCACAAACTTCTGATTCGGTAGAGTCTGGTGCTGCATTAGTAGAAAAACCTAATACAAGAGCTGAGCTTGAAGCCAGGTATGGAAACCCGACAGATACAGAAGCATACCTGGGGGAACAATTCTACTATTATGATTCTACTGTTCCCTCTGAAAAACATGAGGCAGTGTATGGTAAAAATGAGGAAGTTGTGTTTTTTAAAAGAGTAATTGATGTAAACTCAAACATATCTGTGCTAGATATTTATCAACTTTATGGCGATAAGCCTTTTATATTATACGGCCCAGGCTCTAATTCCGGAATTTATTTGCATGTTTATCCGGAGCAAGGTTTTGCTTTTTACGGCACATTCAGTGGTGATTACATTCTGGAAGTGTGGTATTTTCCGCCTGTTAACACATTGGAAATGTTTATCGAAAAATGGGCACCCGATTTCTCTCTTGATAGGGAAAATGTCAAGATAGAATAATTATATTTTTACTACCACCCCATCCGGCTTTCAAATATATATTGAGCGGCAAAGTTAACATGGTTAGGATATGTGACATTGAAAGAGGGTGATATGCAGCTTAGGTTTCTGGTTGCACTCGGTTCGGTGTAGCCAATTACAGGATTTGTATAAATAAAAAGCGCTATCATTTCTGCAAAATCTTCAACAAGCATTCCTCTTCGATGCGGTAATGGATATGTACAAACAGGTCTTTCTGAGGAGACTCCAACATCTCCGCGGTAAAGCTCGTTTTGTACTGATGGATACCTGTGTGCAAAAATATGTCCACTTTCATGGGCTAAGGTATAAATCGCTGAGCCTACAGTTGAACTTCCTAATTCATAAATCAAGATTGTGTTTGAAGATATAACCTCGCCTCCATATGTTTCGGTGCCAGAGTAGGTTAAATAAACAGGACCTTTACTGCATATTTTATCCATATAGGCTCCTGTCTGTGCCATAAACTCTGTTGCTCGAATCATGTTAGCTTTATATGTTTCTGGCCAAGATCCATTAAGGACGAAACAAGTTTGTGTTAGAAATATCCCACCCCCCAAATCTTTATAGACGCTACTTCCGGGTGGTACCACATAGCTACTGTTGGTGATAACCAGAATTGTAAATCCAATAAATAATGGTATTGCTATCAAAGAAATTACAATTGGCCAGATAACCACAGACATAAAAGCTCCCATGATTGCTAAAAAAAGAAGAACACTTCTTTGGCCTGCTTTTTTAAAGCCTTCACTTCCGCCTTGGATGTAGGATAGTCCTCCGGTGACAAGTGCCAGCCCAAATGCAGGAGGAAAAAAAATTCCCAAAGCTGCCGCACCCAGTGAAACCGCGGCTAAATTACTTCCATCACCATCTCCGGTCAATTTTATTAGTCCTGATCGTAAAAGATCCTTGGCTTTGTTAAGAATAAAAATATCGGCTTCAACCAACAAATACACACCGGCGGAGGCGGCGGCTCCCAGGGATGCAAGGCCAAGCCGGGCCGCGATCCTGGTGCTTAATCCTTGGACAGCCTTCTTTTTTACAACACTTTCCACGTCTGGAATTTGAGGGATTTTATTTAAAAGCTCGCCGATTTTTCCTTTAATTTCAGGAGACAAGGTTTTGCTTGCAAGTTCGGTGGCACGCCTACTTACTTCCTGGGAAACAATTTGCGTTGGAATGGGGGGAGCCCCGGTTTGGCTTAAAACTTCATTGTGGTGAAGTATTTGTTCCCAAGCGGCTTGTTTTTTATCAGCTGGAGTATTTTCGTTTAGATCTACGGCCTGGGCGGCGATCTCCACTTTTTGTACTTCTGCTTCTTCCTCAGGAGGCAAGGTTATTTCTTGACTATCAGGGTTAAGATTTCCATTTAACCAAACGATAAGTTCGGATAATTCTTGTTGAGTGTAAAAACGGTTTGGGTTCTCCGGGTCTTTTCCTGAGGTTAGGATTTGTTGGATCGCCTGGTAGGTGTATTTGTTTTTATCATCCATTTAAATCATTGTAGTCTACTATGGTTTTGGTTTCGAGCGGAGTTGCCGTTTGCTGTCCGCTTGGAGCTTTCGAATCTAAGATCTGAGTATCCCGTGGGTTTGTAGTGATAAGTTGATATTCTTCGCTTGAGGCCACTATTTTTATGGGAGCATGGTGAGGCCCGGCAAATAAAATTCCCTCTCCCACGTTGGCCGCCAACAGTAGTTGTTTTTCGCCCTGAGATAAATAAAAGGTTTCCGCGATTTTGTCGATGGCTGCGGGGGATTGTTTTAAAAGAAGCCGCATGGCTGAGTTAGTTACGACCGCTTTTCCAATGTCTTGTGACAAGAAATCCTCCACATCCTGAGTGATTGTAGTAAGCCCTAAATAGTATTTGCGGGCGCGTTTGACTATGGACCATAAAAACTGGGCAGTGTCTTGGTAGCGCATCATGTGCCAGGCTTCGTCGACAACCAGAAGGCGCCTTTTGACATCGCGGCGGATTTTGGTCCAAATAAAGTCTAGTATGACAAACATAGCAATCGGCCGGAGAGCGTCTTCGATGTCGCGCACGGAAAAAACGGTGAAAGGATTTTTAATGTCGATGTTTGTTTGCTGGTCAAAAATGCCGCGGTAGCTGCCTTTAACATATTTTTCAATCCTTGCCGCAAGATCCAGAGCGTCTGTTGTTTCCATGCCGATTAAAGCTTTATAAAGATCCTCTATTAACGGCGGTTCGCGGTCCTGGGTGTCGGGATCCGGTGTAATTCCTTTGGCGCGGTAGGCGTTAATTAAAGCTTTATCCAACAAGGCTTCCTGAGATGCCGTCATTTGACCCATGATTATTTTAAATAAAGAGTGAAGCGAAAGAATTTTTAAGCCCAGCTGGTTTTCCCCTTCTTCACGGATTTGGCTTAAGTCAAACGGATTGATTTTGCTGGGACTTGAGAAAGAAAAAGCAATATATTCACCGCCCACAGCATCGCATAGATTTTTATATTCGTTTTCCGGGTCAATCACAATCATTTCTGTGCCAAACATCAGGCTTCTTAAAGACTCAAGTTTTACAAAAAAGCTTTTTCCTGCTCCTGAGGTAGCAAAAACGGTCATGTTGCTGTTTTCCAGCGAGAATCGGTCAAAAATAATAAACGAGTCGTTTTGTGAATTAATGCCATATAAAATCCCATCATCACTTGACAGCTCGGCTGTGGTAAAGGGAAAAGTGGTTGCCAGGGAAGTAGTGTCCATATTTCTGGTAATAGTAAGTTGGTCACGCCCAAAAGGGGCAGTCGATAAAAAGCCGCGTTCGTGATCCAAGGCCGCGTGTTTGGCGACGATGAGGATTGAGCCCAAAGTGGACTCAACCCGCTTTGTAATACTGTTTAGTGCCTCCACAGATGTGGCCGGGATAGTGATATAGAAGGCGAATTCAAAAAAACGTTCCGCGCCTTTAACAAGTTGCTCTTGAAGTATTTTAGCGTCGTCTAATTTTGCCTGAGTAGAAGGATTTACGATTTTTCCTCTTTGGATGTCTGTCGAAATTTCGGCTTCCATTTCAGTAATTTTGCGCCTCAGATCATCTAAAATTGTCCTACCTTCCACCGGATATATATAAAATGATAAATCCAAGCTATGGTTAAAGTTAATAATAGGCTCCATCCACCCGGGAACGACAAAGCGTGGGTATCCTGCCACAAAAAGAGTGCGAAAATAAACATCACCAATTTTTATGTAATCAAAGTCTATTTCGCTTTCATTGGGGGCGATAATGTCATCCGGCGGCACACCTTCTTTAAAGGCTTTTATTGGATCCAGCTTTGGTTTTTGAGCTTGTGGTATGTGAATTCCGTTGGGTTTTTTCGTTTTTTTAATTTGCGGTAGCTTCATTTTGAATCTCCTTTGTCTCCCCGGACTCTGTTTCTTGGATTTTATCAACTTTAATGCTTTCGGTGTCGGGGTTATAAGTATCAAAAAATAATTTAATTATTTCCTCGTTAGTTAGCTGATGCAGTTTAAGTCCGAGCCTTCCGGTCTGGCGGATTAAATGGTCTCTTTTGGGGTAAAGGGCGGTTTCGACTTTTTTTATTATATAGTCTTTACTGTAGGGAAGGGGCTTGTCATCGGCTTTTAGTCTGCCAAAAATGTTTTTACTTAAACCAAGCTCAAGCGGTGAAAAGGGGATAATGATAAAAAAACGCTTTCCCAAAACATTTTTCTTTTTTATGGTGTCTGCAATAAAAGCTCTATAACCCTGCATAAGCTTTTTTAGTTTAGGATTTTCTATTTTGTTATATTTTTCCTCAAGTTTTGAGAGGTACTGAGACACATCCTTTTTTTGTGTGCGCACAAGAATCTGCACAGAAAAAGACAGGGAATTTATAAGGGCTGCGTAGGCTGCGACCACAGCCTCTTGCTCTCTTTCAGATAAAAGACCAAAGTTAAGGGACGTACTTTCCAGGATTAAAGCTGCTCCTCCGTCTTTGTATAAAACCAAATCTTTTGTAATTTCTGCCACGGGGACTCGTTTTTGTGCTAAATCATAAAGCGGACTGTCCGGTAAATTGAAAACTGGTATTTTGGGTATTTTCATTTGTTTTTTGCTTTTGCCTGGATGGCGATAGGTGGAATTATTTCCCCTTTTGCCTCAACGCTGATAGGGTCAAAAAGATAACCTTCCTTTTCAACTTCGATTTTATAAGTACCTTTGTTCAAGGGCGTAACAATCAAAAAATGCCCGGCCTTGTTGGTTTTTAAGGCTCGAACCGGTCTGCCCATAGGGTCTTTGATTTCCAAAATAGCTCCTTCTATTATATTTTTTTCGCTGTCCACTACCTGGCCTACAATAACATTGGGTTGAGTTGGAGGCATGGGTGGCGCTGCAGCCGGTGAAAATTGAGCGGCAAAAGCTTGGGCAGAGTCTGTTTGTTGAGGAAGGGTTTCTGATAATGCTTCCGGCTGTAAATTTAAATTTTGCTCTGGAATAATTTTAAAGCCTTTGTTTTCATTATTAACTCTAATCACTGTTTGCTGGGGCGTTTCGATTTTTTGAGATGGTGTCGTGGCTTGAGGTTGTAAATTAAAAATTTCACCCTCTTTTTGTTTGCCGGTGGAAGCATTGGATAAATTAAACAAGTGACTAAATGAATTGAGAAACTGCTTTTCCGCGTCCTCTAGGTTTTGTAAAAAGCTTGGTTTGGGTTCTTCTTGGGTGGGTTTTGTGGTTTTTGAATTATTGTCGCTTGCAAACCGGGAAGCCGCATTTTCTTCTTCTTGTGGAAAATACTGAACGGGAGTTTTTCTTTTTTGCCAAACAAAGCGGGTAGGTGAATAGGCTGCCCTGAAAAAAGCAATAACCCATTGTTCTAGCGGGCGCTCCTGTAGCGGTAAAAATGCCAATGCTGCCCCGGCCAGAGTAAAAAAGACGATAAACGGCCATTTTAAAAAGCCGGGAAGGGGTGAGGCGTAAAACAAAAGGGCGATTAACGCCCCTCCGGCAAGCTGAAAAAACTGCTTGATGGTCATATCCCCTATAAGCCTAAACTGGTAGGAGCTTATGTTTTGCGGCACTGCGTGCTGTTCAAAGATGTGGTCTTGGGTAGCCATGGTTGTAAATAAAATCATACATTCTACCGGGTTTATGTGCTGGCAGTAAAGTATGTAATTAAAGCATACAATATGAAGCTTTTTGTGCAAGTGAGGCTGTTTTTCACGGTAATTTTGCGACGTCGCCAGCTAAAATGTTATAATACGTTTCAAGAAATCTGCCTATGCCCGAAGAAAATCAAGATACAAATACCACACCCATGAACCCGGAAATAAACACTGGCCGCACGGAAAGCAGGCAACCTGCTTATATGACATTGGAACACGACCTTGAGAAACGCATAGACAGGCTTGGTTCTGAGATGAGAGCGGTTGCCCAAAATTTAATTGAATCACGAGATAGAAATAATGGGGAAATCAAATCTGTAGTATGGGCAGACGCTATGCTTGAGGTTTACTATTTAAACAATGAAGATGTAGATGACAATATTTTTGCCAGGGATGTAATTTTAAAATATTGTGCGGACAGGAGATGGCGTTTAGGGCAGGATCAGCATCTAAGTGATGTGGAAAAAGCAGAAGAATTCAAAATTATTGAAAAATATGAAGCAAAGGCTGAAGAGTTTAACGAAAAAGTTACACCATCACCTGATGCTCTCAGACCGCCTGATCAAAGGATGCCTACACTACAACCCGATACACTGGTTCAATCGCCGGCAAAGGTCGATGTGGGTGATCAAAATAGACCAGCGGATGCGGAGGAAAACCAGCAAGCCATCGGAAACTGGTTGTTTTTAGGAACCGGCTTGGATTTTGAAAGTTTACCTTCTGAAATACAAAAAGAACTCGGTAAATATGTGAAAATTGTTTCAGGTACCCCCTCTGAGCGGGCAATAATAGATAGATTATTTGATTATGTATGGGATTTGTCTTCTGATCAGAGGTTAAGCGAAGAACAAAGAAATGAAATGATAGGTGTGCTTAACAATGTCGCTCAGGTTCAAGAGAGTATATTGCAAAAAAGAACTGATAGTAATTCTGTATCTGTATTAGAAAGAATAGCGCAGAGCTCGGAAGAGGCTGCTAAAACACAAAGAGAGGCGTTGGATTTGGCTAGCACAACCTATCGACAATTTGTTGAAAATCAAGCTAATCATGTGATCATGTTTCCGCCGAAATGGATAGAAAATCCTCCTCATTGGTATATTGAGTTGAGTGAAGAGGAAAGGTCAATGGTTCGCGCGGAAATACACATAAATTTTATTGCTAGTCGAAAGGATGCAGAAGGCAGTTTAGATGCGTATTTGAAACCTGGATTTATTGAAGGAGAACAGGATATTAAAGTACAAATTGAATCAAAAGGTTTGGGATATGCATGGATGAATAAAGCTGGCTATAGAATTGCATTGGTTACATTAATGAATGAAATATTTGAACTTTCAGAGCCAGATACGTCCGTACCAGATAGAGTCGTAGCAATAGAAATTGACGATGACGGTAGGGAGAATTATAAAGTATATGTTAACAACCAACATAGACATAGCCATCTGAGATTAAAAGAAAAGTATGCAGGATCCAATTTGATATCTGGACAGACAGAATTGATGAATAAATTAATTGATTCCTTGACAGATTATTTTGATAACAACCCATATTTGCTTTCACAATATAAACTTACCAATTCGTCAAGATTAGCTGCTGAAGCAGCGACAATTTTCGCTTGGAATACTATATTTATGTCGGCAGCTGTGGACTCAGGC
The DNA here is from genome assembly GCA_020724555.1 of Candidatus Microgenomatus sp. GTDB lineage: Bacteria > Patescibacteriota > Microgenomatia > UBA8517 > UBA8517 > DYGT01. Next base: position 122,364 of record DYGT01000001.1, read on the forward strand.
GATAGAGGAGGTAGGCAAAGAACCCTTGCAGGCCCACACATATCAACCGATTCTGTAAGGTCAATGTTTATGCCTTTAGATAAAGCAATGTTTAAATTAGACAAGGAAAGCCCTCAGGATGTTGAGGAGAAGTGGGGCGGACCATTAGGGGATTGGTTTGCTGATCGTTCAATAGCACATGGACGAGCTTTTAAAGCTAAAGTGGAGGAAGGAAATTTTCACTTTTTTCCTGAAAGAATGTTTTATAGTTGGATGGACTACTTGGTTTTAGAAGACAAAACCACTATTAGCGATCGTGAACAACATATCGTTCACACTTCGTGGGGGCAAGCTATATTGCGCACAAGCAATGTGGATTTAGGTAATGGGTTAATTGATGTCGCAGATCCAGAGTTGCTACGTCCAGATCAAGAATCAACTGTCTATACTGTTCAAGGAAGACAGTGGAAAAGAAGCTTCCGCGATGGTGGATCGAATGGAGATTTGTGGTGGCGTTATTCAGCACGAGCTGGTGCAGTTAGAAAAATATATGAACTTCTTACCGAGGACGAACCTAAAAGCGATGCGGGTGATTTTGCTACTGCATTTAGCGCTATTGTATCTACAGAACCCTGGTTACGACATATTTATTATGATTTAGATTTTTTGACAGCAGCGGTGTCAAAGCTAGCACTAGAAAGAGGAAAAGTGTTTGATAAAAACGCACATGGATACTTGCTGGGGACAGATGAACTTGTATTGAATTTAAATGATGCTGTTTATGATAATGCGGTTACGGAAGTGTTAACCTTACTTTTACCTAGGTTGTATAAAGAACCAAGAGAAAGAAGGGTAGCTAAAAAGTATATCTTGGGTAAACTTCACGCACAAGATGTCCATACTTGGAGCGGGACTATAAGAAATACTTTAGGTGGGATAGCAGCCGGTAGACAGGAAATTCGAAGGAGAGCCTCACAAGAAATTACTAGACGCTCTACCTGACAATCTTCAATCTTCTGAGACCTTCTAGTATTTCATGCTGTGTTAGTTGAGGTCCTGTATGACTTGCAGGATTGAACGTTCTCTCTTCATGGCTAGCGTAAAATTGTAGTCCACCGGTTCCGGCCATTTTTGCGGGAGCCATAGCCTCACCAAACGCACTTCCATAAGAAATTGGTCTACCTGTGATAAATCCTTTTATCATGTCGGCTGCTTTTGGCACCATAAATAAGAAGATTACGCTTACACCAAGCAAAATGATTGATCCAAAATCTCCACCCAATAAACCAACCAGAGGAGGCCAACCATCTCCAAAGCCCATTCCTGGATCGCCTATGTCTCCAAATAATGGAACTATATCTGCGGCTGACTCAAGCAGTTCATATGCAGCGGTTGCTTTTACTGCTTCAGAAAAGGCATGGGCAAGGAATAGGTATGAAAAGGCGAACAATAGCCCTACTACTGGAAAAACTGCTAGTTGTGCTGTTAAATTTTTTACCCACGAACCAAAACCCAACCCAGGAATGATTATGCCGGCAACAATATAAAGCGGTGAAAACATAACAAGCAGAAGAACCATTGCGGTTGTTTTTATAAGCATCCAGGTGATTTTGAAAAACATCACAATTAACACGATCCACAAAATTATAAAAGTTATAAGCATAATAATTAGAGCAAGTGGTAGCAGGAACAATCCGCCTGCGAACACAATGTTTCCTAGCACCCCAGAAGGAAGCGATATTAAGGCTATCATTAAAGTAAAAGGTATCGCATAAAGATTAAAAAATAAAAACCCATAAACTCCAGTACCAGCAAAACCTTCTGTTAGAAGCTCAAACGTTGATTCAGAAAAAAAGTTTGTCAGGTCGTTTGGAAGAATCGGGTCAAGAAAAATAGATATTATTCCTATGACCACGTACATCATGTCCACCATAAAACCCGCTATGGCGTAAGAAAAGGTAACAAGTATTAGGGCAATTGCTAGTTTTGGTAATGCAGATTGAACTGTCATAACAGTTTGGGGCGAAGTTTTAACGCGAAACATAATCATAAAAGATAGGACAATTGCAATTACGACAAATAGCGCGTACGACATGTCACGAATTTCTTTCCAAACCGTGAGAGTAACACCTTCAAATCTGGTGTACCCAAAACCAGTTTGAGCTTCAACTGTGGGTATTAAGTTAAAATTTTGTATTTTATGTTTAACATACGAAATACCAGAAAATGTCCTTTCTTGGAAAATTTTACTTGCTAAAGATTGATTTTTGTCCTTTGTGGAAGCATCGCTGATTTTAGGGGTTGAGGCGACTTTTCTGAGTATGTTTATAGTGTCGTTAAATCCGTTTACGCAGGTGTTTATGTCAACAGTGTGCTCAATAGCTAAATTTAAAAAACAACTAACATTATTTGGCTGAAGAATTTTGGTGGCTGGCCAAGTGAGAACTGACATTATAATCCAATCTACTTGCGCTGCTGTATAGCGTTCACCAAAAATTTCCGAAGGGTTGCTGTCATCATAGACCTGGGTATACCACTCTGCTGGATTTTGGTTATACCATTGGGCATTGGCGGCAGATGGGGCAATGGAAAAGAAAATTATAAATACAGCAAAAAAAGAAATGAGCAGGCGTTTTAACATGTTAATATTTGTTTTTGGTGTCACCTTATATGATAGCATCTGGGATTTAAATTTAAAAATAGGTAAATTTTAGGGATGGCAGCTTAAATCGGTGGGGTACTTGGGCTGACAACCGTTAAATATCGACGACATGGTTCTTGCGGTTTTGTCAGCATAACTTATGGCACTATTGTTTACGCTACAAGTTTCACTTGCTCCTTGCTGATAAACTCTGGAAAAAGTGCCTAAATTACAACCATCCTCAAAGCACTGACCATATGTGTTTGGATAATAATAAGGAAGACGTAGAAACCTGTTAAGTTGGGCTGCAAAGTTACCGGCTATAGACGGATCATTTATACCAAAGTCTTGCACTGTTTGGCTAGGTCTACTGGGATCGCAAGTGGTGATATTTGAGTTATAATTACTTGCGCCAGACTCTTGAATCCAAATAGCAAGCGTATAAATGGGATTTACTTGTGCCTCAAGCGACTTGCTGACAACGGTGTTATAACAGTATTCAACCAAACTATTTTCCCCTCCGGTTTCAACCCACCTTTTAGCCAGGTCAATAACGTTTTGTTTAAACACACCATCGTAGCCCGCGGGGATGGGTGCGTTCGGGTTACATTCATCTGGTGTGGATTCGCACAAAACCCCCTCTCTATAATCGATATTTGAAGGTGGTGCTGTAGAAGATGGACACGCGATAGATTCAAAATAGTTATAGGCAGGGGCCAATGACTGTCCGATGGTTGATAAATTAATCCCTGCATCTTTTGGTCGCAGTGCCTTTTGAATACCCTTGAGGAAGTAATCGTAGATTGAGCCCAAATGGGGAATATAAAGGCTGGCATTTGTTCCGGGACGACTTCTATTGGGATCACCGGCATTGGTTTCAGTAGCATTTGAGCTGTAGGATATTTTTGTGTCTGCAGGTATGTCTTTAATTTCCGTGACCGGCCGTCCCTCTCCAACTTTTGGGTAAATACGCTTAAATGTGGACATTTCACCATTTACATACCGCTCCCAAAGTTCTTCAATATTGGGAGTGTTTGTATAAAGGGAGAGTCCGGTAGACAACTCCACAGTACAGTTGCCATAACTGATACTTGGGATTGGTTCGCAACCTTGCGATACACATGCATCGCCGCCTGATTCGTGCCAAAAACCGTCGTCACCGCAAGTAAACTCGCGGCAATAGTCGCTTGCAGGTTCTGGTTGTAATCTGCAGGCAACGGCTCCGGGTGTGCTGCAGGTATAATCGGCTCCACTGCCGCCCGTTGTTTCTTGCCTTGGAAATGTACAAGTAAATTCTCCCGAATAAACAATATTGCCTGTTAAGTGTGGGTTTTCGGGGTAATCGCCAAAAAGGTCGTCTCCTGGATTAGGGTTTCTGCTCTCCAGGGGTTCGCAAAAGTTTGTGTTATAACCTGCGGATTGTGTATTTTGGGGAATAAAATTGGAATCCACAAGCCATTTATTTTTTAGCTCGGTGTCAATGCCGGTCACATAAGTGCTTTGGATTAATGCTCCAAGTTCCGCTGTTTCCTGCATGTGGGGGAAAAATAAACTTTTGCTGTTTGTACCATCTTCGTCGTCGGGCACAAAAGATACTGTTTGATTTCTTAAGTCACTTGGAGGCTGCGTTTTGGCGCTCTGCATAGAAATTTGTCCAACCCTGTCTTCGGTAGAGGAATAGGGGATATTGTAAAAAAGCTCCCCCGGCCATTTAGGCAGTAGGTCCTCGCCCCCTGGATCAAAGCACCAGTAAACAAAACCCAAGCTTAAGCAAAAATCCCCGCGCCACTCTTTGTAAGCCATCCAATAGTCAGAAAAATTTTCGTAATTTTCTCTTAGTGGAGGCAGCTCTCCAACCCAATCGGTAAGTCTTTTGGTTTCCACTTTTACCTTTAAGTCTGGCGTTAACCAATCTATGGCCGATCCAAAACTAACTTTGAGTTCGTCTAATTCATCAGAGGTGATCTCCATATCCCCATTTTCGTCTAGCTCTGGATAACAAGGACCGGGAGGATTTGCATCCACATCTTTTCCTTTTGTAAAGCTGTCGGGGACAAGGTAATCCACAGGGCCCAAATTATTTAAAAAATTAAAGAAATCGCCTACGGTTGCTATAGCATCAAAAAAAGAATTGTAGCCCTCTAGCTTGTATAAACACCCTACAATTTGGTTATGGCGTGGTCCGTTTTCGTCACTTTCTTTTTTGTTTTCCCCATCTTGGTTTATGTCTCCTCCCTCGGTTCTTTCTATCTCCTCTAACCTTTCTTTTGTTTGGACGTCTTTAGGAAGCATTTTGTTTAAGGGACCCGAGAAGTTTATCACCTCACCAGCCCTTTGCCGAAGAGTTTCGTAATCTTCGTCGCTTATCTCTTCCGGTTTCCCGGGATATTCTTCATAATAAACCGGCCGGTTTTCTTCTGCGCGGTAAACAGTGCCATTCATATACCAGCTTAAGTATTCGTTCATCCTTTGCGCATCTGTTAATGTCCCAAAAGGACGGTATTGGCTATTATTAACATAAGGGCCTTGGGTCAAGCCTACGATGGGAAGCTCGGCAGTGCTTAAATCTACATCTACATGAATTTCGCGCTCATTAACTTCAAATTGACAAACCATATTTCCGGCAATTTCTTCACAATCTTCCTTCAGGCTAATACCGGTGGGTAATGCACCTGCCCATGTGAGTTCAATTTTTTCTGTAGCTATTAAATCGTTTGCGCACATGGCGTAACTTACGGCTGGTTCGGGATTGCATGGGCTGGCTTGAAACGGCCGAAGTGAGTGAAAATCCATGTTGTCATAGACTTGATCACAAGCTATATACGGAGGAGGGAATGGGTCTTTGTTTACGGGTATAGGAGGATGCGATATTGAACTGCAATTTTCTACATCTACTTCTGTGCCATCATGTTTAAATACTCTGCCTTCTATGTAGTACCACCACGTTTCACCAGTTTGACGTTTACCGTCGCAAATAGGAATGATTAAGGTTGTGGCCGTGGGCACATCCGATGGTAGTTCGTGACTTTGGTACCATGCAACTTGTTCAGAAACGTCAGGGTTTTTACCAGGTTCCATACCCCAACCTTCAAAGTGTACAACAGGTGCACCACACATTTTTTCTTGCTGATATTGGTGAATATTAAGCCATGAATAGCGCCCGCCACCCACGGTGGGTTCGAGTTCAAAAATGTCTGACACATTTACATCTACCCAGTCGCAAGTGTTTCCATAACTATTTCTATAACTTGTAAAGGCACTCATCCATGGATCTGCGTTATAGTTAGGGTTTCCCATAAATAAGTCCGGAGGTGCGGGTGCCAGAGGGTATGCATTATCTAAAGCAGCTGCAAATTTTATAAATTTATCTGCATAATGTCTGGCTGCGGTTTCAACCGAAACCCCCGGCTCGTTCCAAAACTCAGGGTCTAGATTGTTCATTTCGACCCCCAGAATTACAGCCTTTATTCCATTTGGAAATTCGCTCGGTCCAATTTCTTTCAACCGGAGAGCATAATTGATAATTTCGGTATCTGGAGTGTTTGCGTCAATGTCTACACGTAAATAGATTGATGGATTCTGAGTTTTGTCGGTTATGGGGTTGAAAGGCTGGGTTTCTCCATGCCTTAAATAATTGATAACAGACACAACACCTGTGTAATTTTGTCTATAAACAACCGTATCGCCAGCTTTGGAAATTGCGAGCTCTGGACCTATGGGATACACGCCACCCTGGGCTTTTACAGGAGTTTTGCTGTTTTGCCAAGACCTTCCCACCAAAAAAGAAATAGCTATCAAACTTAACAGAATTACATATTTTATCTTTAACACAGTCTATTTTAGCATTTAACTTAAATGAAGCTCAAATCTATCTGTTAAGGTAAATGTTAAAGTTTCGAATAGCTCCTTGTCCTGTAAGGGCGGCAATAGTGTTTATGATTAAATAGGCCATAGCCGCAAAAGCAAGCCCTGCAATAGCCCAAGTAATGGCATTTTTAGCGGCCGCTGTTTTTTGCTGGTCGCCTCCTGAGGTTATAAATTTAAATCCACCAACAATAAGCATAAGAAAAAGGACGATTGCCAAAAGGGGAAGGGCAAACGTTAAAACGTTTGAAAATATTATTTCTAAATCTTTAAAGCTTGCAGGCTCATCCCCTGATATGTTTTGTGGTACTTGCGCATAAATTGTCTGCATATATAAAAAGTTTATCCTAACTAATAGTTTTTCTCAATTAAGACATTTAGTGAATAAAACCACAAAAAGTAACTAGCAAAGATACCAATTACTTTTATGGCGTTTATGCAGTAATAATTAAGTTATTGAGTTTACTGCTGGGATATCAAAATTCAATATTTCAATACCAAACACAGTCCCCAAAAGGGCGGCTAGTGCCCAAGCTGCAAATACGATTATGAGTCCAATTAAAGCGGCGGTGATCTGGTTTCTGGCAGACTCGGTGTTAGCCTTGTCCCCACCGGATAATATCCAACGGATACCGCCAATAATAAGCATAAAAAAGAATATGATTCCCGCAACAATCAGAACTATATTTACTGCCCAGCCAATAAGTTGTGTTACACCCCATTCTGGTGCATCGTTAATTAATAAGTTTACGCTAGTATCGTTCACATGATCACCTCCTTAAGATTAGATGTAATTAATGCTAAGTTTTTATAATTGACATTGTCAAGCATTAATAAATATTTTGGTTAAATCAAATTGAAGAATTTGCACACCCATAATAATTTCGATAAGTTTAACTATGGCAAATGTAGCTACTAAAAGCACAAGGCCAATTAAAGCGTTTGTTATGGTTCCTCTGGCAGATTCTAGTTGAGCTTTGTCACCGCCCGAGGCGATCCATTTAATAGCCCCATATAATAACATAAAAACAAATACAGTCGTGCCGACAATAAAAAAAAGAGTTACCAGTGTTTTTAATAGTTTAGTAATATAATTTGTCCCCCCATAGTCTCCCATAAAATTTAGTAAGCCCGGAAGTGCTTTGTTGTAGAATTTGCCCACAGTAGCTCCGCCCCCACCGCCACCTCCTGATTGTGCTATTAAGTTTTCCATGTTTTTAAATATTAAGCAAAATAAACCACTGTTGCACTTCTAAAATTGGTATATCGAACACACTGCCCATAAAGTCTGCCAAAAATATTGCAGAAATTACCACCACCAAGCCAATTACGCCCGTTGTGATTTTGCCTTTAGCAGATTCTATTTTACTTTTATCTCCCCCTGAAGTAATCCATCCAATTGCACCGATCATAAACTGAATTACAAACCAAATAAATGCCACAACCGTCATAACACCTATAATAGTTGACAACACTGATGTCAAAAGCGTGGATTCCCTTCCGGCAACATTTGTGCCTATTGTACCCGGCCCGGAATAACCTCCAGGCGGAGCTAAGTTAATTTGTACCAGTTTTTCCATAGTTATAAAGTAGGTAGGGTTGGTTGCAAAAGACTTGTAGCGTCGCCAAAAATAATTCTGCCAAAAATTGCTGCCAATAGAAACGAGCCTGCAATAAACATAACCCCGATCGCAGTTTGCCAGATTTTAGCCCAAGCCCCTTGAATTTTTTTAGGATCATCTCCGGCTGATAAAAAACCATAACCCGCTAATATAAAATTAAAGACCGCGTAAATTCCACCAGCAACTATTAAAATATTAAATAATAATTGTAAAAAAAGCCCTAACGCACCTGTCTCCACAGTACCAAAACGCCTTAGTTGAACCGGTCTGTTAATAATTCCTAGTTGATAAAAGATTAAATAATTCATGATCCGAGATACCCAAACATACTGGCTGGATTTGTTATAAAATCTACATCCATTATTATTTCAATGGCGCGGATAATCCAGTACGATGCAAATATAATTATAAATCCTATTACCGCATAAGTCACGGCTTGTTTGCCTTGCCCGGTACTTCTGGGATCGTTTGAGCCTGCGCTCGTAATGAGTTTTAAACCGCCATATAGAAATAAAAATAAAACGATAATTCCGGCTATCGTAATAGCACTAGTTGTAATTAGATTAATCAGGTCGCCTAAAGATTTTGTAGTTCCAAGTGGCGTGTTTAATGTTCTTCCAATTGGTACATCTGCTAATTTGTTCATTTATTTACCTTCCAAATACTTGTATAACTCCATCAAGACCCAGAATTAAGCCTAAGGCTTGTACTATAAAAAATGCAAATATTACTAAGACAAACCCCAAAAGGGCATTGGTTATTTTTCCTTTCGCACTCTCAACCTTTTTGGGATCACCGCCAGATAGCATATAAGAGAAACCTCCTGAAATAAGGTATAGCAAAAGTAATACGCCTGCACCAAAAAAAGATATAGTTACTATGCTAATTGGGCCAGAAACAAGATTGGCAAGCCTTGTGCTGTTATTAAACTGAGGTGCCGTAACTTTTTGCAAGTAATCAAAATGGATTTGAGATATTTGGTTGTTCATATTATTAATTTTACCTTAATAATTTATTATGCTGCAATTTGTGTAATTCCTAGGATATCTATACCAATTATTCTTAAAACAAATACAGACAAAATTAAAAATACAAGTCCTGCGATAGCTGCTGTCAAAAGTTCCTTTCCTGCCTGGACTTTTTTAGGGTCACCTCCTGAGGTGATCAAAAGAAAAGCTGAGTAAAGGATAAAAATAACAGCAATGCCTCCAGCGATACCAATGCTCCAACGAAGAAAAAAGCTTATTAAGGAGCTGCTGTCGTTAATAGGTATGCAGCCTATTGCTGTGTTAAGCTCGTGGTCAAGACAATCTCCACCGCCCTTAGGTCCTTGGGCATGTGCTGTTTTAATAAGTAGATCTATCATTGTATTAGTTGGTTAATTCCTAGTATATCAACTCCGATGACGCGCAAAATAAAGACGGAAAAAATTAAAAACAAAAGTCCGGCAATAGCTGCTGTTAAAAGCTGTTTTGCTGATTGCAGTTTGTATTTGTCACCCGAAGAGGTGATAAAAAGGAAACTAGCATATAATATCAAAAGTACGGCAAATCCGCCAGCCACTCCAATACTCCACTGAAGTAAAAACCGTAAAAAGTCTGTGTTTGCCTTTATTGGGATGCAGCCAATAGCAGTGTTTAAGTGAGTTTTAGTATCTTGGTTACAAAAGAGGGAGTTTGGCAGTGCGACAAAAGTCTGGTTAAGCAGGGTAATATCGAGATATTTTACAAGAATCGTATAATTCTTGTTATACTCCAGCATGTCTCCGTTAATTCTAAAGTCGATCTCTCCGGCATTAACAGAGTAAAGACTGGTAAAAATCTCTGTTCCTGTTTCATCAAATATTTGGACGCGTATATCTGTCCAGGCTGGTTCGCAACCGCTTCCTTTAACCGTTACGTTTTTTTTGGTGTCTATCTGTGTTATGTTTAAAAACTTACAAGACGCTTCGGTTGCTTGTACATAAAGTTCCCTTGTTCCTATTGCTACTCCATCGTAGTAGATTGAGACTGAATAATCACCTTGTTGAGCAGGTTCGTCAAAAATGTTTAATGATCCTGTTCCTCCATTTACCTCGATGTTGTGAGTTTTTAAATATGTTGTTGTATTGCCTAAAACATCAATGAGGTAGGTTCCATCGGGTGGATTGCAGTTGGTCAGGTTCAGACTAAATTCTGTTCCTACAGGACCAGCTTGAGGACTTATGTTTATATCACAAGATGACTCTTGAGCCTTTGTTGGTGAGTTAAATAGCAAAAATAATGTGGTGAGCAATAATATTTTTGCAATAGGTTTCATAAGCAAATACAGTTTAGCATGCAGCTGGGGGTAGTAGACTACTGGTATAATAAGTAGATGAAAAAATTGCTGCCTCTGGTTTTATTTTTTTTGGCTTTTTTATTTTTAAACCCGCTTCAGATGTCTATAACGGGAGAGCCAGATTGTAACAATCCGGAGTTTGGTGAAATAGACGTTTGTCTGCAAAAAATAAAAGCCGAAATCGATGCCCTTACTCCAGCACACGAAGCCAACAAGCAAGAGTTAACTTCCCTTAACACACAGTTAACTAGCATTAAAGGCCGCATTCAAGGAATTTCTGGCCAGCTAACTAAAGTACAAGGTGAGATTGTTGATCGCGAGGAAGACCTTTTATATGCCAAAGAGGTCTTTAATGAAAAGACAAATAACCACTACCGCTTTATCCGCACATATGACCCCATTATTCCCTTTATTTCAAGCGCTGACGCAACCCGTGCCTTCCGGGAAATATTTTTACGCCAAAAAGCAGCTGATCAAGACCGCTTAACCATGGAAGACCTGGCCACCAAGTTGGGGCAGCTTAAAAGCGACAAAGAAACTTTAGAAAAAAACCAAGCAGAGCTGGCTTCTCTTCAGGCTCAAGTTAATAATCGCGCCCAGTTTTTGGGTGGGGAAATAGAAAAAGTGGAAAGTTATCTAACTGAACTTAGTGCCAAACAAGAGCAATTGGTGGCTTTGAAAGAGGGTGGTTTTCAAACCTCCATTGGAGATACGCCACCAACCCTGGAGCCTTGTAGTGGCCCTCCGGGATCAGCCAATTTCTGTAACCCAGGATTTAGTCCAGCATTTGCAGCCTTTAGCTTTGGAGCTCCCCATAGAACCGGCATGAGCCAGTATGGTGCGTATGGAAGAAGCAAATCTGGCCAAAGCGCGGAAGAGATTTTGTCGGCTTATTACCAGGGGGCATCTTTAAATAAAGGCTATCCTGTGCCAGATACCATTGAGGTTCAAGGGATAGGGCGCGTTTCTTTTGAGGATAATTATTTAATGGGAATATACGAAGTCCCCGAATCTTGGGGAAATAATGGCGGGTTTGAAGCGCTTAAGGCCCAGGCTGTAGCTGCCCGCAGCTACGCCTTGGCCGTTACAAACAATGGCGCTGGATCAATTTGCACGAGTGAGGCATGCCAGGTCTACAAACCACAGCTTAAAACCGGTAAATGGGCGGAGGCGGTTCGGGCTACCCGCGGATGGGTGCTGGTAAAAGATGGCGGTCCGGCGAAAACGTATTATGCCTCAACGGCAGGAGGGTTTACGATAAGTCAGTGGGGATGGAGCGGGATTAAAGATACAAACGGTTCGTGGCCGGACAACGCTTATGAAAAAATTGCGGGTTCACCCTGGTTTTATAAAGGCTGGTATAAAAGCCGGGGTGGGTCAAGCTGTGGGCGCAGTAATCCATGGTTAACAAGTGCGGAAATGGCAGACATTTTAAATGCCTGGAAAGTGCTTTACCAAGGAGGAGGAGATGTGTCGCGCGTGTCTCCGGTGGATACCGCGTGTTGGGGAGGAAATCCATATTCTGTCGGCGAGCTAGCTGGCATAGGGGGCTTTTCGTCCGTAAATAGTGTGTCGGTTGTTTATTCCAATAATGGCACAACCAGCTCAGTCCGCTTTGGTACAAACAAGGGCGCAGTAACCATTAGTGGTGAAGAATTTAAAAGAGCATTTAACCTAAGAGCCCCCGGGTACATCGGCATCAAGTCAAGCCTGTATAATATTGAGCAGATTTAATTTTTAACAATCTAACATAAAAAATGTATAATAAAAGCCAAGATGCCAGATATTTTTGTATCCGAACAGGGAAAAAAGCCGAAAGTAAAAAAAACACACAAAAAGTTACACCGCCTAAGTCACGACCCTGAAGAGTTAAGAAAAACGCTTCAGAAAGAAATACAAGATGAACTTCCCAAGTCTACCTATAAGGCTATCTCGGCCTTTAATTATTATCCACACCGCGTGAAGTTTGTGGGAGCTGATAATAAAGAGCATATAATCCTGCTTTTAAGAAGGCACCCCATTACAAATATTGGTTGGATTTTGACTGTTATCTTAATGCTTCTTGCTCCTATGTTTTTAAGTTATGTTGTGCCGGTTGTTGAGCTTCCGGCTAATTATCAGCTGGTGGCTTTAATGTTTTGGTATTTGATTACCCTTGCCTTTGCCATTGAAAAATTTATTAGCTGGTTTTTTAATGTCAATATCGTTACCGACGAGCGTATATTTGACGTAGATTTTGTGCATCTTATTTATCGGGAGATTACGGATGCGAATTTAGACCAAATTCAAGACGTTACTACCCAAGTTGGGGGAGTAATCCGCACAATGTTTAATTTTGGCAATGTTATGGTTCAGACAGCCGCAGAAATACCCCAAATTGAATTTATCTCGGTCCCTAAGCCGGATGTGGTTGCCCAAATTTTACGTGAGCTCAGGGTGGAAGAGGAAGTCGAAAAAATTGAAGGGAGGGTAAGGTGAGTTTAGACCAACTAATAAATTTTGAGTTTTCCGGGTCGCTTTGGCTTTTGTTAAGAGCCTTTTTGTTGCTAGGCCTTTTTATATATTTGATATTTTCCTCGGTTGTTATCCGTCAAATAAACCAAATGACCAACACACTGGAGGTAGGGTTTGAAGGGCCTATTCGGTTTTTAGGCTGGATACACCTTTTTTTGGCATTAGGTACATTTGTGGTAGCGTTTGTGATACTGTAAGGGTAGCTACCCACTTTATATTTATGCCGCTTAATTACACCTCCACTAAAGTTGTAGGCAACCCTGACGCTTCTGGTTGGGTTCAGGTTCACGATTATGTTCCGGATTCGCAAGAAAAAATTGTGCGTCGTGGCCGGCTATACGCCGTTATTTCTACACAAACTATAGATAGCGAAGGCCAGCTTTACCAAAACGATAAGCAAAGGCTTGAAATGGGCAGGGAGATTTTGGCCAGATTGCACGAAGAGTATTATGGTCAGTTAGAAGATAGTGCATTTAATTGTCTTGTCGGTGCGGTTAGCCGGGTTTCGTCTGAATTTACTTCCAGGCAGATGAATGTAGAAATTGGTGCTTTGGTGTTTTTGAACGATAATTTGCTCGGGGCTTGTGCAAATGGTGCCGTATTATTGGTGTTGCGTCACGGGCAATTAGTACCTTTAATTACCACTCAACGCGGCAATCATCTGTCTGTATCCGGGAAAATAGTTATCGGGGACAAATATATAATTGGCACACAGCAGCTTCTCCATACAATCTCAGAAGGGATATTAAAAGGGTCTTTAGAAACAGACGGTTTGGCGGAATTTTCAGAAACAATAACTCCAAAAATATTAAATTCACCCCGGGCAAGTTCAACCGGAATTTTAGTAGTTGAAATTGAGGAGAAATATCCGGTAAGAAGCGATGAACAGCGGGTTGTTCTGGCCGCCTCTCAGCCACAAATAACAAAAGCCCCTAAAATTAAAAATAAATTGGTTGGTTTTATCGATACTTTGCTGGCACACCTTCCAGACCCGCGATTAAAAGTAAAACCAGATACCATAGATGTAGAAACCGGCAGAAAAAGAAAAAGTTTACCCTTGGTTGGTTTTTTAATCTTAATAATTTTGGCAGCAAGTATTGTGTTTGGCGTTAAGCAAAAAAACGCGAAAGAAAAACAAGCTGAATTAATGGGTCGTATTTCTGAAATTGAGCGCGAATACGAAGAGGCTCAAAGCTTGGTTGGACTAAACAAAGCTCGTGCCAAAGAGCTTTTGCTGTCTGCCAGGGCAGACGCACAAAAACTTAAAGAAGGCCAAGGTGCGGAAAGTGAAGAGTTGGACAAACTCGTTCAAAATATTAGCAATAGCCTTGGTCCTGTTGCCGGAGTTTATGAAGTTAACCCCGAGCTTTACCTGGACACGTCACTTATAAGCCAAGGTTTTCAAGCTACCAAATTGGTTTATTCTGATGAAGCGATTTTGGTAATGGATGACAAAAATAGAAAAATAGTAAGCATTGAGCTTGAAAATAAAACCACCGAATTTGTGGCCGGACCGGATTATTTAAAGGACGCCTTGGATTTGGCATTTTATGCTGGCCGCAGCTTTGTCTTAAGCTCAGACGGAGTAAGAGAAATTACCGAAGATGTTGAACTTATTGTTAAACCTGAAGATTGGGATCCCAAGCAGGTTTTGATTTCTGCGTTTGCCGGTAATTTATATGTTTTGGATCGCAAAAACAACCAGATTTGGCGCTATCCCGGTGTTCAGCTGGGTTCATCCCCAAAAGAGGCGTGGTTAGCCCCCGGGGTTGAACCGGATTTTTCGGAAGTAGAAGCGCTGGGTATAGACGGGTCTGTTTGGGTTTTAACCAAAAGCGGGAAAGTTGAAAAATATACCCGCGGCAATAAAGACAACTTTTCCGTAAAAGACCACGAAAACAATTTTTCTTTTAGTAAGTTTTATGTTGACGAAGATAGTGAATATTTATATTTTTATGATTCTTTGCAAACCAAGTTTTTAAAATTTTCCCAAGACGGCGAGTTTGAGTCTGAGTACGTTAACCCCCAGTTTACTGCTGTTGACGGGTTTGTTGTTTCTGAATCGCAAAATAAGCTTATTTATTTAAAAGAAGGAAAATTATATGAATTTAAACTTAATTGAATTGGGTTCCTTGATTATCACTTTGTACCTGATTTATTTGCTCCTCCGTGTTGCGGTTAACAAAAGCTCCGTAGCCAAAATAAGTAGCAATCCCTGCCAAAGCCAGTATCAAAATACCAATAATTATATAGATAATAATTTTAAAGCCAGAAGAGGATTTGCTGGTACTGCTGGTAGTTACTACTGTTTGAGTTGGTTGAGCGGGGTTATTTGGAGTTTGTGGTTGGCTTTGGTTGAAAGCCTCGTTAATGTCAATGGTCTGCCATCCTTGGGTGATTAAGCTTTGGGTAATGTCTTCACGGGAAAAGCCATGGCTTTGCTGCGTTTTAATATAGTTAAGAAGCTCTTGTGTAACCATTTAATAAAATAATTGTAGCAGCCAAATAAAGTTTTACACAAGAAGAGAAGTTGTTTTTTGGTGGAGACGGAGGGAGTCGAACCCTCGTCCGAAAAAGTTCTTAAAAAAACGTCTACAAGCTTATCTTGTTGTTTATGGTGTTCCAAAAACATAAAAAGTTAACAAGAAAACCGTTTTTGGTAAGACCTAAAAAGTCTTAGGTTAATGATTAAAGGTCAAAATCATGGTAACCGCATCCTAACTTGGGTTTATGCCTCAAAAGTACAGTTAGGAAAAATAGCTTATGAGACACCAATTAGGCATATGCGTAGGCAAAGCCTTGTTTTGGAGTGTACGAATAATCATCGTCACTTATTTATATTGATTTAAGAGATTTACGAGTGTAAAACCGCCACTCGGCTTGCAGTTTTTTTAATGTGCTTTCCGTCGATACCAAGTGCGTCCCCATTAATACTTCTCTAGCGATTCCCGTTCCATTTGCCTATCAAGGTCTCGTTTTTTGATCTTTTCCCTTTTTTGAAAATTCTTTTTTGCCTTAACTAGGGCAACCTCTACCTTGATGAGTCGGCCTTTAGTATACATGAATAAAGGTATTAAAGTCAATTTTTTAGCTTTGACGGCATTTTCCAGTTTTTCGATTTCGCGTTTGTGCAAAAGAAGCTTTCTTGTGCGCGTTGAGCTTAAGGTACCGGGAATTTGCTTAAAATGGGCATTGATTAAATACATTTGCCCGTTCATAACCCGGACAAAAGCTTCGTTGATGCTAACAGCGCCACTGCGAAAAGCTTTTACTTCGGTGCCACTCAAAACTATACCGGCTTCAAATTTATCTAAAATGTTGTATTTAAAATAGGCTTTTTTGTTATTAATTCTCATTTTAGGTTATATTGTACATGAGTGAGAGAAAAATGGGCTTAATCGACTTCGTGTTTCCCAAAAATTGTTTTTCGTGCAATAAACAAGGTTATTATTTGTGCCCAACGTGTGTAACGCGGCTAAAACACGCCCCAACGAATTGCCCTATGTGCGGCCAATATAATTTTCAGGGGAAAACGCACATTTCTTGCCGACAAAAGTATGGGATGGAAGGAAAATTAGCCTGTTATAGTTACCGGGGACCAATTAAAAAAGCGCTGGTGCAAATGAAATATCACTATAGCTATAAAATAGCGGAAGAGTTGGCGCGAATTTGTTTAATTGAAGTGAAAAGTTATACTCAATTAATAAACAATTGTGTATTAGTTTCCATACCAACAAAACCCCGAAGATATAATTGGCGTGGGTTTAACCAGGCAGAAATAATCGCCAAAGTGTGGTCTGACGAATTAAATATCCCTTATTTAGATAATGCCCTAATTAAGCAAAAGTCAACCTTGCCACAAGCAAGGTTGGATAAAGCCCAAAGGGAAAAAAATATAAAAAATGCTTTTAGAATTAATGCCGAAAAACAGGAAGCGTTAAATAAGTTTGAAAATATTTTAGTGGTGGATGATGTTTGGACCACTGGCTCAACTATGCGCGAAGCGGGGAAAGTATTAAAAAGAAATGGCGCAAAATACGTGTGGGGGATTACGGTAGCAGGTTAAAGCCTATTTTCCGAAGCTCCTTAAGCGCATCCGCGGCAACCCATTTTGCCACCCTAATCCTCGCAATTTTATTGCTGCGGTGAGGGTGGGATTCGAACCCACGGTCCCGCAAGGCGGGACACACGCTCTCCAAGCGAGCCCGTTCGTCCACTCCGGCACCTCACCAAATTGTATTTAATCTTCCTCTTTGTTTGTTACTGTTTTTTTGTTAGCTTTATCCCGGTCAAGCTTTTGTGCTATTTTTTTTGCCTCCCTTAACATTTGTCGGTCTCTTTTTGAGTTTAAACGACGCATTGCTTTGTCGTATTCAAGCCAATCGCTTTCAGCAAAACCCAAAGCTTCCTCGCCGTCGCGAAAGTGCATTAAATAATATAAAAGCCTTTGTGATACCGGGTTTCCGTTTACTTTTGTAGCTCCACCGCTTCTGCCAACTTCTTCAAGCACCTTGGCCCTCATTCCTCCTTGTTCTGCCATCATGCGAATTGCCGCGCGGACAGAAGATTCTCCTTTTCGGGCTACGGTTTTTGGCAATTCCCACTCTTCGTCTTTATCTGTTTTTGTGATAAACCAAAGTCTTTTTTTACCCTCGTTTTTGTAAACGACGGCTGTTGCTACAAGTAATATTTTTTCTGCCATATATAAAACACCCCCTTGTTTTGGCGGTGAGGGTGGGATTGCTCGTTCCTCCGCTTTTGCCACCCTAATCCTCGCAATTTTATTGCTGCGGTGAGGGTGGGATTCGAACCCACGGTCCCGCAGGGCGGGACATCGGTTTTCAAGACCGACCTATTCGTCCACTCTAGCACCTCACCTTTACTTGTGCACTATTGAGTCCCAGCAACTACGCTAGGGGGACCGAGCGTAGGTGGTGGGATTGCTCGTTCCTTCGCTTTTGCCACCCCTCCTGGCGGAGGTGGTGGGATTCGAACCCACGAACCCGATAAACGGGTCAGGTTTAGCAAACCTGTGCCATCGGCCACTAGGCGACACCTCCAATAAAAACTAGGTTATTATACCAAGCTTGTCGCCTTACTTCTATACAAGTTGTTTTCTGACTTAAACGCTTGGGTTGTGTATAATAAATTATGGCCGCCGAAAGCCAAACTCAGACTATGCCCCAAACAAATGTTAATGCAGCGGAAAAACTGTTATTAACATGGCAGGCGCCATCCCGCCCGTTTAAGCGCAGAAGCCGCGACTTTTATGTAACTTTAGTTGCCATGTCTTCGATGGTGGGTTTGGTAATTTTTTTAATTGAAGGTTTTATGCCGATAGTTCTTTTGATTTCTTTGGTTTTTTTGTTTTATGTTTTAAGCACGGTTGAGCCTGAAATTATTGAATATCAAATAACCGATAAGGGCATTAAAATTGCCTCTAAAACAACTAACTGGCAATTGATGAACCGTTACTGGTTTACAAACCGTTTTGGAAGTACGCTTTTGGTAATAGAAACTTTCAATTTACCGGGAAGGATGGAGCTGGTTGTTGATCCGGGATCAACAGACAAAATTAATGATATTTTAAAAGAATATTTAATTTATGAAGAAATTCCTCCTTCAAATCTAGACCGGGTGACAGCCTGGTTTTCCAAATTTTTACCAGATTAGCTAAAACTCCGTTTTTTTATGTTAAAATATAGCCCAGTAACGCCCTCGTAGTTTTACGATGCGCAAGCATCGGTAAACTCGAGGTGAACCTGTATGCCCTCGTAGTTTAATGGACAGAACATCGGTTTGCGGAACCGGCAATGGAAGTTCGATTCTTCCCGGGGGCACTCATGTAATTCACCAGTTATCAATGCCCAATTTTTAAATTAAAAATTGAGATTTGAAAATTATTTTATGGTGGGGTGCCGGAGCGGTTAAACGGCCAGCTCTCGAAAAGCTTGGACTCGCTTAGCGGGTACGTGGGTTCGAATCCCACCCTCACCGCCCGTAATTTTCGCGTTGAGTGTGATTTTCGATATCGCTTGCTTATGCAATCGTCGAATCCCTGCCTTGCCGGCAGGCAGGCCACCCTCACCGCTGTTATAATCAACAAGTGAAGAGGATTTTTTTTATAACACTTTTGTCTTCTTTTTTACTTTCGCTTCTGTTTTTAGTTGGTAGAATCGATCAGGATTATTTTTCTTTTTATTACATTGGCCGTGGTGTGGCTGACGGGGCAGACATGTTTCGGGATTATGCCGATAACAAAGGACCGGTATTATATTTATTTTTTACAGCTTTATATAAATTATTTGGCAACTATTATTTAACAGCATTAATTTTTGCAAGCACCTTGGTTGACAGTTTAGCCTTAATTGGCGCTTTCCTATTTTTTAAAAAACGGTTCAATATAAGTCTGTCAAAAGGGTTTTTACCTAAATTTTTGATAGTATTTTTCGCGGTTTTGTTTTACAAAAGCTTTTCCATAGGGTCTTTTATGGGTGGGTTTTATGCCGAGACTTTGGGTTTGATGTTTGTAGTATTTTCTTTGTATTTTTTAGAAGCAAGAAAGTATTTTTTGTCCGGATTACTTTTTTGCCTTGCCTTTTTGTGTAGATTGACTCTTCTTTTTTGGTTAATTTATTTTCTTTATATTTTACTAAAACAAAAGTTCGCTTTCTCTAAACTTGTAAATTTTGCTGTCGGTTTTTGTATGCCTTTGGTTATTGTGCTGATTTGGTATTGGCTAAACGAGAATTTGATTTACTTTTTTGGCAATATGATAAATATTAATTTTTCTTATGCTTCAGCTGTAAAATCTTTTTATTTTCGCCAACTAGCAGCTGTAGTAACAATCGAAATGCGTATTTTTGTAAGCGTTGTTGCGTCGCTTATTATTTTTATTTTGCTCTTTAATAAAAAAGATAAATATATTTTTGAATTTGGAGCGATGGGTATATCTGGCATTTTAGCAAGTTTTGTGGGTGGCTTGTTTTATTTTCACCACTTTATTCAATTTAGTTTGGTATTTTTGTTTTTATTGCTATACTATATCAAAAAATATAGTCGAAAATTAGGGGTATTTTTAATTTTTTTAGTTTCTATTTTATTAATAGTCAACTATGCTTTGTTTGTTAATACTCCCCAATTGTTTTCTAGATCAGACATTGATGAGATAAGTAAATTTTTTAATAAAGAATATATCCAGGTTGTGACATATTATCCCGAGCTTTATGTTCGCTCTGATAATCATTCTTTTGACAGGTATTATCAAATATTTCATATAAGTTCTTTTTATAATGTAAATTCAAAAAATTTAATGTTAGAGCATATAGAAAATGTTAAATACTATGGTGATAAAACCGCTTTTGTTTTTGTGGAACAAAACCAATTTGACGCCGATATACTAGGCGAGTATAAACAATTTCTAGAAGATGAGGGAGGATTGGAACTCAAACAAGTCTTTCATAAAAAGGATCCCCAAAAAACAATAACTATCTATGAAACTAATAATTAAAAAGTATTTTTTTATTGTGTTTGTGTTTTTTGTTTTTTTAATAAAAGCACTAGTACAGCTTGACCCTGATTTTGGATGGCATGTGCGGTTGGGGGAGATTATTTCGCAAAATGGTATTCCAAGCTTTGATCCTTTTTCTTACACTATGGCAAGCTACCCCTTTGTTGACCATGAATGGTTTACGAACTTGCTGTTATTTTATTTGCACAATGCGCTAGGACAGTTGGGTTTGGCAATTTTGTTTACGGCTTTGTTGCTGATGATAACGCTTATAGTATTTAGAAATAATTTTTTTACTAACAGTTTTACCTTAGCTTTATTGTTTTTGTTTTTGGCAACCCTGCTGCCTTATTTTGGCATCCGTCCACAAGTTCAGTCATGGCTTTTTTTGTCAATTTTGCTGTGTTTGCTGGAAGAAAAAATATATAAAAAATTTTATTGGGTAATACCGCTTCTTAGCTTGTGGTGGGCAAACGTTCACGGAAGTTTTGCCATTCTTATTGCAGTTTTATTGATTGATTTTTCGGTTAAGTCTTATTTGAAAAAACGCGTTTTAGTCAAAAGACTTTTGGTTTTGTTTATAAGTTTATTGGCCACATTTATAACACCTTATTTTTACCGCTCTTGGTGGGAAGTCTACATGCAGGTGACAGATTCAGCCCTTCGCTGGCGGATACAGGAGTGGCGCCCCAGTTTTATGTTTTTTAGTCTTCCGTTTATTTTTTATCTGGCGATGTACCTCATAGCACTTAAAACCTCTTGGCGCGAATTACCCAAGGAAATAATTATTATTTCCTTGTTTTTTTTCATTCAGGCAATTTCGAGCACGCGCCATGTTCCGCTGTGGGCGATAACGGCGACCCCTATTATTTTTTTTAGTTTTAAAGCTTTTAGAAAACAAGTGTTTAAAGTTAAATTTGGTAAACAAAGGCTGGATCTTGCAGGAAGAGTGTTTTTGGCAATCTCAATATTAATTTTTGTTGCGCAAACCGCTTTAAGTTTGCTTAGTGCCAGATCTACTTCCGAGTCCGTGTTTTATCCTCAAAAAGCCGTTGAATTTATGCAAGACAATGGATTTGAAGGTAGAGCCTTTTCTTTATACGCCTGGGGTGGATATTTGCTTTGGAAAGAGCCTGATAAAAAAGTCTACATAGACGGCCGCATGCCAAGTTGGCGTTATAATAATGCCCCTGTGGGCGAAACAAATAACGCAATGGAGGATTATTTGAATATTTTAAAAGGTGACAAGGATTTTAACGAAGAGGCGGACAAATATAATATTGAATATGTGCTTTTGCCCCGGGAAAACAACAGTAAAGGTATTATTGAAAAGCTGTCTATGTTAATAAAGCCCAAAAAAGATGAAGATTTTTCAATATATGAGTATTTGCTAAATAACGGCTGGGATATTGTCTATGGCGATGAGGTTTCTGTGATTTATCAGCGAAAGCTGAAGCCGGGGCTGTAAAGCCGAGCTCTGAGAAAAAACCACTAGCGTGAGTTCACGGAGCTTTATAAACTTCCATGAGCTTACGCTCATGGTTTTTGTCGTGTTCGCTAAAGCGATTTATTTGTAGCTTATATCGCCCTCCTGTTTACCTGCCTGCCGGCAGGCAGGCGCATGGAGTTTTACGCTCACATGATAAACGGAATTACGATTAAAAGGTATAATATGCCTAAATGTCAGATGCGGTTGAGGAAATAAAAAATAAGATTGATATTGTGGATATTATTGGGGCTCATGTAAACCTTAAAAAAGCCGGCTCCAATTACAAAGGCCTTTGCCCTTTTCATCAGGAAAAAACGCCATCGTTTATGGTCAGCCCCGAGCTTCAGATTTATAAATGTTTTGGCTGCGGTGAAGCCGGTGACGTCTTTACTTTTTTAGAAAAATACGAAGGCTTGGAATTTCGGGAAGCTTTGGAGATTTTAGCCGAAAAAGCAGGCGTTAAGCTGGAAAGGAGAAACATCGGCCAAAAGAGTAAAAAAGAACGCTCAATTGAAATCAATACATTGGCGGCGCGGCTTTATCACTATCTTTTGTTAAAACACTCAGCCGGCAGAGAAGCTTTGGAATATGCCACTAAAATCCGCGGCCTTAAGTCGGCTACCTTAACCGCCTTTGAAATAGGCTTTGCGCCTGAGCGAAGCGGCATCTTAATTAAGCAGCTCAAAAAGAAAAAAGTTAGTGAAACTGAGCTGTTGGAGGCCGGCCTTGTTTATAAAACCCGTTATGGGCCGGTTGAGCGCTTCCGTGGTCGGCTGATTTTTCCTCTTAAAGACCACCGCGGGAGGACACTGGCTTTGGCCGGACGGATACTGCCACAGTATGACAAGCCAAATATCGGAAAATACATTAATTCACCGGAAACTCCAAGTTATCACAAAAGCGAAGTGGTTTACGGACTGGATATTGCCAAAAGCGAAATAAAAAAACTAAATCAAATAGTTATCGTTGAGGGTGAGCTTGACTTATTAACGCCTTGGCAAATTGGTGTAAGAAATATTGTTGCCATTAAAGGAACTGCTTTTACCGACAGTCAGATTAGGCTTTTGAGCCGTTTTAGTAAAAATTGGGTAATGGCACTGGACTCTGATTTTGCGGGAGATAAGGCTGCGGTTAGTGCAATACAGTTAGCTTTAAATATGGGGATATCGGTTAAAGTGGCCAGGCTTGGTAAATATAAAGATCCGGATGATTTTGCCAAAGCCGAGCCTGAAAAATTTAAAAAAGCCATATTAAAAGCCCAAGACGCTTGGGATTTTTTGTTTGAACAAGTTTTCTCCCGCTATGACCTCAAAACCGGCTCGGGAAAAGCGGCGATTAGCCGTGAGGTAACTCCTTTGCTGTCGGCAATAGATGACTCTATCGTCCAGGATCATTATGTCAAAAAAATTGCCACAAAGCTTGAAGTCAGCGAGGAGGCGGTCAGGCAAAAGTTGACAAACCCCAAAAAAGAAATTGCTAGTGAACTTGTTGATATTGAAAAAGCGGAAGATGTGCGCCTAAGTTTGGAAAAACGGCTTATTTCGGTTTCCTTGCAAAAAAACCCAAGGTATTTGTTAGATGAAGAGGTTAGGAAATTATTCATAAAACCCTTTACCAAAAAACTGCTTGCAAAATTGTCGTCGTTTTTAGCAAGTCAGGAATTTGACCCACAAGCTTTTTTGCGAAGCCTTCCGCCGGAGCTTGCCACCGGTTTTACCGAAATATATCTTCAAGAAGAAGAAGGGGAAGGAGGCAACAGAGCCCTTGATATTGAGCGTGAGCTTGCCAAAATTACTTTACGGCTGAAAATTATGAATATCCACGAACAAATGGAGGCATTAACCCATAAAATGAAGCTGGCTGAAAAGAAAAAAGACGAGAGCCTTTTAATAAAATACGAAGAAGAATTCGCCACTCTAAGTAAAAAGCGGTCCGAAATTGAGGGCACTTGATAGTTTTAAGTTTGTGTGTATAATAAGTTAAATTGCGGCGAGTAAGGCTCGCAGCTTTTTTATTGTCCCCATGTTGCGCAAAGCTACCGAAGAACTAGTTAAAAAAGGGAAAAAGCAGGGTTTTTTGACGCAGGAAGATATTTTGCAAGTCTTTCCGGACGCAGAAAAGCGTTTGCCGGAATTGGACGAGTTTTATAGTGTTTTGTTGGCAAATAAAATTGACGTTTTTGAATCCGTTGCAACCGAAGAAGAAGATATAGAGAAAAAACTCAGTATCGACCAGGAAATAGCCATCCTTGCCAAACTCGAAGGGCCCGAAACCACCGATCCTGTCCGGCAATACTTAAGAGAAATTGGCCAATATCCACTTTTGACTGCGGAGGAAGAAATTGAACTTGCGAAAGGTTATGAAAGGGATCGCAAAGAGCGGGGCGAAACCACCAAAAGCCGCTACAAAGATAAGCTAATCGAAAGCAACCTCAGGCTTGTTGTGTCTATCGCAAAAAAATATATCGGCCGTGGACTTTCTCTTTTGGACTTGATTCAGGAGGGAAACCAGGGCTTAATCCGGGCAGTTGAAAAGTATGACTGGCGAAGGGGGTTTAAGTTTAGCACCTATGCTACTTGGTGGATCCGCCAGGCCATAACCCGGGCAATTGCTGACCAAGCTCGTACTATCCGCATTCCGGTGCATATGGTAGAAACCATTAACAAGCTCTACCGCATATCCCAGCGGCTCATGCAAGACTTGGGCCGGGAGCCCACACCTGAGGAAATCGGGGAAGAGCTGGGTATTTCAGCAGACCGGGTGCGCGAAATATTTAAAATTTCCCAGGAAGTTACCAGTCTGGATACAAAAGTGGGCGAAGACGAAGACAGCACCCTTGGGGACTTTGTGGCAGATGAGACGCGTCCCTCGCCGGTGGACGCAGCCAGCAAACAATTGTTAAAAGACCATTTAGATGAGGTATTACACACCTTGACGGAACGCGAGGCTAAAGTGTTAACTCTTCGTTTTGGCCTTGACGGTGGGCAACCAAAGACACTTGAAGAAGTAGGAAAAGTATTTGGCGTGACCCGCGAGCGCATCCGTCAAATTGAAGCTAAAGCTCTTCGTAAACTAAAGCACCCAAGCCGCCGCAAAAAACTTCAGGATTATTTAGAATAATCATTTTATAAACCAGTAAAGAAGCAGGTGATAAATGGTCACCAAAAAAACCACGAGGATAGAAATATTTTTTTGCTTTTCTACGTTTAGACTTGCAAGGGCTACAATGGGTGTCAGATACCAGCTCAAAACCAGGCTCAATTTGGTTAAAATAAAAACGCTATAAACCGCAAAACAGGCAAAGATGAGTTTTTGAAAAGAATATTTATTAACCAAAAACCATATTCCGGTTAATCCCCCTATTAATAAAAAGATAAAATTGTTGAGTTTAAAGGCTTGTGTGTAGCTTACAACTTGATCCAAAAGCCAGATGCCCAAGGAAGGGCTTATTGTTTGGCCGTGATAAAAATTCAAAAGAAACGAAAACGTTTCTCTTCCTTGCCAAAAAGGATAATAAAATACTGCCGCAATCCCCAAGCAGAAAGCGCCGATTAATATAGATTTATAAAAGAATTGGTTTAAACTTAATTTTTGTTTAAAAAGGGTAAAAACATAAAACGGCACAAACACGGTTGTAGTGCCTTTAATAAGGATAGACAAAACCAGAAATATAAAAGAAAAAAAGATGCGTTTATGTTTTAAAGCCAGCGCCGAAAGCAGAAGCAAAAATATTAGCAAAGATTCATTGTGGGCGTTTGCAGCAAGCTCATAAACCACCAAAGGATTCCAGCTGTATAAAAACAGTGCTTTTGCGGACTTCGTGATTTTATAGATTAAATAGCCGTTTACAAGATTCGCGCCAATCAGAAGTGTTTTAAAAAGGATAAATGTTAGTGGGTAATGGTTCAGGCCGATTGTGTTAATAAAACTGCTGATAAATAAAAACATGGGGCCGTAGAGCGTGGGTTTGCCAGACCAATAGTTACTAATGATAGGGTAAAGCGGATCGCCCCAATATTGGCTGTAAGTATCAATGTAGGGGTTTGCTCCTTGGTTTACAACCCGGCCAATTGCTATATAGGAGTGTAAATCATTGGATGTAAAAAAGGGCACAAAAATAAACCCTACCTGAAACAGCACGGAGAATAGAAAAATTGTTTTTAAATTAGCGGACGTAAATTTTGCTTTAAAAAGTACTAAAAAATAAATTAGATATAAAATTACAAGAAGTGTAATAACAAGATTCAGGTGTATTTGTGTGTGTAAATTAAGTTCACCAAAATGCCACTTTAGAAGATAGAAGGAAATATAAAGCAGTTCTGTTGCCAGACCGGCAATAACAAACGGATTTTTTGCAAATTTACTCGCGGCAGCAATCGATGGCTTTTTGTACGAGTTCGCCCATTTTGTCAAAAACGGAAAGCGATTGTTTCTTTTTGCCTTTTTCATCGATTAAATCAATTTTATCGCTTTTGCTTTTAATATTTAAAGCGTCTTTGGTGTCAACCACATTTAGATTTATGGCCCAAAAGAGGCTATAGAGTTTGTAAGCTTTTTCAAACAAATCCCAGGCCTCGCCTTTATTACCCTTTTTAAGCTCTTTGGTGCCCACTTCCATTACCCTCATGCTGGCGGCAAGTAAGTGCTTACTGATGCACCACACCTCACCTTCATAGTCTTTGATAATATTTTTCAAAAGTTCGGTGCGCATGAGCCTCACTTCATTTAAAAGATCCAGATATTTTTGGTTTTTCGTTTTTTGGGCGGTGAAAAATAGATGCTCCTCAATTGAAATAAGGTTCATAATACCGATAGATAAATCTTCGCCGCTGCTAAGGTCAAGATCCTTTTGTTGCGTTACTTTTTCCACCTTATCTAAAAGTGTTTGGATGTCTTTTTTGTTGGCCATTTAGATATTTAGATTTAAGCTTGTAAGCAAAAACATTATAACGCTTGCAGTCAAAAGAAAAGCTACGGGTAGAATTACTTTTTGAAAATCAATAAGCTGCCTTCCTTTGCTTTGCCTGATTTTTTTATCAGCAGCAATACCCAGATAAAAAGTAAATATGCCCAAGATAATGCCAAAAAGGAGTTTGTCGATTCCTAAAATGGTATTGTTGGGGTGCCCCATTACACCGCCAAGCTTGAGAGGAATGATGGTTAAGATAAACCAGACGATCATGGAAATAATTGAGCCGTAAGGTATATTTATATTTTTTTTCTTAAGCCAATTGGCGCTCCAAAGCGCGAGAGCCATAATTAGCCCGCCAAACCAGATGCCACTTGCGGCATCATCTATGCCCAAGTAGCGCGAAAGGCCCAGCCCGGCGCCGACAGCAACGGTACACACGGGGCAGACAGCTTTTGCTGGAGCTAAATTTATAAAATAAAAAGAAATTAAAGTAATTCCAAAAACAAAAAATTTAATTATTTTCTTCATCGGAGTACAAAGTGTTTAAGTAATCAATAATGGGTTGGTCGCCAACGATACATTCTCCCTGGGGGGTAAACACCAAGGGCACGCCGATTTGTGTTGCTGGGATGTTACAAGATAGCGCGCGGGCCTGCAGGCGGCTGGCGTTTTCGGGGTTTGCGGTTTCATATTTGTCCAAAGCAAATTCTTCCGTATGCTCCCATCCTTCCATAAATTCATTGACAACTGCGCAATGAGGGCAAGTGGTGCTCCAGTAGTATTCATGATTTTGGGGTAGTGGCAGGTCGGACACTTCCTGTTGTTTATCACCCGAAAATAGAAATAAACCGGCAATTACTACTATAACTATGCCGACGATAAACCCCAAAATGGCTTTATTCATATCACTCATACTACTGATATTTATTAGCGGTTGCAAGAGCAAATTATGTTGTACAATCAGTGAGATGGTGTTTAAAAATATCACATTAATTGAAAAATCCAAATTAATATTAATAGCCGCTACCGGTCTTTTGGTTTTGGCCATCTCGGCTTTGGCCACCGTTTTTTTGTTTAATATAAGTTATTCAGAAGAGCCCGAAACCATGGAATATAGTAGCCAAGATGTACAAAAATATACCGCAGAGATTGAAGCCCGCACTGATCCCAGCTTTAATGTGCTTCTTTTGGGTTATGGTGGAGCTGATCATGACGGAAGTTTTTTAACGGATGCAATCAAGCTTGTTAATATAGACCCTGTCACAAAAGACGTGACCGTGATTTCGATCCCGCGTGATTTATGGGTGGAAATACCGGTGCGTTCCGATATGGGGGAATATCAAAAAATAAACGCCGCCTATGCCATTGGTATGGACGACAATTATCCGTTAAAGCAAACTCAGTACAGGGGAGTAGAGGGCGCGCAAAAGCTGGTGGGAGATGTGGTGGAGGCGATAACGGGCAAAAAGGTGGATGGGGTGATTGCCGTGGATTTTGCCGGACTTATTGATACTGTGGACGCTTTGGGCGGGATTGAGGTAAATGTGCCGGTTACTTTTGACGACTATTTTTATCCCATTAAAGGTGAGGAAAATAATATTTGTGGCAAAAGTCCGGAGGAAATGGAGCGTATCCACGCGCTTTACAGTGGTTTTGAGCTTGAGAAACAGTTTGAGTGCCGCTATGAACACCTCCATTTTGACGCCGGTATAAACCATATGGATGGGCAGACTGTCCTTAAATTCGTGCGCTCGCGCCATTCCAATGAACATGGTGGAGATTTTGCCCGTGCCCAAAGGCAGATGGCGGTTTTGTCTGCCATTAAAGAAAAAGTTTTATCGCTTGGGGCTTTTGATAATGTGCCAGGTTTTATCAAAAATTACACAAGATCGGTGACTACTAATTTAAAAGCAGAGGCTATAATTGCCTTTTTAGCTAAGTTTCCTGAGACAGGCGGTTACAGCACAAAAAGTATCACCTTGTCAGACGAAAACGTTTTGACTAATGCTACAAGTCCAGAGGGAGCTTATATACTTGAGCCCCGAGCAGGTCAAGGTAATTTCACTGACGTAAAGGCGTATATAAATGCGGAGCTCGAAAAATAAACTCATGGGCTAAATTTAGCTAGAAACAGCCGAATTTAAATGATATAATCTTCTCGCACATTTTAAACACATTCCCCGGTAGCCCTGCCTGCCGGCAGGCAGGTCAACGGTAGGGCGATATAATATGTTATGTATTATGTCTATGTTTTAAAAAATTCAAACGTGTTTTGTATAAGGGTTTGACTAATAACATGAATCGACGGTTTGATGAACATAATAAAAACAAAAATATTGGCACGCGCGGTAAGGTCCTTGGAGGTTGATATATAGTGAAAAATATGTGAGCAGAAGTAAGGCTCGGGCAAGAGAAAAGTATTTTAAATCTGGTTCGGGCAGAGAACATTTAAAACAAATCATTGATCCCCGGTAACTCAGCGGTAGAGTGCTCGCCTGTTAAGCGAAGAGTCGTAGGTTCGAATCCTACCCGGGGAGCCAGGCTTGACGAGAGGCGTAAAAAGCTATTTTGTCAAACGGTTTTTGCCAGATAAATCGGACTTTTCTGCCCTTTAGCTCCAAGTTCTGAAGTGTCATCTTCAAAAGTAATCGTTTTTCGTGGACTTCAGAACTCTCAAATAATTTACCAGCGTTAGAAGCCAGTTTTAATAGGTATTCTGAGGTCAAATAGTATTCCTCATCGGCATAATTTAGTTTGCCGATTTTCTCTGTAATTTCTTTCTGCTTTGCCCGATACTCTTTTCGCTTTTCCTCATACTTGTCCTTAGTAATCCTACATGCACATTTAGAATTTCTGCTGCCTGTTTTATGGTTAAGAGCTTGGGTAATTCGTCTTTATTCTTCGGCATACTTCTACAAAATTATACAAATTCTCCAAGCAAAATGCTATAATCTCAGCAGAAGTTTTCTTTTATAAAGAAAGTCCCTGGTTTTCGATCTGGCAGGTGGTGGAAGGCTCTAATTGCCTCTGGTTTCTACTTGTTTGTTTTTTTAACCTTGATAGTCATTATCTTTCAATCCGCCCCCTCCCTTGCCTTAGAAAAAATTGATCCAACCAATAAAAGCTCTGTTTCTATTGCTGGTAAAACCTACTCAGGAAAGCCAGTTTACCTTCTTAAAGACAATGAGGTCATTCAATCTGCCAAGTCAGACTCCAGTCGGAAGTTTTTCTTCGCCCTGAATGATCTAACTGATGGCAATTATACCTATACTGTCGAGGTATGTAGCTCAGAAGAAAAAGATAAGTGTAGAAATGAAAATATCGTCATCACGATAGATCAAACCCCTCCCCCTAAGCCAGAAATTGCTTTACCTGACAAATTGCCTAACGATAGCGAAGAAGAAATTACTATCAAGGGTGTTTCTGAGCCTAATGTTAAAATTGTAGCCTCTGTCCAGGATAATGAGCTACCTCCTACCACAACCAATGATAAAGGCGAGTTTGAGATTAAAACCGGTTTGGTTTTAGGGGCTAACACCATCAACATTAAGGCGGTTGATGCCGTTGGCAATGAAAGCGCAGTGGGCGGAGCTTCTGTGAACTTTAATCCTTCAAGGTATAAAGCAAAAGTAATCAATGTTATTGATGGTGACACCATCAAAATCGAGGGTGGTCAAGTAGTCAGGTATATTGGAATTGATACTCCTGAGACAGTTCATCCCAGTAAACCAGTTCAATGTTATGGCAAAGAGGCTTCCGATAAAAATAAAGAGCTGGTTGAAGGCAAGGAGGTCAAGTTAGAAAAAGATGTTTCTGAAACCGACAAATACGGCAGGCTTTTAAGGTATGTTTGGCTGGGTGATATGCTGGTGAACGAATACCTGGTTAGGGAAGGTTATGCCCAATCAAGCAGTTACCCTCCAGATGTAAAGTATCAAGATAGATTTGTCGAAGCTCAAAGGCAAGCCAGAGAAGAGAAAAAGGGGTTATGGGGAGATATTTGCAATGCCCAACTTACTCAGACGCAACAAGCCCAGCAACAGACCACTACATCAACTCAGAATACACAACCGATCATCAAGCAGACAACGACTCCTGCTCAAACCCAGGCTCAACCTTCTAACCAAACTTCAGGAAGCTATACCTGCGATTGCTTTAAGACTTGTTCTCAAATGTCATCTTGTGCCGAAGCTCAATACCAGCTGAATGTTTGTGGTTGTAGAGCAAGGGATGCAGACGAGGACGGCGTCGCTTGTGACAGCGATTGCCAGTAGGTGCAATAAAACGCTCAGGTTAGGGATAGCAAAGCAGCTTAACAATCTTTCAAAACGCTATCTTGAAGAAGTCGGAAAAGCAAATAGAAATGTTGAGAGTGATCAAACTCAGAGAGCCTAATTTGTCGAAGTTGCCTTTTACCCGTTATTCTTTCTCTAACAACCGCACCTCTTTCAAAGTGGTTTTCCATGATCTGCCTCAAAGTAGCATCTTCTGGGAGGCTACTGAGGTGATCCAACTCCTCCTGAAGATAACCCCTAAGACCAGCAACGGCATCATCACTTAGGTGGAAATTCTTAGCAACATCGGGAAGCAAGCTCATTTTCCACTCTACATGGGCTTTCAAGTCTCGGACTGCCAGCTAGAACGGGCACCTCAAGCGACCGAGGTGCCTAGAATAGCCCGTATTTTTATTCAAAAAGGCTGTTTTGGAAGTCCAACATTATAACCGTTTTTACCCCTAAAAAATGCCAGTTCTAACCCATGTTCTGCGCCTTAAAACACTCCACTTTTGCTATATAAGAGAGATAAATTTAGAGTAGCTAGGGGTGGAAACTCACGATTTGTTAATATTTACTGTGCCAATTGCTTTTTCTTCTGTACCAAAAAGATGGTCCTGGTCCGCTCAAAAGATTATATCTAAGATCGAATCTTTGAGCTTGAAGATCTGGCTAGATTGCAAGATATTGGAAATATCAAAGAAATACCAAATTTGATTTGTAGCAATTGCAATACCGTTACTGGAACACCTTATATTTATGAAAAAGAAAATAGACATGCAATACTTCTAAATCCACACAATTTTACAAAGAAGCTAAAAAAGAATTAAGGGTAAGGCGGACAATCAGTGTGTCCTTCTTTGCCTTCCTCAAAATATCTACCATCTACAGTATCACAAACTCTTATCCCAGTTCTTTAAGCATATTGTTCAGAAGAAAGTTGTCTTTCATCATAACCAATTACTTTGACATGAGAGGCTAAATTATCAAGAAAAGAGTAGTCGCGGAAAAGCAGTGGAAACAAAGAGAAGTGCAAGTAGATGGATTACTTAAAGGCATTTCTGGAATTTATGGCGGAATGCAGTTTATTGCAGGAACAGCACTTCCACAAGTAAAAGTCTTGAAGCTCCCGAAGAAACTGAATAGTAAATATTTTGAGGGTTTACTTACTACTTCTTTATATGTATTTGTTATAAAGTTCGATGTGTGAATTCAGAACGTTAATTTGTTTATATCTTTCCTGAAATGCCGAATACGCTTTTTTAGACAAAATCATCTGATTTTCGATATTGTCTAGTAAAAATAATATTTTGTTAGCAAGTGCTTTTGTGTCACCTCGGTCTACTAAAATACCAGATCTTGATTTACTAAAAAGCTCGAGATTTCCGCCTACCTTAGTTGCGATTATAGCTCTTTTTCTGACCATTAACTCAAGCATTGCGATAGACATTCCCTCAAAGAGGGAGGGCTGTACAAAAATGTTGTGCTTTTGGGAAACATTATCTATCCCAACGATTGGCTCATATATTCCTTCAAAAAAGATGTTATTTTCTAACCCAAAACACTTAACTAGATATTTGAGACGTTCTTCATCCCGTCCCATGCCATATATATGAGCTGTCGAATTGGAAGTTTTTTTTACAACAAAACTCATGGCAGCGATTAGATAATCAATTCCTTTTTCAGGGGATAACCTGCTTATGCAGCCAATCGATTTATTTTTTGCGTCATTTTTTGATATGAAGTCAATTTTTTTCTTAGGGGCGGGGATAAAGTGAGGAAAAATCACCACTTCCCCTTCATAACCAAGAAATCTTTTTATACCCCTAGACGAGGCCTGACTCCATGCAATAATCGCATCAAATTTATTTATTTTTTCAAATAAGTCATTAGAGTACCAATGCTTAGTATCAGGACCAGGAGTTGTCATTTCAGTAGCAACTATTGGAATTGATTGCCTGTTGGGTGTTTCAAGCCAGATTTTAACCAATTTTCCCATCGGGCATGAATGAATTATGTCAGGTTTCCATTTATTAAAATCTTTAACCAACTGCTGTGTGAGAGTTTTTTCGGGGGTTCTATCTTTCCTATCTTTGTAATGTAGTTTCGAGAAAGTTGTCTTTATGTCATGTTTCTTAAGTAAATTAATCCAATATTTGTTTTCCGGTTCTACTCCACAATATACTCGAACATCTACTTCTGCAGACTTGAGCGATAACGCTAGTTGGTTGATATAGTATTCAACTCCTCCAATTTCATTCAAGAAATCGGCAAAAATGGCGACTCGTTTGGGTTTCTTACCCATTGTGATATATTGTAACAAATATTTTTGTTGTTATGTTAAAATTGTCGTATGAGATCATATGAGGATAGTCAAAGAATCGAGAAAGCTATAAAATATCTAGCGTTACAAGTTGATAGGTCTGGTAATAATCCTAAGCCAGTGATATTCCATAGTGTAAGAGTAGCGCTGAGCTTGGATAGATACGAATATCCCACTGAGGTTGTGGTAGCGGCATTATTGCACGATCTGCTTGAGGATACGAAAACTAATCTAGAAGACATTGAAAAAGAGTTTGGACAAGAAGTTGCCGCACTTGTGAGGGCAAATAGTTTTGATAAATCCATTACAGATAAAAAGCAAAGATATATCGAAGCTTTCGATCGTTGTCTAAAAGCGGGCAAGGGTGCTCTTTTGATAAAAACAGCGGACATTCTCGATAACGCTGATTACTATTCTCTGGTAAAAGATCAAGAAGCATATAAAGGTTTAATAGACAAGCTTGAGTATTTTATGAACCTAGCAAAAAAGTCTCTGGAAGGTGAGCCAATATTTAGTGATTTGCAAAATAAGCACAAGATTTTAGTGATCAAAGGATAATGCTACAAGTTATATTTTCTTTTTCGCTGAATAAATATCGTTTTTCTTAAGCCAGTCTTTAATAAATTGAACTTTTTTACGGAGTTCTTGTGTTGTGTATGATTCTGGTCTGGGTAATATTCTCCATTTATTAGTTTTCTCATCTAGTTCAAAACGAATAAAACCAAAAAAGGCATCCTTCAAGTCTAGTCCTGGGCATTTATCATAAAAATAACACGCGTTTCTCATGTTCATGACAATGTCTTCTTGTTTGTGTGTCCTAAATGCATTTGTAATTGCAGGGGGACTTTCTAAATGATAAGCAATAGCGTTTTTGAGATATGTTGGTTTGAATCCTTTGCGAAATAGTCTGTAAGCGAGTTCCCAATCCTCATTACCCCACCCATAATAGTTTTCATCAAAATATACATAACTAGATCTCTTAACACTCAAATTGCAGCTAAAACAAGCCTTCCATGGATGTTTGGAATTTAACCATTCTACTCTTTTATTATCTTCAAACATATTTCTTTTTATGCTTTCGTCGTCAATTTCCCAGTCAGATGCGAGCTTATCTAGCACTTTTTGAGTGCTGTTTTTTTCTATAAAAGAAATATTTTTTTCATTAATGACACCTCTCCACAATCTATTGCCAGCAACGAGCAAATTATGCTTGGATTTTTGATGAGCTTTAAAATGCCTTTCCACCAAGGATCTATCTGGGATCATATCACCATCAAGAAAAAGTAGAATTTTACCCTTTGCAATTTTAATGCCGTTATTTCTAGCTTCTGTTGGTCTGATTCCTTTATCTTGTTGCCAAACGTATTTGATAAATACATTAGTATCCTTTGCAATTTTTTCAACTGTTTTGAACATTGAAGGTGTTGAACCATCATCTGTGATAATTATTTCGTAATCACAACTTGTTTTTTGGGCAAGAAGAGATTGGAGAATTAGTTTGACTGTAATACCTTGATTGAAACAGACTACAATTACACTAAGATCTGGTTTTTTTCTTTTAAGTAAGTCTTTATTTATCATAAGTTTAAATTGAGCCCATGATATGGTATTATACGGCTTATATAAACACTATGCAAAAGAATTATATAAAAAATCATATTCAATTTTCGTCGGGATTTCAGAAAATCGACGAAAAAGACTTTGAGGTTGTGGAGAGAAAGAGTGTCGGACACCCTGTCAAGTACCCCTTTTGGTAGACACGAATTCTAATACAGGTGTTTGTGTTTGAAAACGTTTGGTGGCATCTTTAGGGTTGTATGAATACGCTGGTTGTTGTAATAGAAAATTACTTGGTGAATTGCCTCAATAAGCTCTCCTGGTGTTTCAAATCTCTCAAATTCAAGCCCCAAGTCAGTCTTGAAATTATTGTAAAAGCTCTCCTGGTAGCCATTTTCCCAGGGGCTACTTTTCTTGCTCATTGATATTTGTATTCCTAATTTACCCATAAGCTCTGAGTATTCTTTTGAGCAGTACTCACTCCCTTGATCTGTATGTACCACTTTAGGCAAACCAGTATTTAGTACTGCATCCCAAAAGGCCTCAAGCACAAACTCCTTTGTGTGCTTGGTTGAGATACTCCAGCCAACAATCTCTCGTGTAAAAAGGTCCATAAAAGTGGCAAGATAGACAAATCTTTTGTTCCACCTCAGATATGTAAAGTCCCCAACATAAACAATTCCTGAACTCAATGGGCAGAGGCCTTTGATAAGATTTTGGTACTCTGCCTCTGGTCTCCTCTCATCCCTCCTTTTTCTCCACCTTGCTTTTCTTTTGTATGGTTTAATTCCATATAGTTTCATGACTCTTCTGACTCTCTTCTTGCCAATACATAAGGCTAGAGCTATTCTTCTGTGGCCATAGCTGGGGTGGGCTGACATCACAGAAAGGATTTGTTGCCTCAAGACCTCATCTTTTGATACAAGTTTTTGTACCTTGTAAACAGAAGCCCTTGATAATCCAAGAACAGCACAAATCCTTTCCTTGTTGAAAGAAGGAAACCTAGTCACTAACCCCTTGAAGACATCTCTCTTTTTTTTAGCTTTGTCAAATCCATTGTAAGAGCCCCAACTATGGCTTTTAATTCCTCATTTTCCCTCCTCAGTCTCCTCACCTCCATTACACTGGCACCAGAATCTGCTTTCCCCCTCAGCCAATAGTAAATAGTCTTTGTACTCACTCCATAATCCTTTGACACATCAACTACCTTGGCTCCACCTTTAATTTTAGATATGATCTCCTCTTTGACTTCTTTTGATATTCCTGCCAACTTAACCACCCCCTAGTCAGTAAGATTCATTTTAGAATCTGTGTCTACTTTAATGGGTACCTGTCAGGCCATCCTCTGTTACCCATTCTGCACCGTGCTTGCCGTTGTATTGGGTGCAGTGGTAGTAGTGATAAGTCTTACCACTTTTCTTAATTTTCCTTTCAGGGGTTATCAAACAACCGCAATCGGCACACCTAATCAAACTTCTGTATAAGAACGGCAAACCAGCGTATTTGAAGTGCTTTTTATGGTGTCCTGTTTTAATCTCTTGGACTTTATCAAACAGCTCTTTGCTTACCAAAGATTCGTTTCCGGTTAAGCCTAATATTGCCTTTGCCGGAGATTTACCAGGTTTATCTGGAACGAGAAGGTTATTCACCTTGCAACTTTTATTGGTTTGTTTACAAGGGAAATTGTGGGCTGGTCAGTTTCCACCAAACACACTACAGAACTAGTAATCGAGGCTTTCTTATAGATACTATACCTAATAACGGGAAGGCCGTTTATTGTTCATACTGACCAAGGGAGTGAGTACATATCTAAAAATTGGGCTCAGCTTATGGAGAGTTTAGATATCAAAATTAGTATGTCAAAAAAGGCCTCACCTTGGGAGAATTGATATCAGGAGAGCTTCTTCAACAACTTTAAAACTGACCTGGGACTGGAATTTGAGAGATTTGAGACATCATTACCCAAAGAATCCACTTATCACCTAGAACCACACCAACCAAATTCAGACAAAGATCCGTTTCAAACTTTCTCAGAAAGAGTGTATTAAAAGGGGTAATTGACAACTGCGCGTATACGGTTAACTCCGGCCTTAATAATTCTTTTTGCTAACACTCTTGATAGTCTTAAAAATTATCTTAAGAAAAAAAGACTTAAAATCATTCTTACAAAGGCATAGATTTTATGGTGAAGAACTAAAATCTGTTCTTCTAGGATGATTCCGATGTTTGAAATACTCATAAGGTCCAATTAAGTTTCCAGCTATCCCTGCAAGTAGAATGTTTGCAGGAAGGGGATATCTTCCGGCTAAGCTTCGCAACATTCTGGAAGCATTTTGACCTGGCCGATAAACTAGTTGAAACAAACTCCTTGCGTCACCAAATTCCACGAAAAACTTCGTGTGGATTGCTGTGTCACTAATTCCATAAACATAAAGTTTTGATTTTAGTTCTTCCATAGTATCGGGGTGGTGATGAGCAACAACTGCCGTAGGATCATAAACAACCGTATGGCCATGTTGCAATACCTTATATGTTAAATCTAGATCAGCTCCAGCACCTCCAATAGGTTCACCAGGGCCAAATCTTTCGTCATGTCCTTCTATCTCTTGTAGAACTTCTCTTTTTACCACATGGTTTGCTCCCATAGTCACAAGTTGTACCGGCACTCCATGTAAGTAAAACCTATTAAAAAATTCTGGCCCAGCTACGATTCGTTTAGTTCCCTTGTCAAGTGCACCTTTCTTTTCCCACTTTTCTTGAGCTTCTGTTGTAGTCTCTGCTGCTATAACTCTACCAGATACATAAGCCACACTTTCTTCAGAAAAATTAGACATTAAACGATCCAGCCATTGTGAGTTAAGAACTACAATATCGTCGTCAAGAAACGCTATATATTTACTAGGGAGATTATCAATAGCTAAGTTCATAGCAGTACTTTTTCCCAAGCCTTTTGCAGGTATATACTCAGCAGGATACGAAAGCGTAACTTGCCTTGTGTCAGGAGTAGAGCTGCTATCTACAACGACGGGCTTAAAATCACTTCTCTCAAGGTATCCAAAATCTTGCAATGAGCCCAATAGACGATCAACATTATCAGGTCTATCCTTTGTCGGAATTATAAGTGATATTTCCCGCTGCTCTGCACTCATTTTTTGCCTCCCTTTAGAGTCTCTAACAAATCTTGTAATTCTTGAGTAACTTGCTCGACAGACTTTGTGCCATCTATCCTATGGATTGCGGTAGCTGGCTCAAATACCGCTAAGAGCTTGTCATACCAATATTCAATCCTTTCGGGGAATTTAAGCCACATATTATTTTCATCAATTACTCGACCGGAGGTAACAGCACGCTCTGCTGAAACTTCAGGAGGAACATCTATAAAAATATAGTGGTCTGGTCTATAAAGCTTGCCTCCAAGCTCGTTAATAAACCAACGATATACAGGGTACGCCGAGATTCCTCTTTGTTCTTCAAAGACAGTATAAAAGGTTAGAGTGGATAAGTAACCCCGATCTATCAATTTAATTGGTGCATCTGTTTCCCTTGCTCGCCGAAGCTTGTCTTCATCTCTTTCAAGAAAAAATTCAGTTGGAGGGTTCTTCAGGTCTGCGGGCCATTCTTTGTAAATTTTCGCTACATCAGCAGAAGTTATTGCCTGCATTGCAGTCGTTTTTCCACAGCAAGAGAGACCCTCTAAAAAGATTGTTAAAGTTTCTGGTAGATGTCTTATTTCTGCGCTCATGCGCCCGATACTCAGGCAGAAGTCAAGTTATATTCTTTAACTAAATATTCAGCAAGCTTTATCCAACAATCCATATTCCAAAGCGATAGTCTTTCTGTTTCTGAAAGGGTTCCAATTGGTTTGTCATAACCTTGTGGAATATAAAGCTGATCAATAGTCGATCCTTCACCTTGTGCTTCTATTGCTAGTTTTCCAGAATTTCGAGCTATAAAGCTGACAGGATCTTTTCCCGGTTCGCAATATGTTACGCATACTGGGCTGTACACTGTCCTGTTTTCTTTACCACTCATCAAGTTTAGCAAATCTTGAGGAGTAAACCACTGGTTTATAAATTTGATAAAGGGTCCGGGGAATCCGTTTAAAGCCTCAATGTAATATGCAGCATCTGTGACGACAACAGACTTGCCTAAGTGGTCACTAGCATACTTGGCTGAAAATTCTGCTACCTTTTGACAATCTGTGTGTTGAATTTCAGGAGTTTCAATTTTTTGATTAGTTAAGTTAATAGGGTATTTTGCCAAAATCATTCTTGCTTGTTCAAGCTTTCTTTGATTGCCGGTAACGAAAATTAAGTCAAACATATGGCTTGGGTATTATAGCTGTCTTGGGTATTATAGCTATTAAGAAGCATAAAGTAAATTAAGTGTTGAAAAGCTTAAGATATTTGCTAAAGTAGAAAAATTTATGACCTTACCAATAAAAGAAGGAGAACCAACTCCT
The DNA here is from genome assembly GCA_020724555.1 of Candidatus Microgenomatus sp. Taxonomy (GTDB): domain Bacteria; phylum Patescibacteriota; class Microgenomatia; order UBA8517; family UBA8517; genus DYGT01. Next base: position 161,830 of record DYGT01000001.1, read on the forward strand.
GTTCAAACAATGACTATGATCACATTTACCTATCTGAGAGAGAGGTTAGAACAATCACGGGATAAAAGAAACACCATGATGGGTGGTTTGGGAGGAGCCGCCCTCTGTTGTTCGAGATTTACAACTTTTAGATGCCGAGATTGATTGGATAAACCAAGTTCTAGAAAATAGCGAGGTGTTTCCTGCAAGGGAGGAAACTGATACTGTCGGCATTGGCAATATAGTGAGACTCAAATTTATAGATGAAGAAGAGGAAGAAACCTTCGATTGGGCACATCCATTGATGCCTCTTTTTCTGCTGGAAACGTACCATGGATTTCAACGGAAAGTTTACTTGGGAAGTTCTTGAGGGCAAAAAGCAAGGAGAGACTATCTTATATCAACTTCCAAGATCAGATCAAAAATTGTTTGTAAAAGTTCTGGAAATTTTACCCGAAGTTAAACCATGACTAGCAGTATTTGACCCCAACCTTATTATTCGAATAAACTCCTAATCAGAAATTAATAAAAACTCCTATAATTCGCGATAAAATGCGCTGTGCTGAATGAAAAAAGTAAATTAGATAATAGTGAAATAAGAAAAAGGATATGTCAAGTACCCCTTTTGGTAGACACGAATTCTAATACAGGTGTTTGTGTTTGAAAACGTTTGGTGGCATCTTTAGGGTTGTATGAATACGCTGGTTGTTGTAATAGAAAATTACTTGGTGAATTGCCTCAATAAGCTCTCCTGGTGTTTCAAATCTCTCAAATTCAAGCCCCAAGTCAGTCTTGAAATTATTGTAAAAGCTCTCCTGGTAGCCATTTTCCCAGGGGCTACTTTTCTTGCTCATTGATATTTGTATTCCTAATTTACCCATAAGCTCTGAGTATTCTTTTGAGCAGTACTCACTCCCTTGATCTGTATGTACCACTTTAGGCAAACCAGTATTTAGTACTGCATCCCAAAAGGCCTCAAGCACAAACTCCTTTGTGTGCTTGGTTGAGATACTCCAGCCAACAATCTCTCGTGTAAAAAGGTCCATAAAAGTGGCAAGATAGACAAATCTTTTGTTCCACCTCAGATATGTAAAGTCCCCAACATAAACAATTCCTGAACTCAATGGGCAGAGGCCTTTGATAAGATTTTGGTACTCTGCCTCTGGTCTCCTCTCATCCCTCCTTTTTCTCCACCTTGCTTTTCTTTTGTATGGTTTAATTCCATATAGTTTCATGACTCTTCTGACTCTCTTCTTGCCAATACATAAGGCTAGAGCTATTCTTCTGTGGCCATAGCTGGGGTGGGCTGACATCACAGAAAGGATTTGTTGCCTCAAGACCTCATCTTTTGATACAAGTTTTTGTACCTTGTAAACAGAAGCCCTTGATAATCCAAGAACAGCACAAATCCTTTCCTTGTTGAAAGAAGGAAACCTAGTCACTAACCCCTTGAAGACATCTCTCTTTTTTTTAGCTTTGTCAAATCCATTGTAAGAGCCCCAACTATGGCTTTTAATTCCTCATTTTCCCTCCTCAGTCTCCTCACCTCCATTACACTGGCACCAGAATCTGCTTTCCCCCTCAGCCAATAGTAAATAGTCTTTGTACTCACTCCATAATCCTTTGACACATCAACTACCTTGGCTCCACCTTTAATTTTAGATATGATCTCCTCTTTGACTTCTTTTGATATTCCTGCCAACTTAACCACCCCCTAGTCAGTAAGATTCATTTTAGAATCTGTGTCTACTTTAATGGGTACCTGTCACAAAGATAAAGTCAGTTTTGGCTGGATCATTGATTGCGCCTGTGTAATAAATGTCCTCAACATTGTCTGGGTCTTCACCGAGTTTAGTAAGCATTCGCTCAAAAAACTCCCGCTCATCCTCGGAGTCAAAGTTGTAAGGATCGTAATGAAAGCCAAAGAGCGGTAGTTGCCCAGCCTTTACCTTGTAATCTTTCAGTTCCAGCACATATTTTTCCAGAGAGGTTTTGTTGACTCTGATATGGGTCACATAGGAGGTTTTACCGTCAATGGTTTCTTCCTCGAATCCTTTTTGTTTGATAAGAGCTAATGCCTCCTCGACTGTTTCATTGACCACTTTGTAGCGCATGGTTTGTTTTTCTATTTGGGAGCGTATAAGTTCCAGTTCAAACGCTCCGATTTCACCCTCTGGGTATAAGCCTTGAAGCAGTTTATAAGTTTTTAATGAGTCCAGGCGGTAGGCATGAGCCAGGACTACGGCAGCTTGGAATAGATCAATCTTTCTGTCTGTCACCGCTCCTTTCTGAGTTCCCACTTCAACCAGCACCCCTTTCCTTTGGGCTTTGGACATAGAGTAAATAGTCTTTTCAAAGGATTTGACCGTTTCTTTGCCTGGTTTATCGATTTTTAGATTTTCTGCAGCTTTCGAGTCTTCTGGGACTATCTTTTGGATGAGCTTTTTAACCAGCAATGGTTCAAGCTCAATCTTTCTGAGGGTCACCTTGACTGATACCATGTCAGCTGCAACCCTATTGAGATCGTCCAGCCCTTCCCCAAAGGTTTCTTGCAACTGCCGATCAAGAATGGAGACATTATCTTTTGAGAGATAAATCTTAGCTTTCTTGGTGTTGCCATTAACCTGCCTTAAACATCGACTGGCAGCTTGTAAAACAAAGTTATTGCTTGAAGTGAGTTTCCTTGCCAGGGCTGTAGCAAATAAGGATAGGCAGTTCCACCCTTCCGTGCCTTTATTAACAAGTAGGAAGACTCGGTAGGGCAGTTTGGGATCGTTGATGCGGTTGTCAAAAAGGTCTTTGACCTCGTCTGTTGATTTATTATGCACTGGTAAGACGACTGAAGGGTCGATTTTAAGAGAGATGAGAGTTTGCTCAACTATTGGTTGAGCTTTTTCTAAATCACCGATCTGGGGGAAGTAGATTGCCAGCTTTGCGTATTCGCCGCTTTCGACTCGGACATCTTTGTATTCCTGGAAGAAGTCTTTGACAATATCGATCACAAAGTCTTTCTCGGAGACCTTCGGATAAGCCATAATGTTGCCCCTAACTTCTTTGAGGATGCCGTCTTCAATGCCCTGGGACAGCCCATACCAGTAAATAACATCCCGCAGCAGCTGTCTTTGGTAGTAAGGAGTGCCTGTGGTGTTAACAACTGCCAGAAGATTGGTTTTTTCACTGATGTAGTTAATGGTCTGGCGCACCCGCTTGAGATCCTCTGCTAATGCTTGTCCGTAGGTGTGATGCGCTTCGTCTGAGAAGACCGCCAGGTGAGGCAGTGAAGTGATGGTTTGCAGTCTTAAATTAGCCACCAGCTGCTTTGCTTCTTCAACTTCCAGTTTCAACTGCCCTGAGAGAAGGGATTTGGGGATGCTGTTCTTTTGAAGCCGTATCTTCTCGGTGTTGGTGACGATGACATTAAAGGAACTGCCTCGGATAACAGGGATGTCTTTCTCACCATCTCTGGTGTAGGTGAATTTAACATTGGTGATAAAGGATTTATAAAAACGGGGAGGAAGTATCTTGTCATAGGGAGTATCTGAGATTTCCTTTAATGCACCTAAAATAGTTTTTCCAGGCGCAAAGACCAGAGCATTTTTGATAAAGATGCCGTCTTCATCCTGATATTCCAAAGCCATCACAAACTCGGTAGCGATAATAGAGGCGATCAGGATTGTCTTACCCGCTCCCATTGCCAATGCCAGGATATAACTGGGGTATGAAAGGGTAAGTGTCTCCCTCAAAGCTTCAAGCTTATACTTCTTAACAAAGACATTATCAGTTTTTACCTTTTCGAAGATTGTGTCTATTCCGCCTCCTGCCAGTAACAAGTCGGTTAGATCCTCCTCTGACAGAGAAATCCCAAGAGCTTTCAGCAGATCCTTACCTTGGAAGTATTCTTTATAAAGCTCAAAGATATTAGGTGTGTTTTTGACCAAGCGCAGATACCAGTAAGTTTCGAGTGCCTCAAATTGTGCTTGTCTTAGAAAATTATTTTTATTGAAGTTTAGGATGGTTGCAATAACAGGGTAGGAGGAGGGATAACCCTGCTGTCTCCAGTTAATTACATCTGATTTTAATTGTTGATATAAGTTGCTCATATTATATTTTCATTAATTTTTCTATGTCTTCTGGTCGATAGCGCCTGTCTCCTCGCTCGTTTACCCTTATGGCTTTGAGTTTCCCGCGCTTGTCCCAACGCCTTAAAGTCTCCACATGCACATTCAGGATCTCTGAAGCCTGTTTTATTGTTAGCAACTTTGGCAATGTCGTGTTTTTCTTCGGCATACCTCAACAAAAGTATACTAAAACTAAGGAGAAAAAGTAATAGGGTTTCTTGATTCTTTCCCGTTGACTTTTCATCAACTGCTTTCATATAATATGAACATGGGTTCATACAGTTGTTGCTCACCATCAAGTAAGGAATCAAAACAAGTCGAGTCGTTATCCTCACTTCTTAAGTTGGTGTCCGAGGAAAGCCGTTTAAAGCTCTTGTGCATTCTTCGCCGAGGGGAGCATTGTGTGTGTGAGCTGATGGAGCATGTAGATATGTCCCAGAGCCTGATTTCCCATCACCTCAAGGATTTAAAGGATGCTGGTGTTGTTACGGACAACAAGCAGGGTTTGCGGGTGTATTACTCGCTTACCGATAAAGGCAAGCAGATTACCAATTTGTTATTTAAGATTTCTGAAAAGGGGGTGGCTTTATGAAAATCCAAGTCTTAGGTTCAGGCTGTCCTACTTGCAAGAAGCTGTATGAACTAACTCAGCAAGCGGTCAAAGAGCTCAATCTTAACGAGGAGGTTGAGTATATTACCGATGTCTCAAAGATCATTGAAATGGGAGTAATGTCCAGCCCTGTTCTTGCCGTTGACGGAAAGCCTGTCATGGTTGGTTTCTTACCCGATGTAGAGAAAGTTAAGAGTCTTCTTAAGGAGGCGCAGAAGTAATTTATGGATATTTTTAGACCCTTACAACTTTTTGCTGATCTTGCCACCTACGGGTGGCTCAATTTAGGCAGGCAGTCTTATTTGGGCAGTGCTGTCAATTTCTTCATTTATGATGTTCTAAAAATCGGATTGCTTTTGGTGGTTATCAACTACTTCATGGCGATTACCCGCTACTATTTCCCGATGGAGAAAGTGCGGGATATGCTTACCAAAAGACGCTGGTTTGGGTTGGATTATCTATTTGCTGCCGCACTGGGTGTTATCACTCCGTTTTGCTCCTGCTCTTCTATACCGCTTTTTATTGGCTTTGTGGGTGCAGGAATCCCTTTGGGGGTGACTTTTGCCTTCCTGATCAGCTCTCCACTGGTTAATGAGTCCTCTTTATATCTGTTTCCTGCAATGTTTGGTATGAAGGTAACTGTTTTATATAACCTGGTTGGTATTGCTGTGGCAGTTCTGGGAGGAATGTTAGTTCATCGGTTGCGAGTTGAAAAATATGTCAAACAAGAACTATTGAAGTTTAAATCCAGAAAACAAGTCGAGGAAGAACATGGAGGATTGGCATTACCCCCCAAAGAACTCCTGGGTTATTTTTGGAAAGACGGCATGGCAATTACCAAAGAAGTGTTTCCTTATGTGGTCTTGGGGGTTGGTATCGGAGCTTTGATTCATGGTTTCGTCCCTGCCCATCTGGTGGAACAATACTTGGCAGTCGAAACTTGGTGGACAGTTCCTTTAGCAACACTTTTTGGGTCTCCTTTGTATGCTAATTCGGTTAGTGTTATTCCTGTAATGGAGGCTTTAGTCCTTAAGGGTGTGCCTCTGGGAACAGCGCTGGCTTTTATGACGGCGATTGTGACTGTTTCTATCCCTCAAGCGATGATTTTAAAAAAAGTCATGAAATGGGAACTATTGACTTTATTTTTCGGAATTACAATCATCGGCATTATGGTCATGGGTTATTTATTTAACTGGATTTTATAAGTATGAAACAAGCTATTTTTACTATCGCTATCATCCTGGTTATCGTTGGTCTGCTTACTGCAGTGGTTTTAGGTAGTAAGGGCAGAAAAGCTGACACACAAGCCACACAGCAGCCTTCAGGGGCTGCTTCTTCAGCGACTCCCGCTCTCAGCATCCAAATGCCTATTTTCTTCTATGGTAATACCTGCCCGCACTGCGCCGATGTTGAGAAATGGATGCAGGAGAATAAGATTGAAGAGAAAATTGAAGTTGTTAAAAAAGAAGTGTATGACAACCGAGCCAATTCTCTGGAGTTGTCCCAAGCGGCAGAAAGCTGCGGTCTGGACACCTCTTCAATCGGTGTGCCGTTTCTTTTTACTCCTGAAGGCAAGTGTCTTATTGGCACGCCTGATATTGTTGGCTATTTAAGCGATAAAGCTGGTTTGTCTGGCAGTAATGAGGCAACCGAGTCTGGAAAGGAGGCTGAATGATGAAACTGCTTTTAAGTGTGTTTGCCATGCTCATAGCTTTCCTGATGACAGTTACGCAGGCTCATGCGGTCTGTCCTGTCTGCACGGTAGCGGTAGGAGCGGGACTTGGTATTTCTCGCTGGATTGGTATTGATGATAGTGTGACGGGTATTTGGGTTGGCGGGCTGATTCTATCCAGCGGTTTATGGCTTGCTGATTGGATTGGTAAGAAAGGGTGGAAAGTGCCATATAAAGAGGCAGTTTCTGTTGGGCTATTCTTTTTGTTTGTCATACCGCCCTTGTATTGGAGCAAGATGATTGGTCTTCCTGGCAACACCTTATGGGGAGTTGATAAGGTGTTACTGGGAACAGTGATTGGCTCAGTTATTTTTCTTGGCGGTGTCTGGCTGGATAAGTGGCTGAGAACAACTAATGGTGGCAAGGTGTATGTTTACTATCAAAAAGTGATTATCCCAGTGTTTCTCTTGTCGCTTGCCAGTTTTGTCTTTTATCTTATTACCAGTTAAAGGAGGTGAAACTATGAAAAACAAACAAATTCAGCCTGACATTAACGAGTTTATGGACAAGGTTAAAAAGATGGAGAGGGGAGAAAAACTCGATCTTTCATCAGACGAAGATCTTTCTATTGGTATTATGAACCTAATTTCAATGGAGGAGCATTTCTTCTTTTCCTACAACAAAACCAAAGATCCTAAATATCTTGATCTTTTAAACGAGATTCGAGAGATGCGAAAAAGCACCTTGAAGCGGATTATCAAAGACTATGAGGGAGAGGTCTGGTGTATCAGTAAACACTTACTGGCTGCCTCGATGCGTTTTATGGAGGTTGGCACAAAGGCGCTTACCAAGGGTGACAAAGGTGATGCTGAGGATATGTTCCAGAAGTCCTACCAGCTTTATAGCTTGTTCTGGGGATTAAATCTGGGCTTAGTGCAGACCAAGGACATAAAGCATACCGATTCAAAAGAGGTTGCTTTTGTCAGCGAAGATCCAAAGCCTTCAGTTAAAGGTTCGACAGGCATCTTTGAGAAGCTGGGTCAGTTGGTGCAAAAAGCGATTGATTGCTGTAAGGAGTAAGGCTTAGAAGTTAAGAAAACGGTTGACTTCCTTGTTGGTAAATTCAGGGTATTCCAGCTCAGTTGCCCAGTCTGTTCTTCTGAAAACATACCATCGTTCGAGCATCCTAAAAACCCAATCGGATAGAATGTTTTCCGAACATTTGTAACGATTGATTAAGAGCTTTGTGGAATTTTAAGTGCCACTTGCCGTGTTGGAGATTCTGTCGGTTTTGTTTCTACAAAATTTGTTAGATGTTCCACTATTTCACGGTCGATTGCCCTAATCTCATATGAAACTTTGCCTTCGGGAATAATGTAGTTTATCCCCTCAACTAACTCGACAGTTTCTCCCTCGCCTCCAATCAATAGCACATTAACACCGTCAATCTTTTCCTCCGCCAATTTATATCTCGCATAACGATCACTGGAACAGACTCCTCTTGTCACAAAGTTAAATAGGTTCTCGGATTCCTTCATACCCCAGTAGGCGTTATTAAAATACGAGCACTTTCTTCGCTAATACCAAACTTTCTAACTATAAATTCAAAAAACTGGTTTCCGATTTCTGGATTAAATTTATATCTTATCCAATCACCTTCCTGTTGTCGCTCTACAGCAAATCGAGAAAACAGTTTCTCCGCAAGAGTGTTTGACGGAGCACAAGAACCCCTAATTTCTGTAACTCCTGACTCTGCCAAAGATTTTATAGGCAAACTCAATAAAGCGACTTTCGATGTTCCCGCTATCTCTCCAGAGGCGGCAACCACTGGAATGTAACCCCTCCCTGTAAAAATACCAGATCCACTTTGATCAGCAACCACTTCTCTTCTACCTACGGTTACACCCACTAAACTTCCTTTCTCTTCGATTAAAAATGTGTTTCCATTCCAAGTTTCTTTAAAATCGACAATTCTTCCGTCAGGCAACCCGTGGAATTCCTCGGTTAATTGCTCGACAGTGAATCTCGGATAAGCTTGGGGTAAGCTATCATTTAAAACTTTTGCAATTTCTTCCAAATAGGGGATTGCCATTCCAAGATTCATAACTCTTAGTACTCGTAGGCCATCCTTAAGCGAGACTGCTGTTATTGGAAATTCCTGCCTGCAATACTCCCGAATTTCATTAGGAATGCCTACACCTCCCCACGATGATGCCTGGCGATAAAGATCTTTTTCAGTTTCTATATTCATTGTCACCTCCGCTTTTGAGAACCTCTAATGGATCTTGCTCACAATTAAAAATCAAATCATAAATGCTAAGATTTGGAACAAATCCAGAACCTTCAGAATTTTGAAATTGCTTGTAAGATGGATGTTGAAAGTTGTATGTTTGTATCCCAATCCCAGCATCTTTAAATTTTTCAATTTCTTTTTTATTGCTGCCCTCAAACTTAAGATTCAAATAAAAATCTTTTGGTATGGGATAATTCCTAGGTAAGTAGATAACTTTATCATAATTTTCGATATTAACCGCTCGCCTAATCGCATCAATCAGAGCATCTGCTTTTTTCAGACCTCGATCTACATAATTATTCTGACTATCCCTAACATATTTTGTTTTAATTCCCAGAATATCTTTTGCCAAAAGAGTTAATGCATCACACAAGTCATTTAAATATTCCCATTTCCTGTCCAGATAAATTGAGGCAAGTGAACCTGAATATCTTTCAAAATAAGGACTCTTTCGATATATTGACTTAATATACTCCCAGTGGTCTCTCAAGATGCTGGGGTTGACAATTTTTTTATCCTTAATCGGTTCTCTTCCTTTATCTACAGGAACTGAGAGCCATTTACTAACCCTGTTGCTATAAAAAATTTGTCTATTCTGCCATTCTCTTGCTACATACTGAGCCGTGTCTAGAGAGATAAACAGATCGCTCTTATACATTTTATAGAAATATCCACAATAACGATGATACCCTGGTTGGTGAATTGCTATACGGATGACCTTATTAGATGATTTTTCCATTATATTTAATGTCCTTGAAAATATTTAGGATTACGGCTAGCCAGCCAGAGGGTAGAAAGGGAGAGTAAATATTTAAAAAATCGTTTGTGGAAAAACCGTAGATTATTTTGTTTGGAAAAACCTTGACAAATGTATGTAAGGAGCGCCTCAAGTGGGGCTGACTGGTAACAATCAGCATTGGAAAGGTGTTTTTTTGTTTAACCAATTCTTTTAGAAAAAGGGCATCTTCGTAGGTGTTTGTTGATTTATCCTGAATGATGATTTCTCCGACCCTTTGTTTTTTGGCTATTTCGAGCATCAAATTTCGTTTAAACTTCCCACATATAATGAATTTGGCACCTCTATGTTTTTTCCTTAACTTAAGTCCTTTTCTGACTCTTACGGCAGTGTCCCAATCAAAATCACCAGACAGAACAACTATTGAGCGAATTTTGGGGTGTTCATCGAAAAGCAGGCTTTGGGAATACAATAAAAAAAGGACGGAAATCAATAAATATAGAATCAATAAAATCATACTAAAAAATCCAAAAATTTAAATAGAATTCCTCAGCATACTTACAGCCGCTGTGTAACCCCGATTCTCTAGCTTGTGCCTTTATGACTTCAGGATCCATATACTCATTAGTCCCTTGAGACTTAAACAGCGAGAGTAATTTCAACTTTTGGTCGAGATGTTTAGAGATGTCTATATATAAATTGGGCGTAAACCTGTCTCTAGTAAACAATGAGGCGTAGAGTAATATCGCTGGCTTTTTCCTTCTTGTTGCGCTCAAAGTTGCCCACCCGATATTTCTATGATCCTGATGAACATCGTCGATGCAATGTGTAAATATCAAATCTGGTTGATATTCTTTGACCACCTGTTCAATTTCGTTGACTAAATTCGAGTCAGCAAAGATCGAACCGTCTTTATAATCCAACAACTTAGTTTCGGATACACCCAAGAACTCCCCAGCCTTTGCTTGTTCTTTGGCTCTTGTCAGAGGATCGCTTTTTAACTCACCTTTTGAAAATACCAAAGAGTATATATTCGCATCATATTCTTTTCTTAGTTTTAATAAGGTGCCGCCACACGATAGTTCGATATCATCAGGATGGGCGCCGATTGCTAATACTTTTAGATTTTTTGATAGGGTTAACATGATATAGTTCTTCGCAGAATTGGCACAATTATATCCGATATTTCGCCAAAAGTGCAATTTAAGCAGAAAGATATGCCCGAAGCGACCAAAAAAGGAACTTAGAAGTTCAGAAACCTGTTTACTTCCTTGTTCGTAAACTCAGGATATTCAAGGTAAGTCACCCAATCAATCTGTCGGAAAAAGTACCATCGTTCGAGCATTCTAAGAACTGTATTGGATAGAATGTTTTCCGAACATTTAAAACAGGGCATCTTTTTGCATTAGTAGGATCGTTGTTAACAACTCTGATATCTTCTGATATACTTCCTTCGACTGCCCAATCAAAAAAATGGGCAAAGAAAATCCTCAATTTGACCAAACTGCGGAAAGAGCAAGATCCTTAGTGAGTGGGGCAATTGCTGAGGTAGTTACTTCCTCAAGTGGGTTGCAGCAGGACAAATGGATTTTGGCACAAGGCAATTTAGATTTACCAATATACACATATACTCAGACTCTTTTGGAAGCAGGCATTGATGAAACCCACATTAAAAATTTGTTGGGATTAGTAAGAGATTTGGAAATTGATGTTAGTGATCCCTATACTTCTAGCTCCGAGTTGTCAGTAATCGCAGGTGTTTTGTCAGAGGATTTGATTGGTGTGGATTTGTCAGAACACAGGAGGGCAATGGATAGAGTTAAATTACTGCCCGTTGTTGTTCAGGAGGCAGAAACTCAACCGCCTTCGCCAAGTATAACTTATACAGAGGATGAAAGATTACAATTTCAAGAACTCACCAACCTAAAAAAATGGCAAAGAGGTTTAATACAATCAAATGGTAATTTTTTAGAAATATCAAAGCGGGTTTTAGAGGGAAACAATCAAACGCTAGAAGCCCTAACAAGAGGACATCTAGAAAAGTTTTGGAGAGATAGTGGTATAGATGTGGGTAGTAAGGCAACTGTCTTTTTCCGTGACCACAAGACATATGCGGGAGATATTGATTTTTACTATTGGGGTGTTGAACCTGAAAAATGCACTCTTGAGCTATCTCGATATTTAATGTCTTTGGGCTATAAAGTTGACCATAGGTCAAACATATTCGTGGAAGATTTAATAAGAAACAGTCAAAAGATTGATAACGGCTTCTTAGCTGCATATTTGCAGATGTATTTTTATATGGGTAAAGCTATTGAGTTTAATGGAGACAGTTTTGAAGAGCATTATGCCGAGGATGTGTCGCCAGTGGTTGATTTAGGTTCTATGTGGAGGACTGCCAATAAAAGTCTCATTCCTGCCGCTGAAGTGGTTGAGAGGATTTATAGCCAAAATATACCAGAGTATCCAGGGCTTAAAGATTATCCATTCCGCCTTTTGACTATTACTTTAATGGGTTTAGCTATGAAGTATGATATTCCTTTTATTCTAAGTCACGACAACTTAGTAAATAAACTTGAGCAATATATAAGTGAAGATGAAGCAGTTGTACTAAGAAACGCTTTTTATTACATTAACCAAGCACGCAACCTTTACCAGCTTGTAACCGAGCGGCGTTGGGAAATGATGACGCCTGAGATAAAACAGGAAATTGATAAGGCTCTTGTTATACAATCAGGAATGAGGATTGAGGACATGTTAGTTTTATTGGCTGAAAAAGTGAAGTCTATATCTTCTACTCACTTTGGTGAACCAGAAAACGGAGATGTGCTAGACTTAAATGAAGCGAGACAACAAGCACTTCCTTTTGTCGCACAGTCGTATAGGAAGGTGGCAGAAAGATATAAGCAGTTAGTTTGGCTCTCACATCGAGAGTAAGCAAATAGCAAAATTGTAAAAATGAGAAAAACTTCTACGGCAATAATCGTTTACGACAAAAAAATACTCTTTTTTAAAAGAGATAATATTCCTACAATAGTTGAGCCAGATAGGTGGCAATTACCAGGTGGTCATATTGAAGATGGGGAAACACCGACAACAGCACTCAAAAGAGAATTGATTGAGGAGGTAAGTTATGCTCCTTCTAATTTAATTTTTGTAGGCAAACTTAGAAGCAGCGAGAGGGAGGTTTACATATTTTGGGGCTATGTAAGTAGAAACGAAGCCGCTAAATTTAAATTAGGAGAAGAAGAGGGCCAAGAAATAAGATTTATGTCTGTTGATGATGCTCTAAAACAAAAATTGACTAAAAACGTAGAGTTTTACCTGTCAACCTTCAAAAACCTTATAGTTAAACACTTAGAAGGAAGGACTATACCAGACATAAGAGAGTTTTTACTACACTAATTATATTTCTGGATTTATACATTAATTACAGGCTTAGGAATTTACCAACTTCTTTGTTGGTAAATTCAGGGTATTCCAGCTCGCTGACCCAATCAATTCGTCCGAATTCATAATTATTTTACTTGAAACCCCGAATGTTAACTCGTGGGTTGTTTATTTGTATTTATTTTTAGTCGAGTTTATCCAATCGATAAAATTAGCTGTTTTAATTCCATTTGCGCATGCTTCATTAATACCTGAACCTCCGGATTTAATTAAACCAATAACTAAGTTACTGTCTTGTGCCAATATTGGTCCGCCAGAATCTCCCTCAGCAGTTGTCTTAATAAATGATTGAGCATCGAAATATTCAAAGGTAAAAATATTATTTATATTCATACTCTTTAAAAGACGGTCTCCGAAGCAAGCCTCTAATCTTTCAAGAGGAAGAGTAATTTTTTGAAGGGTATTTGTTTCAACTTTATAATAATTTTTTTGATTGTAATCTGGTGAAATATTAGGGGCCGGGCTTATGCCTGTTGTTCCAAAACCAATGGCAGTGACATATTGTTGGGCTAAGCCGGTACGGTTTTTTGTGAATTGATTATAATAAACATCGCTTTTAATTTGCGGAAGAACAGCTGGTTTAATATCAGAAGCTTTTTTGAGTTTTATTAAAGCAATATCATAGTTGATGCTGTCATTTTTGTAATTTTCATGCGGAATAATTTTATCTACCTGTAGTATTTTCTGTTGATCTTTATCATTTTTGTTTATTATATTAATTAAGAAGGTAAAATTTTTAGGATTAGTTGTATTTGTAAAACAATGAGCAACAGAAAGTGCCTATTGCTTATCAATTAATACACCACCACATTCACTCGTTATATAATAAATTCCCGGAGGAGAAGTGTTAAAAAGAAGTTTATTTACAGTCATCTTAATATAAACAAAATATGGAAACTCTCCAAGTTTTGCAGATTGGCCGCTAATGATGGGCAATACTTCATAAGCTTGAGAATTTGTTGTAACATTGTTTTTAATGGTTGATTTTAGAATTAAATTGGTTATTAATATAGAGAAGAAAATTAGAATAACAAAAAAAGTTTTTTTTGATATACAAAAACTACCCTTAATTATAAAATAATTATATACAGATAAAAATATTATTACAATAATTGGTAGTTTTTTTATCTCCTCCCACCTCACCCTCAACGCTTCCATCACTACTGCATTCAAAAAAGCCTGGATTATTAAATGGATTTATGTAGAATATCAGGTGCGGTGAGCCATACTTCGCCAAGGCTACGTAATGGCATGCCATCTCGTAGCTTCAGCGTAGAGCGAAATACCAATATGTATTATTGTTACATTCTCTCAAGTTCAAAATTTCACATTTTCTACTTTGGGTCAGCTAATGATTTGAAAGCAAGATTAAAGCAACATAACAACGGTGAAGTTAAATCAACTAAAGCACATTTGCCATGGAAATTAGTGTGGTACGGCGCATTTAGTACTGAAAAAGAAGCCAGAGATTTTAAGGGTGAGTCGGGCAAGGCCTTTGCCTATAAGAGGCTAGTGCCAGTAGCCCTGGAGAAGGATTTCTCAACGGGTAGAAAAAGTAGTCCGAAGTCTCTGACGTAGGTTACCTACCGGGGAGCCAGATGGGTCATTCTTCAAATTAATATAAACGCAACTTCTTGAAAACATAATATCTTGGGATATAATACGCTTGCTATCGGGTGATAGCGGATTGTCCATTTATCTACCTCAGTTGGAGTTAAGAAATGCAACAGCCAGTCACAGTTCTCAGGGTTGGGAGAGCAATAGACATTTTCAGAACTTCTCTTACAAGCTTGTTGGAGAATAAGATTGCAGAGTTTTAATAAAAGGCAAGCAAACTCGCTCGGCAAATTTTTGGTCAGCAGTTACTAAGTCACACTTTCTTTCTTGAGCCAGTATCGCGTATACAGCATCATACACACTTGTTTTGTATTCTCTTGCAAAATGCACTGATTTTTGAAGAGAAGCGGTATCTAAGTTAAGAGTTTCTAGGGAATATTTTCCAAGAAGTTTAAGATTATTTTTTATTTTTTCTTCATCCAGACTACTCTTTGTTGTCCAAGCATTGGTAATTTCGTAGAACAAAAGGGAAGGAACGAGGATAATGTTTTTCTTCCTCAGATGGTATTCCAGAATAATTAGAGCTTTGTCGAATCCTTCTTCGTTTGCATTAAACCATTTGAAGGCAACAGATGTATCTACAACTATCATTCGTTAAGAATTGCTTCGTATTTCTCTCAAGGCTTGTAAAGAATCCCAGTTACCAATTGCCTGAGCGTTAGTTTCAGCAACCTTTTTAGTTTCAGAGACCAAAGATTGAAAGAGGTTATTGTCATTCTTTTTATTGCTCAATTTATCTCTAACAATTGCTGCAAAGCTCTTCCTTTGTTTTGCTGCTTCCTCCTTGAGTCTATTGTAATCTTCTTCAGGTAAGCGGATGTTTGTAGTTATGTAACTCATATTGATACTATTGTATCATTGTATTACTAGTTGTCAAGGCAGAGACGAGCTACTAAAAGTTCTTAATGTG
>DYGT01000008.1:0-19750 GCA_020724555.1 Candidatus Microgenomatus sp.
GAGCGAGAGACGGGATTCGAACCCGCGACCTTCTCCTTGGCAAGGAGACACTCTACCAACTGAGCTACTCTCGCAATATATAAATAACTTTGCTCAGTTGGCCAAGGTTTCCTTACCAACTGAGCTACTCTCGCAATACCAGCATTATATCATAATTATATTCTTTTTGAGCTTGAAAATTGCTCCATAAACGGTTATTTTTACATTAGTGACAATTGAACATGGTCCGCAAATACAAAAATTTACCGCTGAAGGCTTGGACAATGTGGTTCGCGCCAACGAAGAAACCGGTGAGCTGAGCTGGCAAGAATTTTGCGATACAGCAGGAATAGAAAATACTTCATCTTTTAATCCGCCATATCTACAAGCAGAAACCATGTTAACTAGTATGCTGGGTAAACCTCATAAAGAAGAAAGAGCAAAAAACAGAATTATATGGAAAGTAAACGCAAATGGAGATGGTTTTAAAATAATATTACGCTGGAGAAAACAGGAATCATACAAAAACGCCTGGCTTTCGGTAACCAAACCACTTGTAAATAATCAAAGCGAAGATGACGGGGAAGATAATAAACCCATACAACACAGGTTGGCAGGATTTTGATTAACCGTACTCAAACAGGAATAATATCAAAGGACGTGGTTCTGTTTCTTGTGTCGGGGTGCCCGGACTCGCTCTTTCCACGAAGTGGAATGATATCGAGGACGGAACTTGTTCTTTGTGTCGGGGTGCCCGGACTCGAACCGGGGACCTCACGGTCCCAAACCGCGCACTCTACCAACTGAGCTACACCCCGCATTATAAATAACTTTGCTCAGGTGGCCAAGGTTATCCTTACCAACTGAGCTACCCGCCGATAGGTGCCGAGGGTGGGACTCGCCGTGCATAACATTTAGCACTCCTCAAGGACCACACTCAAACGAGCATCGCGAGTGCCGAGGGTGGGACTCGAACCCACATCCCCAAAGGGACACGATCTTAAGTCGTGCGCGTATACCAATTCCGCCACCCCGGCAAACGTAAAACGTAAATATTTTACCTTGCCCAGATAACACAAGCAAATTGTGCGCCTGAAGGGACTCGAACCCCCAACCTCATCGTCCGAAGCGACGCGCTCTATCCAGTTGAGCTACAGGCGCAAAGCCAGTCTTGAGCTTATTATACCTCACAATATTATATAATTGCAGCATGGTACACATGAGCAAAAACGACATAATGCAGATGCAGATTAAACGGATTGAAAAAGAAATCCGCGACACGCCATATCACAAAGGCACAGAGCACCATATAGGGCGTCTTCGGGCGCGTTTGGCTAAGCTTAAAGAATCCCTGGAATTTAAACCACAAAAAGGCGGTGGGGGAGGGGGATATGCCGTAAAAAAACAAGGGGATGCCACGGTCGTTTTGGTTGGCCCGCCATCTGCAGGCAAATCCACCCTTATCAACAAACTTACCAATGCACAATCAAAAGTTGCCCCATACTCCTTTACCACTGTTACCGTAATTCCTGGAATGATGAATTATAAAGATGCCAAAATCCAAATTCTCGATGTCCCAGGGCTCATTGAGGGTGCGGAAGCCGGAAAAGGACGCGGGAGAGAAGTACTATCGGTTGTACGTGGCGCTGATTTATTGGTCCTCATTAGCGACGTTGACAGGCCACAAGCGCTTAGGCGCATTTCAAATACATTGGAGGAGCATGGAATCAGAATAAATAAAAATAAACCGGCAATTAGGGTAGAAAAAAAACTCAGTGGTGGCTTAGTGGTCAAAACTAATATTACCCAACCTGTAAGCCGCGAGACCATAAAAGAAATCGCGCGCGAAATGGGTATTAAAAACGCAGAAATTTCCATAACCGAAAGGCTTACCTTAGACCGCATTGTCGATGCCTTTTCCAAAAACAGAGTGTACATACCCGCGATTTATGTGCTTAATAAAGTAGATACTAAAAATTTTCAATTAAAAAATTACAATTTTCAAACAAATAAAAAACCAATTTTAATCAGCGCTGAAACCGGGCAGGGGATAGATAAACTAAAAGAATGTCTTTGGAATGAATTAAATTTCATAAGAATTTATCTGGTCAAAAAAGACGAAGAACCCGGATTTAATAATCCCATGACTATTCGAAAAGAAACAAAGCTCAGCGATGTTGCAAAAATGATTGGCACTGAATTTGCAGAAAATAAAAAAAAGGCACGTATTTGGGGAAACGGCGCCAAATTCCCGGCTCAAGAAGTCTCACTCACCACCCAAGCCCAGGATGGAATGCAAATCAAATTTATTTAATATACAATAAATTATGAAGCCCATATTACCTTCGTTTTCCCAAACGCTTGGTGAAACTTTCAGGCTTTACAAGCTATCTGCACTACCGGTTATTTTTGTTACTATTGCCGCTGGCATCATTGGTTTTGTCTTTGCTGTAATGCTGGTTTTACTGATGTTAATTACAAGCAAAACACTTTTATCGTTAGGTATATTCGGCGGAATGGTATTATTTCTACTTGGACTTTTGGCCTTTATAATATTTATTGTAATAAATACCCTCGGGACCCTAACTTCGATTCTGATAATAAACACCAAAGACAGAAAAGCGGCAACAAATATCTGGGCTATTGTCAAAAACCAAGTAAAAAATATTTTTCCTTATCTTGTGATTTCTGTACTGTCTGGTTTAATTGTCTTTACGGGGATATTGATGCTTATTATCCCTGGTATAGTTTTTTCTTTTTGGTTTAGCCTTGCCACATATGTACTTATATTCGAAAATCAAAAAGGGGTAAAAGCGCTCATTAGTTCCCGTGATCTTGTACGCGGAAAGGTGTTTTTATATATTATTGCTTTTCCGATTATCCTTAATATTATCCAGTGGCTTATAGGTTATATTTTGCAACAAATCAAAATCGGATACCTTTCTATCTTAATTAACATACTCATTCTACCTTTATACACAATTTACTTTTATGTGATTTATAAATATCTAAATTGCAACCGAACTGGTATGCCAAAAATCACCAATGGGCGGGTGAATAAATACAAGCTTATGGCCACCATTCCTTTAATTTTAGTCGTTGCTGTTATCTTCATCACGATTTATACACTAGGCGCAGATTTTACCGCCGACCTATTGTCATTCCTATAACAACCAGGGTTTTGCTATAATAGACTACCTTAAGCCAGAGTGTTGGAATTGGCAGACAAGCACGCTTCAGGGGCGTGTGCCCAATACGGGCGTGTGGGTTCGACTCCCACCTCTGGCACCCATTTCATTTGCGCCATAGCTGGCAGATTTAGCTACGAAGAAATACAATATTTCGTAGTAGGCGCGCAAAGAGTAAACAAGCCGAGGTGCTGGAACTGGCAGACAGGCTACGTTGAGGACGTAGTGCCCTTACAGGCGTGGAGGTTCGAGTCCTCTCCTCGGCACACTTGAACTAATTCTGAATTAAAATTATTATATATCAATGGATGACGAAGAAACTCAAACAATAAAAGTGGAACATTTAGATAATGCAAATTCTCTTCTTAGAAACAACATTGACGAACTCGACCCCACACAAATCGACAACAGAGAAAAGTTGATGGCAATATTTGCTGCAAACGGAAATAGCCTTAAAAGAATAATTATTAATGCAGGAAAGAACACTGAAACCGGAACATATGTACTCTCTCTAAATAACACAGAGGCTGTTTATGATCCCCAAAAAGGTAACACTACAATCACGGTCAATGAGTCTAGCGATCAAAAAGGAAAAAAATTGAATTTTCAAATAGTGATACCTCACCAAACAAGATACATTGGTGGTGCTGTTATACACCTAGCAGAAAGAGATGAAGAAGGTCACTTTATACCAGGCAGTGGAATACGCCTAGATAAGGAAATAACTTCTGAACAAGCAGGAGAATATGCTAAAAGATATAAACAGGCCGTTTCTAACATTTTAGATGGCCTGGATATCACTAGTCTCCATTACTAGCCTCACTCGTGTTAAAATATAAAAATAAGGACGTTTAGCTCAGCCGGTTTATCTAGCGTTTCGGAGTCACAACGATTGGAGTTACATGTCTTTGTGACAATAAATCTTCAGCATCTCTAGTTCGGACATGTCTGATCACATAAACTTTCTTTAGCTACTCTTGCATCATAGGAAATATTTAGACATATCTTTCCAATTTGTAAATCTCAAGGCTCTATCATCAATGTAGATTCCTGCAATTGGTTTCACTGCAGTTATATCATGATAATGCATCCCTCTTTGAAAGCCGTTAACAGAAAGCCATTTGCTTATCTTGTTTTTTTCGAGGTTTATATCATCGTTCACTTCTGGATTTAAGCGTGTAGTGAGGATAATTATTTTGTAATCTTTTGATACCAGCCTTTCTAGCTCTTCTCTAGCACCTTCCATTGGAGGATCATAAATTGTTCCATCTTGCCACCCTTTGCTGTAGCGATGAATAACTCCATCAAAATCTACACAGATTACTTTTTGTTTCATTTCTGGCTTATAAGTATATCAAAAGTTTTTGAAAAGTGGCAATATTTTGGTTTTAATGGAGCAAATCTAAAATTTTCTTTTTAAGCTCCTCGGAAAACATGTGAACGTATTGAATCCCTGCAATAAAACCGGCAAAGCCGTTTATCGGTTGGTGATTTACTCTTGGTATTATTTGCCAATGAAGATGTCTCACCGATGATTCGGATTCAGGGCCGATATTAAAGCCAATGTTAAAGGATTTAGTATTAAAGATTTTGGAAAGAATTGTTTTTGTCTGCTCGATTTTTTCTTGCAACTCCTCCCACTCGTTTTTATCCAATTCTGAAGTATCTTCAGCGTGCCGCTTTAGCACCAACATTACATTACCATCAAGAATTGGATATTGATTAACAAAAACCATCCAGTTTTCACCCTCAAGAAACCCAATGTTTTGCTTTTTAACTATTTCTTTATTACAAAAAAGGGCACTTTTGGGAGTGGTAACTGTGATTGTATTTTGATCTATAAAAGGATTGTGAACTTTCATAGCGGTAATAATGTTTAAGAATAACATAATTTGATACACTTTTGGCATTCCCCCCGGACAAGCCTTTTTATTTAGACCTCCTTTTGTTAAAATATGCTCACACGAACGCGTAGCTCAGTTGGTTAGAGCATTCGGCTTACATCCGAAAGGTCCAAGGTTCGAGTCCTTGCGCGTTCACCATTTTGGTATAATCTAATATTCGCTGAGGTAGCCAAGTTGGTCACGGCAGGCGCCTGAAGAGCGTCGGATACAGGTTCGATTCCTGTCCTCAGCACTCGTTGCCTTCGCCACGTCTCCGACTTTCTTACATATTTCTTAATCTTTCGGGTTAATATGGAAAAAAGGAGGTGATAACTTTGTTTGGTGCAGCCCTAATTATAAGCTCATTAAATTTCGTCGTGGCACTGGCTGAGATACTTTTGGGGCTTCGTATCTTGCTTCGGCTTTTAGCCGCTAACCCAGCCGCACCTTTTGTAAATTGGGTATATGACATGAGCGAACCACTTTTGGCTCCGTTTGCCAACATGTTTCCTTCACCCACACTGGAAGAGGGAGCAGTACTTGAATTTTCAGCCATTTTCGCCGTAATCATATACGCGCTCATTGACTACTTACTGGTAGAACTTGTCCATACCATAGATGAACGCTCGGCGGAAATTAAAAGAAAAAGCAGTTGATTTATTTGCCTCTGGTATAATATCCTGGTAGTAAAATAGCCATTAGCGCGGCGGTAGTTCAGTTGGTAAGCATAGCTTGGCCACCTGAACTAAGTCCTGCCAAATTTAAGCGGCGGTAGTTCAGTTGGTAGAATGTCTCCCTTCCAAGGAGAAGGTCGCCGGTTCAAATCCGGTCCGCCGCTCACGCATAACTTCTGGTGCTACAATTAGTTTTGTGAAGGACAAAATAATATTTCTCATTATCTTTTTCCTGGCTTGCTTATTTTTTAAACCACCCGTCACTTTGGCGCAAAATTCTGGACAAACTTATGAAGGTGAAGTAGTACGCATTGTTGCTACCGGACAAGAGGAAATAATGGATGAGTATGTCGGGTACCAAGAGCTCGAGATAAAGCTAACCAATGGAGACAAAAAAGGTGAAACAATAACCATTAAAAATTCCGAAAGCTCCATGGGGTTGGTGACGCTGGATACCCAACAATATCAGCCTGGAGACAAACTACGCTTAAGCTTTTACCCGGGGGCGGAGGGAAAACAAACCTGGGTCATTGAAGGGCCGATTAAACGCAGCGGGCTAATCGCGCTTTTACTTTTATTTATAATTGCAGTGGTTGGGGTAGGTCGGCTTTGGGGAGCCTTATCTTTGGTAGGTTTATTTACCTCGTTTATAGTAATTTTTAAACTTATAATTCCCCTAATTATCCGCGGCGTAAATCCGGTTTTTGCAGCTGTTTTGGGGTCGGTTATTATCGTCCCTATAACATTTTATATCTCACACGGCTTTAATAAAAAAACCCATGTGGGTGTGATTACCACCTTAATTGGCCTTATATTTACGGGATTTATGGCAATTTATTTTGTAAATGCAGCACATTTAACAGGCTATGCTTCGGAGGAAGCGGGATTTTTACAAGTTGAACGGCAAGGTAGCATAGATATCCGTGGGCTTCTTTTAGCAGGGATCATTATTGGGACTTTGGGAATTTTAGACGATGTGACTATCGGCCAGGCATCCACGGTAGAACAATTGAAAAAAGCAAACAAAAAAATGTCTATGGGCGAGCTATTTAAAAATGGAATGAAGGTTGGTCAGGATCATATCTCATCTATGGTAAATACTTTAGTTCTGGTTTACTCCGGCTCGGCGTTGCCGCTACTTTTGATGTTTTTTGGCAGCGAGAAAACTTTTTTGGATATTATGGAATTTGAACTTATTGCTGAAGAAATAGTTCGGATGCTTGTTGGAAGTATCGGTTTGGTATTGTCGGCTCCCTTGGCAACAATAATTGCTGCCTATGTTTTTGAAAATAAATCAAAACAGTAGCTATTGCAAGCTTAAATTGGTAAAATACAGCGAGCGCATGTGTTGAAAATGCGCCTATAGCTCAATTGGCAGAGCATTCCCGCTTGTGTTTATGGGTCGCTAGCTCAACGGTAGAGCAACCGGCTCTTAACCGGTAGGTTACAGGTTCGAATCCTGTGCGACTCACAAAGCCGGGACAGATTGGAGGTTCGAGCCCTCCTAGGCGCACAGAACGCTAGTTCGGCCTTAAGGAGTACCAAATGTTATGCACGGCGAGTCCTCCTAGGCGACACAAAGAGATTAACTGGCCCGATTCAGGTCCCGTAGCTCAACTGGATAGAGCAACTCCCTTCTAAGGAGTAGGTTGGTGGTTCAAGTCCACCCGGGATCACAAACCATATTTTACCCAGGCAAGTTGACTTCCAAGTCTTAGATGTGGCATGATTTTTAATGAGTACATCCATGGACGAACAAACTTCCAAAGGCTTGTTATTAATTATTACTTTTTTTACCCTCACTCCGGTGGCATTAATCACCAGCCTTTATGCGCTCTTCAGTCTACGCTCAAATCCCGCGCCCACCCCACAGGAAGTATTATCCGCCAGTGAACACAATTTATTTGAATCCCCACAAAGCGGATTAGCTGTTTACGCTTCGCTTCCTAACTCGGCTCCAATGGCAGAAACCAAGCTTGAACTCGTTGATGCCAGACCAATAATTATCAAAAATTACCTTGCGAAATATGATTCTCCATTAACACCATACGCCGATTATTTGGTCCAAGCAGCCGACATAAATGGCCTAGATTTCAGGCTTTTAGTGGCTATTGCTCAACAAGAATCAAACCTCTGTAAACGCATCCCGCCGGGCTCGTACAATTGTTGGGGGTGGGGAATCCACAGTGAAGGGTCTTTGAGTTTTAGCGATTTTAAAACATCTATTGACGCAGTAGCAAAAGGACTAAAAGAAGAATACTTGGATAAAGGATATATCACCATTGAAGAAATCATGAGTAAATGGGTACCCCACTCACCAGAAGGGGCCTGGGCTAAGGGGGTAACTGGTTTTATGCAGCAAATGGAGTAAACTAGGCATATGGCCGCAGCTTACGATAGTTTTGACTACGAGGACTATTGGAAGGGAAGAGACTACGAACACTATAGCGAACTTTATGCTTTGCGTGAATTTTTAAGTAAAATTAAAAAATTAGGCACCATTGCTGACATAGGCTGTGGCTATGGCCGTATTACCCCAAGCTATATAAACCGCGCCAAGCGCGTAATCTTCACAGACCCCTCAGCTAGCCTACTAAAAGATCTCAGAAAAAATCTGGAGTTCATAAAAAAACAGCAAAGCTATAGTGCAAAAACTAAAATTATTCAGGGGAGCATAGAAAATTTACCCGGAAAAATTCGAAAAAACACTATTGATTTAGTCATTCTGGTGCGTGTCCTTCACCACATTAACGAACCCGAAAAAGCCATTGAAATCGTAAGTACTTTTTTACGTCCTGGCGGTTACATAATTTTAGAATTCCCAAACAAGCTTCATGGCAAAGCGCTCTTTAAAAACATCATCCACGGAAACGTCACATATCCGCTCGAAATATTTCCCTTAGACAAACGTTCACCCAAAAATATTAAAAAAAAGACGCTTCCTTTTATGAATTACCACCCAGATAGCGTCTTAAAATGCCTCAAAGACAACAGATTTGATATAGTTTCTGTCCGCTCTGTTAGTAACATCCGAAGCGATAAGCTTAAAAAAAATATACCACTTGATACATTAATTACAATTGAGAAAGCTCTGCAGCTGCCTTTATCCAAAATATTTTTTGGACCATCTATTTTTATTTTGGCTAAAAAAAAATTTGATAAATAATCACAATAATTTAGTTAGTAGATTTTAAATGAGGTTAATTATTATTTCTTGACAATCCTATAGGTTTTAATTATAATACTACCTACGTTCCGAGGCAAGCTCGATATTTATCTAGCGAGCGTTGGAATTTAGCTTAGAGCCCCGTGAGATAGCGCTTTGCGCAACATCTCATGGGGTTTCTTTTTGGTCTAAATAGTATATACTCTTTTTCCAGTTCGTATAAGTAGATAATACTTTCAAGCTCTGTATAATTATAATAAGTTAGCCAGGGTGCTGGAATTGGCAGACAGGCACGGCTTAGGACCGTGTGCTCTTAACGAGCGTGCAGGTTCGACTCCTGTCCCTGGCACAAACCACTAGTTTGCACACATAGCTTATAAGCTGCTATACATATAAATAAGATGGCAATTGAAAACCTGCACGTTCATAAGCCCAATAAATTTCAGAACCTTTATGTTTTTTTATTATTTCTTCCTTCAATAGTTTTTGTTGTTGTACTCGTACTTTATTTATCAACGATTCAAAAAAATAAAGCTGCCAGTACCTATATTTTAAATAACAGTCCGATTACTACTCCTACAAGCAAAAACATCTTCACCGACACGGTCGTCATAAATGGCAAATCCATAGCTATTGCGCTAGCCGACAATAATCAAGAGCGCACACAAGGGTTGTCTATATTACAAAGCCTACCGGAAGACCACGGTATGCTATTTGTTTTTCCCGAAAACTCAAGGCCGCATTTTTGGATGAAAAACATGAACTTTGCCATTGATATTATTTGGATAGACGACGGAAAAATTGTCCAGATAGACGAAAACGTCATGCCACCGGAACCGCAAACCCCAGACAACGAGCTTGAGCTCTATATTCCCACTAATCCCATTGACTACGTGCTTGAAGTAAATGCAGGTTTTTGCCAACAGCAAGGAATCTTAGTCGGGGACTCCGTTACTATGCCTTAGCGGCTATTTTCCAAAAGCAATCCGGTCCGGGGCTGCACGGCTCGCTTTTATAATCTGAGCCGGACCTATGGTAAACATCCCCCAACGGTCGTTTACGCGGTCAATCGCGCTTATAACTTTTCTTTTTTTGTAAGTATCTTCAAACAACTCAAGTTGTACATTTTTATAAGGCTTTAGATTAAAACAGGTTTCGCTTAAAGTATGAACCGGTTTTAACTTGGGGCACTGGTACAAAAGCGTACACATTACCTTATAAATATCACGCGAATCACACAAAGCGCGCTCAAGGTTCATGCCCTTATGCCAAAATCCGCGGTCCCTAAACCAAAGCCCCACATGGACCCCTTGCGCCTGGTAGCCAGCAGCTCTCATCCGAGATCCCGTCTTTTCTACCAATTTCTGAAGGATTGGTAAAAGCTCCTCCAGGGTGCCACTACTTTTTGGTAAAGCATAGGAATTGCCGTAACTTTTGCGGCTAAAATCCTGCGAATCTATCTCCCAGCCGCGAAGGCGCATGTACCAAAAACGCGACGCAATTGAAGCAAAAGCAGCTTTCAATTTCCACAAAGGAGCCTGGTAAAAATCCCATGGATTATAAATACCCACTGAATTAAGCCGCAGGGCATTTCTTTTATTAATTCCGTGCAGATCTGTAAGAGCTAATTTTTTATAAACCCGCTCAAAATTGTTTTTATCTATGGCTGTAAGGCCATCCGGTTTTTTTAAATTTGAAGCAACTTTGGCTAAAAAACGGTTCGGTCCAATACCTATCGAAACTGTCAAGTAGTCACCTATTTCCGTTTTTATCCGAGCTTTAATTTCTTTTCCTATTTCATAAATGTTTCTGTTTCTTGAAAAAGGGGAGTGGCTTTCGCCAAAATAAATTGCAAATTCATCAATCGAGCAAGATACAAAGCTGCTTGAATATTGGGAAAGCAGGGTACTTAATCTTTCATGGACAAAACGATATTTAGGGGGGTCGGGCTCAAGAACACAAAGGGTAGGGCAGATTGCTTTTGCCTCACGCACACGCATACCCGTTTTTATACCTAATTTTTTGGCTTCAACCGACGAAGCCAAAATACAACCTCCGCCGGTAGGGTAAGCCGCCACCACCAAGGGGGCGCCGCGGAGACGTGGGTTTGCCTGCTGTTCCACTGTGGCAAAACAGGAATTGAGATCAATATGCATAGTTTTAGGAGGACTGGGGTTAAAATCAGCTTCAATCATTCATTCCTCACCTCCCAAAGCCGCCACAAGAGTGTATCGGTGTTTAAAACCAATTTAAAATAAGTAGAACCGCTGATTACTGAAAAAACGTGGTACAAGACATCTCCTTGATTATAAACATAGTGAAGTCCCACCTGGTCTACACGAAAATCCTTTCCTTTCCACAAAAACCGCATAGGGACTATTCTGTGAGTGCGATAGTCTGACAACAAGGATACTGAAATCGGCTCATTAATTTTTTCACTACCCATATTTTGTTAACCCTAAAAAAACCCAAATTAATATTATATTTATAATCCATAAAAAACCCAAAAGTCAAGGGGTTACAATAAATATTCCAAACATCTAAACTGTTTTTTATGGCTAAAAACAAAAATATAATCGAAGTTAAAAATCTTACAAAAATATACAAAAAAGAAAAAACTCCGGCAATCGAGAACGTAAGCTTAAATGTTAAAAAAGGCAAGTTTTACGCACTTTTGGGGCCAAACGGAGCTGGAAAAACGACGACAATTTCTATCCTGACTACAACCTTGACAAAATTCAGTGGGGAAGTAAAGATCGCCGGTTTGGATGTTGAAAAAAATGCCCAAAAAGTAAGACAAAAAATAGGCGTTATATTCCAGAAGCCCAGTCTGGACCCCAATTTGACAGCCGAAGAAAACATACGGTTCCATGCCAATTTGTATGGGCTATATTTTTTTCGACCTACTTATCGAGCGATGCCGGAGTCATACCGCAAACGCGTTGGGGAACTCGCCAGTCTTTTGGGGATAGAAGACAGCTTATTCAAGCAAATCAAAACTTTTTCCGGAGGAATGAAGCGAAAGCTTGAAATAGTACGCGGGCTTATGCACGAACCGGAAATATTATTTTTAGATGAACCCACAACCGGACTTGATCCGGTAAGCAGAAAGGCTTTGTGGAATTATTTAAACTTTGTACGCCTAGAAAAAAAAATAACCGTCTTTTTGACTACGCACTATTTAGAGGAGGCTGAAGATGCTGATGTGGTAACAATAATAAACAATGGTAAGGTCGTCTTTACAGAGTCGCCGGCCAAATTAAAAGAAAAAATTATAGACAATTATTTGACAATTGATTCCCGCCAAAATAAAAAACTGGCCAAAGAATTAAGTAAAAAAACCATAAATTATCAAGGCGACGGTCCGTTTAGAATAAAGCTTAACGGGATAAAACCGGGCACTTTAATCCAAAGCTTAAAAACTCCCATCAGTCAGGTAGATGTACGTCAACCCAGCCTGGAGGAGGCTTATCTAAATTTAATTAATGAATGAATTAAACGCCATTATTACCATTGCTGCGCGCGACGTTATTAAACTTTTGCGAGACCGCACGCGTATTGTAGGAACTTTTCTTTTTCCTTTGGTGTTTATTGGTTTTTTGGGCACAAGCCTGGATTCCAGTTTAAGTGGTCAGGTAGATTTTAATTTTCTGGATTTTGTCTTTATAGGTGTGCTTGCACAAACTCTTTTTCAATCAACAGCGGCCGGGTTAATTTCTCTGATCGAGGACAGACAAAATGATTTTTCGCAGGAAATATTTATCGCACCCATAAGCAGGCTTGGGATTGTAATAGGAAAAATAATTGGGGAAAGCATCGTATCACTCATTTTGGCCATAGGTATTCTCATAATCGGCCCCATACTGGGTGCTAGCATAAATTTGACACAAATCATTTATCTTTTACCCGCCGCTATAGCGACAGTTTTATTTGGAGGCGCTTTTGGACTAATAGTTATGGCAAATTTAGCAAGCCAAAGGAGTGCCAACCAAATTTTTCCATTTTTGCTGTTTCCTCAATTTTTTTTGGCAGGAGTATTTACGCCTATCAAAGAACTTCCTTTGCCCATTTTTATTCTTTCCCGCATTTCCCCTTTGACTTATCCCGTGGATTTAATGCGAAACCTATATTATTGGGGCACACCAATAAGAGAATCGGGAACTTTATACCATCCGCTTACTGACCTGGTGATTATGGCAATTTTCGGAGGTATATTTTTAACAATTGGGACATATATATTTGTACGCAACGAAACTATCCGCTAAAATTTATTTATGAATTTAAAACCCAGGGAAAAAGGAAAAGCGTTCCCCGAAGCTCTCCCTTTAAAAAAATTGCTTGGCCCAAGTTTTATTCTGTTGGGACTGGGGCTTGGATCAGGGGAACTAATCCTATGGCCATATTTATCTTCACAGTTTGGCTTGGGAATTATTTGGGCAGCGGTCTTGGGAATCACATTTCAGTTTATTTTAAACATGGAAATAGCCCGCTACACTTTGGTGACAGGTGAAAGTGTTTTCGTTGGATTGGCTCGTAAACTGGGACGTTTTTCTCCATTATGGTTTATATTTTCCACTTTTATTCCTTGGGTTTGGCCCGGTATCGTTGCCGCATCCGCGACAATGCTTGCTGCATTAATAGGCATTGATTATACCCCGATTTTACCAATCTCCATGCTGGTATTAATCGGCATAATCCTGACTTTAGGACCTGTTTTATACAAAACCCAGGAAAGTCTGCAAAAAGCGGTAATAATTATCGGGGTTCCGTTTGTATTTATTTTAACTTTTATCATGAGTGGCCCTTCCGACTGGAGCACTCTTGCTTGGGGTTTAATCGGTCGCGGAGAAGGTTTTTGGTTTCTTCCAAGGGCCATACCTTTAGCTACTTTACTTGGGGCATTTGCCTATGCAGGAGCCGGGGGTAATTTAAACCTAGCTCAATCTTTATATGTTAAAGCAAAAGGATATGGTATGGGCAAGTACGCCGGAGATATCACCAGCGTGATTACCGGTAAAAAACAATCTTTAAGGCTTGAAGGTTACGCATTTGAAGCAAACAAAATTAATTTAAAAAATTTTCAAGCTTGGTGGAAAAGGATTAATATTGAACACTTACTTGTTTTTTGGGCAACGGGAGCCTTAACTATGATAATTTTATCTTTATTAAGTTATGTAACTGTTTATGGAAATACACAAACCCAAACGAGCATAAACTTTGTAATATTCGAGGGAAAAGCTATATCAGAAGTACTAAATGCAAGCATTGGAAAACTTTTTTACGCAGTTGTTTGTGTAATGTTATTTTTTACTCAATTTTCTGTATTTGGGTCTACAAGTAGAATTATATCTGAAAATTTGGTTATCTTTTCTCCTCAAAAAATTAAAAGCGAAAAGATATCCGTGTTTTTTTATTTAACCCTTTGGCTGCAAATAATAGCCGGCGTAATTATTTTTATGTTAGGATTTACAGAACCCTTGGCTTTGGTGATTCTAGGAGCAGTTTTAAACGCCTTCTCTATGTTTATCTACTCAGGGCTCATTTTGTGGCTAAATAAAAGCGAGTTGCCTCACCCTACTAAGCCCGGAATTTTTAGATTTGCCGCGGTTACTGTTGCTTTTTTGTTCTATGGCGGTTTCAGTATCTTCACGATTTGGCAATACCTTAGCGTATAATAAGTTCGGTGAGAATAATTGCCTTAACATTAATAAGTATCTTTATCTTTTTTATCGGTCTCACTACCGGTTATGTTTTTACGCCTAAAATCACTTCAACCAAACAAGCATTAAAGCAAATTCAACTAAATCCCAAACCTTTAAACCGCTATAGCATACCGGGCTTACAAAACTATTTACCTGAATCCGGAAAAATTGATCTTGCAAAAAATCTAAATGAAACAGCTGAATACAATTCTTATTTAATCGATTTCAGCTTTAACCCGGGGCAGAAAGGCGATGATACCAAAAAAACCACCGGGCTATTGAATATTCCCAAAAATGTCGATAGCGCTGCTCTTATAATACTGATTAGGGGATACGTTGACCAATCAATTTATGAAACAGGCATGGGCACCAGTAGAGTAGGGGAATATCTCGCCCAGGAAGGTTATATCACAATATCTCTGGACTACCTGGGGTATGGCGGATCCGACAGCGAGTCGGGAAACATTTTTGAAACACGCTTTCAAACTTATACGACAACGCTTGCACTTATAAAAACGCTTGAGGAAGGGGGCCTTCCTTCAAATATCCAAAATCTTTGGAATGAGAAGTTTGGCCTTTGGGCTCATTCAAACGGAGGGCAAATTGCACTAACGACTCTGGCGGTTACTGAAAAGCCAATCCCTACAGTTTTATGGGCACCAGTAACCAAACCTTTTCCCTATAGCGTGCTGTATTACACCGACGAATCAGCAGACGAGGGATATTTTATCCGCAGGGAATTATCAAAATTCGAAGATTTGTATCTAGCCTCTGAGTTTTCCTTTACAAATTACCTTGATGGGATTAATGCTCCAATTCAAATTCACCAGGGGACGGCAGACGACGCCGTACCCGAAAACTGGTCGCGTGAATTTGTTGACAAATTAGAATCTTACGAAAAAGACGTGGAATATTTTGTCTACTCGGGGGCAGATCACAACCTAATGCCCACATGGGACAACGCCATTTCAAAAAGTCGTGAATTTTTTGATAGCAAACTCAAAAGTAATTGACAAATTACGAAAAATAACTCATTATCAAAATATGCTTAATATAATCGGAAAACTTTTAATAAATATCGTTGCCTTATTGGTGGTTGAATATATTATTCCGGGATTTGAACTGGCAGACACCTCGACCGCCATTGTCACAGCCATTATCATCGGTGTTGTTAATACTTTTATTCGGCCTGTACTGCAAATCATCGCCCTGCCAATAAGTATTGCAACGCTCGGGATCAGTGCCTTTTTGCTAAATGTCCTGCTTCTTTGGGGCGTTTCATATTTTGTACCCGGTTTTACTATAGACAGCTTTTTGACCGCAGCCATTGCCTCTATAGTGTTATCCCTGGTTTCTGCTTTTCTTCATAAACTTGCCAAAGACAGATAAGGCGTTAAAAGAATATGGCAGACAAAAAACCAAAATCTTACCAAAAAAGGAAAGAGGGACCAAATGCTATTGGTCCAAAATACCGTACATCCGATTATTTTAAAGCTAAAACCTTTAGCCCAAAAATAAAATCCAACCAAATAAGGGCAAAACAAACCCCTTTTAAAGTGCAGCATAAAGGTTAAATTTTAAAAATCCTCGAAAGTAGGTTATAATCTAGCTCTAACATGGCAGCAAAAAATAAACAACCAGAAACTATCTTACTGGCTCGTGAAGGTGACGGAACAATCCAGCTGACGTTTACAATCCCTTGGTCAGAAATAAACAGCAAAATGACAACGGTGGCAGCCGACATGGCACAAAACATTGAAGTGCCTGGCTTTCGCAAAGGTAAGGCTCCACTAAAACAGGTGCTCGACAAAATCCCCCGCGAACACTTGGTTGAACATACTCTGCAGGAAATTCTTCCAAAATATTTTTCACAAGCAATTGAAACACACAACATAAAACCTGCCATGTATCCTAAATTTGAACTGATAAGCGCAGAAAACGAAAAAGACTGGCAAATCCGCGCTATAACCGCTGAAATTCCGGATATAAAATTAACTGATTACAAAAAAGAAATTACTGGGGCAATAGCCGCCAAAAAAATCTGGACTCCGCAAAAAGGTGAAAAAAAAGATGATAAAAAGACTTTAAGCCAGGAAGAAAAAGAACAAATCGCCCTTAACACACTACTCGAAAAAGCAGAAATTACCATCCCTCATGTTTTGGTGGAACAGGAAGTGGACGCGAAGCTTGCAGGCTTACTAGAGCGCTTGGAAACACTGGGGCTTAGTTTGGAAAGCTATCTTGCATCAACCGGGAAAAATCCACAAGAACTAAGAGAGGAATATTCAGCCCAAGCCAAAGAAACATTAAAATTGGAATTAATTCTCAACTTTGTCGCTCAAAACGAAAAAGTTGAAATTACAGACGAAGAAGTAAACGCTTTTATAAAAGCGGCAGAGGCCGACCCTAATTTTGGAAAAAATATGGATAAATCACAACAAGAAAGCATTGTTCGCTCGGTCCTTCGTAAGCGAAAAGTGCTGTCCATGCTGGCAAATCTCGGGTAATTTGAAATTGAATTCAAAATATCATATATTAAAGCTAATTTTATGAGTAGTCCAGGAAATTCAAATAATAAAAAGGGGAAAGTTAACCCTTTGGAAATTTTACGCTCTGGCGGCAATTACGCTGGTAATACTATAAAAGAACAAACCTTAGACCCGTTGGCCAAAGACATATTGGACCAGATTTTTGGTCGCAAACAAAAATACTCCGGAGAAATTATGCCTGGTGAAACTGTGGAAATGAATGACATCTATTCCGGCAAAAGACAAGGGGAAGAAAATTCCAGAGTTCAAATTCAGACCGAACATCGTTTAATACAAGAAGAGAAGGCTTTTATAGAAAAAAGGATAAGTGAACTTAGAATACAAATCCAGTCAATACACGAGGAAGTGCTACAAATCGCAAAAGCCACCCCTGAGCTTTCGCGCGAAGTGGAAATTGCTGCTTTTCAGGCACCAAGCTCGCCTAGCTCTTACGAACTATTTTTCTTAACCCATATTTTAGATTTTCTTAAAAGCTTTAGGAAAAAAATTGAAAATGCCAATATCTGGCTCCATACTGCGAACAAAAGAGCTCACAAAAAAAATGTCTGGGGTGCAAATTATAAAAAGAGTGGTGCCAAATATCTGTTATCCGGAGAACACTACCTTAGCCGCTCAGCGGGTTAATTTGCAATAATTAAATTTATTTGTTAGACTAAACTCCAAATGAAACTTTTCACCCACTTTATGCGCCATTATTGCCTCTTTATTTGGGGCAAGCATTTAGTGGTGAGAGGTGCATATATCAGGTAATTTTATAAACAAATAAAAAAAGACAACCTCTCACAAACGAGAGGTTTTTTAGTTTATGGCACATTAATAGTAAAAAAGTGGGGGGCTATCAAACAAGGAGGACGCTATGGCAAAACAAAAGACAAGTTGTATTACTTGTCAGCGAATGCTCCGCAACCACAACTGGCATACTTTGCCAGAGGGTTATGGAACAGATTGCCGGATGCATAAAGGCCCAGGTATGCCAGATTATTTACCAATCTGCGCTGCTCACCGACATGAGCACCTGAAACCTTTACTACCTGCCGGTTCAGCCTTTTACCAGTAACTTACCCGATGCCCCCCACTTAATTTGCTATTATAGATAAAGATAACAATGAATAAAAATAAGTATTTAAAAGAATTATTTGAGCTTTTGGAAATTCCAACCATTTCAGCTCAAAAAAATCATGACCCTGATATTAAAAAAGCTTGCATATGGCTAAAAAATAAACTTGAAAAATTGGATTTCGCTGTAGATATAATACCAACAAACGGCCATCCGGTAGTGTATGCAGAAAATTTAAAGACCAAGGGAAAACCCACAATTCTTATCTATGGCCACTATGACGTACAATCACCTGACCCTTTAAGCGAGTGGGATAGTGATCCATTTAAACCCGAGGTTCGTTCGGGAAACATTTATGCCCGAGGAGTAGCAGACGATAAAGGGCAATTTTATACTTGGATTGCAGCTATTGATGAACTACTTCAATCTAATAAATCACTGCCGGTAAATATTAAAATTCTTTTGGAAGGCGAAGAAGAAGTCGGAAGCAAAAACCTGGATGACTTTGTAGAAAACAATACCAGCCTTCTAAAGGCTGATGTATGCGTAATTTCAGATTCTCACTCACTATCCGAAAACACACCTCTTTTAACATATGGTCTAAAAGGCCTTACCTATATGGAATTAAAAGTTAAAACCCTTGCCCGCGATGCCCATTCCGGGCTTTATGGCGGGAATGTTTTAAACCCGGCTATTGTACTTACACAGATAATTAATAAATTAAAAGATGAAAATCACAAAATATTAATTCCAGGATTTTATGAAAAAGTCCGCAAGCTTGACGAAAAAGAACGTGCAAGCCTTAACGAATTTCCATTTGGAGAGGATGAAATTAAAAAGGAAACAGGAGCATTAACTGTTTCAGGTGAAGAAGATTTTTCTGTGGTTGAGCGAGCAGGGGCAAGGCCCACTTTGGATGTAAACGGTATTTGGAGCGGCTACACAGGGGAAGGTCCTAAAACCATTATTCCTGCGGAAGCGAGCGCAAAAATCTCTATGCGTCTTGTGCCTTACCAAAACGACCAGGATATAGCGGACAAATTCGAACGTTTTGTAAAACAAATAACACCAAAGGGAGTTGAGGTGCAGATAACAAGATTATCCGGAGGTTTACCAATTATTATGAATAAAAATTCTTCTTATTACAAAGCGGCAGAATCCGCCATGGAAAAAACTTTTGGCAATAAACCTCTCTACGAGCTCTCCGGAGGGTCAATACCGGTTACGGCGACGCTTAAAAATTTATTAGGAATAGACACTATTTTAATGGGTTATGGTTTACCGGATGACGGACTTCACGCTCCAAATGAAAAAATGAGTATTTCCATGTTTGAAAAGGGGATTGCTACCAATATGGAATTTTTGCAGCTCGCAGGAAAAATAAAACCTTAGTAAATGTATGTTACCTGCGTGGGTAAAAATGGTATAATTCTAAACTGAACTTTACATATGAACCCGTAGCTCAGTTGGCTAGAGCGCTTCTTTGACGTAGAAGAGGCCAGAGGTTCGAGTCCTCTCGGGTTCACCCATGGGCCGTTAGCTCAGTTTGGTA
>DYGT01000008.1:19850-46049 GCA_020724555.1 Candidatus Microgenomatus sp.
GGGCCGTTAGCTCAGTTTGGTAGAGCGCTTCAATGGCATTGAAGAGGTCACCGGTTCGACCCCGGTACGGTCCACCCAATTTTTAATAAGACTTCACGATCGTCATTTGGGGATACTTTGTTCCTTTTAATAGTCCCACATTTTAGACATTTATGAATTAGCACAAATTCCCCCCTTTTTTGATCTACCCCGATTGGCTCCATCAGACCCCCACATTTTTCCATCCGGTCTCCCGGGTTTTTATCCACATGTTTGCTCCACAAACATTTGGGACAATGATTTGTAAAACCATCACCTACAACATACTCACCGCAATTTCCACAAACAAAATTTTCCGTTCTTTTCTGGAATCGCTTCATTAGAAAAATTATATATCAAACCCGGCTTTCCGATTACAAAACCTTGACATAAAACTATGCATAAGTTCATAATATGCTTGTAATCACGGTTGTACTTGGATTCACCAACCAAGAAGTGTTTACCGATGCGGGATCATCGTAAAAAGCCAAGAGTATAAAGCAGAGTGGAACCACGGAAATACCGTTTTTGCAAAAAGCAAAAGACGGTTTTTTTGTTTTAAACAATGGATAAAGAATATTTAGACAAATTAAGACATTCAACAGCGCACTTACTGGCAGCGGCTGTAATTAAGTTATGGCCCAAAGCAAAACCGACTATCGGACCTGCCATTGAAAACGGTTTTTACTATGACTTTGATTTTGGCGATATAAAAATATCTGAAGGAGATTTGCCCAAAATCGAAGAAAAAATGCATGAGCTTGTTAAAAATTGGAAAAACTTTAACCGTATTGATGTATCGATACATCAAATCAAAAAAGAATTTAAAAATAATAAATATAAGATCGAGCTTGCTGAGGATTTTGCCAGCAAAGGAGAGAAACTCACCATTTTTCAATCAGGAGAATTTAGAGATTTGTGCCGTGGAGGACACATTAAAAACCCGAGTGAAGAAATAAAATATTTTAAGCTTTTGAATATTGCCGGAGCATACTGGCGCGGAGATGAAAAAAACACAATGCTTACGAGGATTTATGGAACCGCATTCTCCACAAAAAAGGAACTCAATAGCTATTTAAAGATGCTTAAAGAAGCTAAAGAGCGCGACCATAAAAAGCTTGGAGTTGAGCTTGACCTTTTTACTTTCTCCGATCTTGTAGGAGGAGGGCTTCCTTTGTGGACTCCAAAAGGCACTTTGATGAGAAATATCCTTGATGAGTTTGTTTGGGAGCTAAGAAAAAAATACGGCTACGAAAAAGTTGAAATACCGCATATAACAAAAAAGGATTTATACGTTATAAGCGGGCACTGGGAAAAATTCAAAAATGAGCTTTTTAAAATCAAGACAAGAGAAAAACATTTTTTTGCGGTGAAACCAATGAATTGCCCTCACCATACCCAAATTTATTCCAGAAAGATAAATTCGTATAAAGATTTACCAGTTAGGTATGCGAATACAACAATGGTTTACAGAGACGAACAAAGCGGCGAGCTTTCCGGATTATCCCGAACAAGAAGCTTTACTCAAGACGACGCTCATGTTTTTTGCCGAAAAAGCCAAATAACAGATGAAATCGATAATATATGGAATATAGTTGGCGAATTTTACGGAGCATGCGGGTTTGATTTGAAGCTACGTCTATCCCTTTCGGATCCAAAAACACCTAAAAAATACTTAGGAAAAAGAGCTGTGTGGGAGGAATCAGAAAACAGCTTACGTAAAGTTATTTCAAAACGGGGTATTAACAATTTTCTTGAAGCAACGGGGGAGGCTGCTTTTTATGGACCAAAACTTGATTTTATGGCAAAAGACTCTCTAGGCAGAGAATGGCAGGTTGCTACAATCCAACTTGACTTTAATATGCCGGAAAACTTTGATCTTTACTGCATAGACGAAAATGGCAAAAAAGAAAGAATTGTAATGATTCATGCGGCCATAATGGGCTCTATCGAAAGGTATATGTCAATATTAATTGAACACTTTGCAGGGAAATTCCCTGTTTGGCTTTCTCCCGTACAGGTAAAAATATTACCCATAACTGAAAAAAATATCTCATATACAGAAAAAATTTATAATGTTTTGACGGAAAAAAGTATTCGAGTAGAATTAGACAACAAATCAGAAACTCTGCAGGCAAAAATAAGGGCTGCACAACTTGAAAAAATTCCATATATGATAATTGTTGGTAATAAAGAACAAGAAACGCAAACCATATCTATACGCAGCCGTGATGGAAAAAACCAGCAAAACATAGGGCCTGACAAATTTATAAACAATATAAAAAATCTAATTGATAGAAAATCACTTGATTTGTGACAATACAAAGCTTGCTAGCAAGGCTGGCTCGTGATAAAATCTGACTTGATAAAATTGAACAAACTGCAGACTTGGAAAATTAATAACCAAATTCGTGCGTCCGAAATGCGCCTGATCGGCCCTGACGGGAAACAGATAGGTGTGTTAAGCCGCGACGAAGCACTTGAAAAAAGAAAAGAAACAGGCTTGGATTTGGTGGAAATAGTCAGCAAGACAAATCCACCGATCGTAAAGCTTATTGAGTACGACAAATTCCGGTATCAGGAAGAGAAAAAACTTAAAGAACAAAAGAAAAAAGAAAACAAAACCGAGCTAAAAGAAATTCGCTTTAGCCCATTTATTGCCGAAGGGGATTATCAAACCAGAATAAAAAGAGTTCGGGAATTTTTAGATGAAGGCAATAAAGTAAGGATAGTGGTTGTTTTTAAAGGAAGGCACTTGGATAGCAAAAAATTTGGTTATGAATTAATTGGTCGTGTAATTGACCAATTTCGTGATAGAATAGCAATCGACATGGAGCCGAAATTCATCGGGCGCCATTTAGCAGCAGTGATTTCGCCTATTAAAGGAAACAATAAGGATAATTATGCCGAAAGTTAAAACCAGAAAATCAGCAACAAAAAGGTTTAAAGTAACAGGAACCGGAAAGCTCATGCGTGGCAGAAGTTTTAACCGCCATTTGCGCGTAAAAAAAAGCCGCAAACAAAAAAGAAGGCTCAAGGGAGAAATTGAAATAACCGGAGTATTCGCCAAAAAGCTTAAAAAGAGAATGGGAGTAAAAAAAATAAAAAAAGGAGTAAATTATGCCAAGGTCTAAAAGTATAGCCGCGAGGCGACACCGAAAAATTAAAAAAGAAGCCCGCGGTTTTACGCATGCACGCAGAAAAAGGGTAAAAACCGCGAAAGAAGCTCTTCTACACGCCGGTCAATATGCGTATGTTGGCAGAAGATTAAAAAAACGCGATTTTCGTAAACTTTGGATTATGCGCATTAATGCTGCTTTAAAAAGCCATGGTATCTCATATAGTAAATTTATGAGCGGCCTCAAAGAAAACAAAATTGAACTAAACCGTAAAATGCTCGCTGAAATTGCCTACAAAGACCCGGAAACTTTCAGGGAAATTGTTGAACAAGCAGGTTTTACCTCCTCTCACTAAAGGAGGGGTAAATTATTATCAGTATTTTTCCCTCCCCAAACGGGGAGTTTTTTTGTAGACTTAAACTATGATAGCTCAACAAGGCATACTTGAAGAAATAGTAAATCTGAGAAACCAAGCTCTGGGAGAAATCATGCAGGCTGAAAACACACAAAGCCTAGAAGAAATAAAAATAAAATATCTAGGCAGAAATGGACTGATTAATAACCTCATAAAAGACATTAAAGAGCTTTCAGAGCCCATAAGAAAACAGATAGGTATTACTGTTAACGATACAAAAAAGACCATTTTAAATGAGATCAATGAAGCAGAATCAAAGATTAAAAAAGAAAAAGAAACTAATTTCGACCCCACCATCCCAGGTATAAAACCGGTTTATGGATCTACACATATCATCACGGAAGCAATCAATGAAATAGAAGATATTTTTAAACATTTAGGTTATGTCCGCCGCCGTTACCCTGAAGTAGAGTGGGACTGGCAAGCCTTTGGCTCACTTAACTTTTCCGACAACCACCCGGCCAGAGACGAGTGGGAAACTTTTTTTATCGACAAATCTGCGAGTAAAAAATTCGGGCAAATGCTTCTTACACCCCACACTTCATCCGGACAAGTGAGAGAAATGGAGATAACCAAGCCTCCAATCCGTATGATTAATATTTCAAAAACCTACAGAAGGCAATCGGACGCCAGCCATTACCCTATGTTTCACCAGTTTGAGGGACTTTTTATTGATGAGTCTGCATCTATTGCCAACCTAAAAGGCACACTTGAGTACTTTGTCCACAACTTTTTTAGTGAGGATAGAAAAACCAGAATCAGGCCTTACAATTTCCCTTTTACTGAGCCCTCATTTGAGGTGGATATCAGTTGCGGGGTGTGTAATGGCCGCGGATGTAAACTATGCAAAGAAGGCTGGCTCGAGATAGGTGGAGCCGGCATGGTCCACCCCAATGTAATCAAAAATGGCGGCCTTGACCCCAATGTTTATAAAGGATTTGCGTTTGGTTGGGGAGTGGAACGGGTATACCTAATGAAAACAAATGTGGGAATAGATGATTTAAGGACACTATATAGCAATGACATACGCTATTTAAAACAATTTTAAAATGGATATTCTAATACCAGACATCTGGCTTCGGGAACATGTAAAAACCAAAGCCACCAATAAAACTATAGCACAAAAAGTAAGTCTTTGTGGTCCTTCTATAGAAAAAATTAGCGGACAAAAAAAAGAAGCTGTTTATCACACAGAAATAACTACAAACCGCGTAGATGCAATGTCGGTACACGGATTTGCGCGAGAGGTAAGCGCCATTCTTCCCCGCTTTGGTATAGAAGCTAAATTCATTGATTATCCAAAATACAAACTCAAAATTACCGACAAATTAAAAATGGAAATAAAACCAGATCCGCTACTGGTAAACAGAGTAATGGCCGTAAAAATTGGTGATATTAAAAACACTAAGTCTCCTGACTGGATGAAAAAACGCCTTGAGCTATGCGGAATGCGCTCCCTAAACTTAGCCGTAGATATAACAAATTACGTTATGCTTGAATGTGGCCACCCAACACACGTTTTTGACTGGGACAGAGTCCAAAGCCAAGGTTTTTATTTTCGTTTATCTGAGAAAGGCGAGAGAATTGTTAGCCTTGAAAATAAAACTTATACGCTAAAAGGTGGGGATATAGTTATCGCCAATAAAAACGGTGAAATCGTTGATCTGCCCGGTATAATCGGAGCACAAAACAGTATAGTCACAAAAGACACTAAAAATATATTATTTTTTATTGACAACAACGACCCCGTTAAAATCCGAAAAACCTCAATGGATCTTGCCATAAGAACTTATGCCGCGGCCTTAAACGAAAAAGGCGTTGATCCCGGTCTGGCTGAACTTGCTATGGGTAGGGCTATCGATCTCTTTAAAAAAATAGGCAAAGCTAGTTTAAAAAGCGATATTTATGATTGGTTTACTAACGCTAAGCAACAAAAAGAAATTAAAGTGGAAAAAATCCAAATCGAAAACATACTGGGAACCACTTTAACAAAAAAGGAAATATCGGGTACACTTAAGCCGCTTGGATTCATACCGACATGGTATGGTGATACCCTAAACGTAAAAGTCCCGACTTTTAGAGACAACGACATCCAAATTCCAGAAGATATCGCTGAGGAAATCGCACGCATTCACGGATACTTTAAAATCCCAAGCGTTCTTCCTGTCGGAAAACTTCCCAATGCCAAAACCTCGGGCATTTACGCTTTTGAAAACAAAATTAAAAAATATCTAACTGCTTTCGGTGGCCATGAGGTCTACTGCTTATCTCTTGTTTCCCGAAAGGAAGCAGGGGAGCACGCACTTAAACTTAAAAACCCCATGGGAAGTGACTTTGAGTACTTACGCACCAGCTTATATCCATCGCTTTTAAGAGCAACACAAACAAATATCCGCGATAAAAATAGTTTTATGCTTTACGAAATAGCCAATACTTATATTGACAGGCGAGGCAATCTTCCTTGGGAAAACCCCAAACTTGGTGTTATTTTTCACAATCAAAGCTTCCGAACAGCAAAGGGCGTTTTCGAATTACTTTTGGAAAAGCTAAACATTAAGTATAACTTAGAATTTTCTTCAACCTGGTTTATGGCAAAAGACAAATCGACCAGCGTCTATGCGCATGGCAAAAATCTGGGTACTTTTGGCATCAGTATCGACAATCACCCTTATTTTGAACTCGATATTAATGGCCTTTACGCCATCCACAAACCCAATCCCGCTTTTCGTCCTATACCAAAATATCCGGCTCAGATTGAAGATATCACCATAAGTGTAAAAGGCAGTATTCTTTTGGGTAATGTCATTAATAATTTAAAAAAACAGAGCAGTAAAGTGTCTCAGGTAGAGCTTATAGACCAATACCAAAATAATTATACTTTCAGAATTTATTACCAAGATCCTAAACAAACACTTAGCGACAAAGACGTAAACGTGGAGAGAAAAAAGCTTATCTCCTATTTAAATAAAAACCCCAATTTATCGCTAAAAGAATAAGTATTTTTATTTACCCTCTTATTCGTTTGCCTGAGCAGTAGGTGAGGGCGCTACCGAGGGTGTGGCTGTCGGATCTGGCTCTTTATAATCCCAAGGAACGCCAACTCCAATAGTAATCGTTTTTTCTGATTGTTTGTCTTCATTATCCCGGGCAACAATTTTTATTTTGTGTACACCCTTTTCAATATTTTTAGCTTGGTAAATAAAAGGCGGTCCTGTAAAAGACCGAATTTTTTTATCGTCTATATATAGCTCGGCAAGCTTTA
Source organism: Candidatus Microgenomatus sp. (assembly GCA_020724555.1). GTDB lineage: Bacteria > Patescibacteriota > Microgenomatia > UBA8517 > UBA8517 > DYGT01. The sequence goes on from DYGT01000008.1 coordinate 26,665, forward strand.
ACCCACGTCCTGCATCTGCCCGAAAACGTATCTCAAAGAAACTTTCCAAGTTAGACGACTGGTCTTTGGGGTTATCAAAATCTATATTTAACTGATTATTATCGCTGCCACCACCGCACATTTCCGTGGGGGGGTGGTATTTGGGGTCATCGTTAGCGGAAATCCAGGCGTTTATACCCTCCTGCCATCGGTTTATCCCATCTTGCGATACGGGATCTTCCTCAATAAATTTAAAATACTCTTTCTCTTCATAATTGCCTGAGGCAATGTCCCCATCGGTCGCCAATTTTCCTTCGGATTTACAAATTTTAAGCTTCAAATGTATAGGGTCTTCGCCGGGTTCCGTACCTTTAACAAAATACTCGCTTCTGCTGGGAAAGTCATCATGTGCCCGATAACCGGAAACGCTATCTACAGTCGCCGTCACTATCCCATCCGGAACAGTAAAACTTTCATTTGGTTTGCCTTCAAGTGCCGCCAAAAGGATTTCCCGCCAAATAGGGGAGGCCCCGCTTACACCCGAAGCGACCTGTTTCATGGGTGAATTGTCATTATTGCCAACCCAAACGCCCACTACGACCTGCGGTGTCCCGCCCACAGTCCAATTGTCGCGCTTATCATTCGTAGTTCCGGTTTTTACAGCCACGTCGCGCCCCGGAATATGCAGTAATGAATTGGTTCCAAAAACAGCCGAGCGTGCAGAATTATCACTTAAAATATCGGCTATCAAAAAAGCGTACTCCGGCTTTAGTACCTCTTTGCCTTCTTTAAGTTCGGTTTCTTCCAGTACCTTACCGTTTGAATCCTCCACCTTTAAAATTGCCACTGGCGCAACCTTCTTGCCATTATTCATAAATACGCCATATGCACTAGTCAGCTCAATTAATCTAACCTCACCACCGCCCAATGCCATGGACAAGCCTACACGACGCAAAAGGTCATCTGTGGGCTCTAAGCTGTCAATTCCCATTTCGTAGGCGGTTTCGAGGGCGTCTTTAACGCCCACCATTGCCACGAGCTTGACGGCCGGAACATTTATAGAATTTCCTAAAGCGTATCTCAACTGGATAGGGCCTCTATACGTGCCGTCGTAGTTGACTGGTTCGTAATCTGGCTGTCCGGTTACGGGAAATTTAGTGGGTACATCCATTACCATAGTTGAAGCTGTATAGCCCTTTTTAAAGGCTGTGGCATATACAATAGGTTTAATCGAGCTTCCAGGCTGTCTTTGGGCAAGTGTGACATTTACCTGGCCATCGTAATCCGGTGCATTAAAATCTTTGGAACCAACCATTGCCAAAATTTCACCGGTTTTTGCATCCAAGACAATTGCAGCACCGTTCCCGATTCCCATATACGACACTTCCTCGATTTCGTCAGCAACGATTTCCTGGGCTTTTTGTTGTAACTTTAAATCCAGTGTAGTCGTCACACGAAGTCCTCCCTGTTCAACAATGCGCTCTCCGTATCTCTCTTCCAAAATTTGCTGCACGTACTGCACAAAATGGGGTGCTTTAAAACTCGCACTTCTATCTTGAAATTCCAAATTATTAAGCTCATCCCGAGCAGCTTCTTCCTGTTCACGGCTGATATATCCATCTTCCCTCATTCTCCTTAATACTTCTTGGGTCCTACCGATATAAGCTTCCGGCGTATTTGAATAAGGGGAGTAAACTGAAGGCCGCTGAGGAAGCCCTGCCAAAAAAGCCGACTCGACTAAGTTTAAGTCACTCACGTTTTTTCCAAAATATGTTTCAGCCGCAGCCTCAACACCCCATGCCGTACCGCCATACGGAGCTTCATTAAGATACATTTGTAAAATTTCATCTTTGCTAAACCGGTTTTCAATCTGCGTCGCGAGTAAAAATTCCTTAATTTTGCGAGTAATGGTACGTTCTGAACTTAAAAGCCTGTTTTTAACCAGCTGCTGCGTCAGCGTGGATCCTCCCTGAGCCCGCCCCTGGGTAAATAATCTTGATATACCGCGTATCATGCCAACGGGATCAAAACCGCTGTGTTTATAAAAATTTTTGTCTTCTATAGCTACAACCGCTTGCTTTAAATGTTCAGGTATCTGGTCAATATCCACGGGTGTGCGGCGCTCTTCTTCATAAATGTCATATAAAACTTCGCCGTTACGGTCAACTATTTTTGTACTAAAGCCTTCTCTTCTCACAACCTCATCCGGAGAGGGGAGGGTCGTTGCCAATAGTGGAAAAACCACGATTAAACCAATTGATAAAATTACGACGCCGATAAATACAAATTTTGCGTATTTAGCCATTTTTTTACTTTTTAAGCTATCAATGCGGGAGCTTACTGAGCTGGCTGTTCTTCTGTCACGATTTTTGTATCTTCTTGTACGCCAATCATTAGTTTTTTTTAAACGGAGTTTTTTTAATATTTTGTCTACCATCTAGCTTGTAATTTTATCACAGTTGTAACCTTGACAAGGAGTGATATAAAGATAAAATAAAAATATAGGTGTGCCACTATCAAGTTTGTGGCCAATTCCCCTCTTGCCGGAGAGGGTAGGCCCACCAAAAGGGTCTCCCTCTCCCAACAGGAGAGCACCATAAAAATACCAGGAGGAAAGCGAAACAAGCTCACTTAGAGCCCCAAACTTTCCTCAAAAATGCGGCGGATTGATGAAGGAATACCCGGTTCCTGTCTGACCCTCCTTTCCAAACAAACCAAAAAATCATCAATCCGCCAATTACACTTTATTTACACTTCCCAAAACCCGCGGTACAATCAATACAAATGGACATCGACACATTATTAACACGCGGCGTTTCAGAGATACTCCCGGACAAAAAAAAATTGGCCAGTCTTTTAAATAAAAAGAGGATAACTTTATATCAAGGTTTTGATCCCACGGCTGATTCATTGCACATCGGGCATTTTATTGGCATAAGAAAGCTTGCGCAATTTCAAAAATTAGGACACAAAGTAATATTTTTAATCGGAGATTTTACAGGCATGGTGGGCGACCCCACAGATAAATCAGCTGCCCGCGTAAAACTCACTCCGGCTCAAATTAAAAATAATTATAAAAAATACAAAAAACAGGTTGAGCACATAATTGACTTTGAAGGACCAAATAAAGCTATTGTGCGTTATAACTCTCAATGGCTTTCAAAACTCAATTTTTCCGATATCTTGGAATTATCCAGTAATTTTACTGTTCAGCAAATGCTTGAACGTGACTTCTTTGCCAAAAGAATTGTCGAAAAAAAACCTATTTATCTTCATGAATTTTTATACCCTCTGATGCAGGGGTATGACTCTATTGTCATGGATGTGGATTTGGAAGTGGGGGGGAACGACCAGCTTTTTAACATGATGGCCGGAAGGCACTTAATGAAAAACCTCAAAAATAAGGAAAAATTTGTTTTGACCATGAAACTTCTGACCGACAAGAAAGGACAAAAAATGGGTAAAACCACAGGAAACGCCATCTTTTTAAGTGATACTGCCAACGATATTTTCGGCAAAGTCATGTCCATGTCTGACGACAGCATGCCTTCTGCAATCGAGCTTCTGACAGATTTGCCGCTTAATTTCTATGAAAACCGGAATCCTCTTGAAACCAAAAAGAAAGTAGCTTTTGAAATAACTTCCCAGGTACATGGAATAAATCAAGCCGAAGCTGCACAGAAATTTTTTGAAGAGACTTTTCAAAAAGGTAATTTGCCCGAAAATGTGCCGTCTTTTACAATTAATTCAGATATTAACCTCATTGATTTAATAGACCAAAGCGGTATCGTTCAAAGCAAAAGCCAAATAAAAAGGTTGCTTGCCGAAGGCGCAATTAGCATTGACGGCAATAAAATAAACGATACGGCTTTGATGCTTAGTACGAAAGATAAAGGAAAAATAATTAAAATCGGAAAAACACGTTTTTTGAAACTAATTTAAATGAAGCTAAAAATTAAAAATAAAAAAAATTTATTTATTAAGGCTATCATCTTAATCGCCGGCTTGGGTCTTATTCTAACCACGTTTTTGCCTTTTTTGCCATATCTTCTTTAAAACCATTATGAGCTATTCTTTAGATGATAACGTATCGGATCTGCCACACGTCGGGCCGGTCTATCAAAAACGCCTAAAAGCCCTGGGAATAAACACCGTCGGCGACCTTTTATTTCATACTCCCAAAAGATACGATGATTATAAATTAATCAAAAACATCAAAGACCTAAAACCTGAAGATAAGGTAACCGTGCAGGGAAAAGTTGAATTTTTCCGTAACCAATACACAAAAGGTAATAAAAAAATACAGATAATGTCGCTTAACAATAACACGGGCAAAATTACAGCCGTATGGTTTAACCAGCCTTTTTTAATAAAAAGCATTAAAAAAGACTCAGAGGTTTCTCTCTCCGGAAAAGTTGAATGGTTTGGAAAAACCTTGGCACTAGTAGCACCGGATTGGGAAATTTTATATCCAGGACGTGAACTTATCCATACCGCCCGGGTTGTCCCAAATTACTCGACCACATCGGGCATATCATCCAAATGGTTAAGACGCCAAATAAATAACGCCTTAAAAAATACTGAAATTATAGATAAATTGCCGGAAAAAATAAAAGGAGAATATGGATTGATTGACCTTAAAGAAGCCTTGGTTTCTATCCACTTTCCCAATATCACTAAAGATATTGTAAATGGCCGAGAGAGACTTGCATTTGACGAGCTTTTGCTTTTGCAACTATCGCACATGCAAAGAAAAAAGCTGTGGTCAGAAAAAAATGCTACTTTTAACGTTAAGGCAGATCAAAATAAATTAAAAAAATTTATAGATAAATTGCCTTTCAAACTAACCAGCTCGCAAATAAAAGCATATAAAGAAATTCTGAACGAAATAAACAGCGACATTCCCATGAACAAGCTGCTGCAAGGTGACGTCGGATCGGGAAAAACGGTAGTTGCGGTAATCGCTTCATATGTTGTAACTGAAAACGGTGCGAAAACAGTAATTATGGCGCCTACCCAAATTTTGGCTCAGCAACACTATCAAACCTTTAAAAAGCTCCTGACCGGCACAAAAATGAAAATCGCTTTAATTACTGCAAACGAAAAAGCCGGAAACCTGAATAAAAGTGATATCGTCATTGGCACACATGCGCTTTTGTACAAATCCGTAGACCTCAACGATGTAGCTCTTGTTATTATTGATGAACAGCACCGCTTTGGCGTCAAAGAACGCGCCAAACTTACCAAATATAAAAATAAGACCCCACATGTCTTGACTATGAGCGCTACACCCATACCAAGAACTGTAGCACTTACTTTTTATGGCGATTTGTCTGTGACAACGCTCACAGACATGCCCAAAGGAAGAATCCGGGTTACAACTTGGATCGTGCCCGAAAGCAAAAGAGAGGGGGCCTACGGCTGGATTTCAGAACAAATTAAAAATACCGGTGTGCAGGCATTTGTTGTCTGTCCCTTGATAGAAGAAAGCGGTTCAGAATTGTTAAGCGAAGTCAAATCAGCAAAAGCTGAATTTGAAAAATTAACAAAAGCTCTGCCGGATTTAAAAATCGGCTTATTGCATGGCAAGTTAAAAGGGGAGGAAAAAAACGCTGTAGTGGCTGATTTTAAAAATAAAAAATACGATATTTTAGTTACAACTTCTGTGGTAGAAGTAGGCATAGATGTCCCCAATGCCACAATAATCATAGTCGAAGGAGCTGAAAGATTCGGACTGGCACAACTCCACCAGATCAGAGGAAGAGTTGGGCGTGGCGGAAAAAAATCTTATTGTTTGCTTTTTTCAAATTCTGACAAACAAAAATCTAAAACTCGTTTGGAAATATTAAAAAGCACTCATAGCGGCTTTGAACTCGCCGAACTGGACCTTAAGCTACGCGGGCCCGGAGAGATTTTTGGGACAAAGCAACACGGCCTTCCCGAACTAAAATATGCCAGCTGGCAAGACTATGATTTAATTAAAAAAACCCGTAAATGCGCGGCGGCTATCCTTGATAATCCCAAAGAATATAAGCTATTTCACAATTATCTTGGTAAAAAAATCATTTCTCAAAATTAAAGACAAATTTACTTTTATTAAAAATTAAGCTACAATTGCGTTAATATGACACCATTACCAAAGAAAAAACACACCAGAAGCCGCTCAAATATCAGGCGCGGCAAAAAGGCTTTAACTATAAAAACATTATTTGCCCGCTATAGCAAAGCTAAAGGCATTGAAAAAAAGCTTGCCAGTCAGGCCAAATAGTTCTCTAAAGCACACAATGAAGTCGGTTCATGATCCCCGCCACAAAAAACGCCAAGAAACAATCAAAGAACTTTTTGCCTTGGGTTTTGCCGACCAAAATGTCAGTGATTTAACACACACCATAGCCGGTTTAATTCCTAAGTTGGATGAGGAAATAAAAAATTCAGCGCCTACTTGGCCGATAGAAAAAATAAACCGTATAGACCTGGCAATTCTACGCCACGCCACGTATGAAATGCTGCACACGGAAACGCCCCCGAAAGTAGTTATTGATGAAGCAATCGAATTGGCAAAAGAATTTGGAGGGGAAAATTCACCATCATTTATCAACGGCGTATTAGGTAACATCCTGACCCGCAAGTCAAAAGGGGATGAAAATAAAAATGAATGACCTTAACAAATTAAAACAAACATTTATAAACAAAGAACTTTATGAGCAAGCCTTAACCCACCGCTCATGGATAAACGAAAACCCAAACGTACGCCAGTCAAACGAAAGGCTGGAATTTTTAGGTGATGCAATTTTAGAATTTATTGTTTCAAGCGCAATTTACAACCGGTTACAAGATAAAGAGGAAGGATTTTTAACAGCGCTTCGGGCAAATATTGTAAATACCACAAACTTAGCTAAACTAGCGCGGAAACTTGAGCTTGGAGATGCACTTTACATGTCCAAAGGTGAAAAAAACGGCAAAGGCCACCAAAACCCCTCGCTTTTGGCAAACACAGTGGAAGCGTTAATCGGGGCAATTTATATTGATCAAGGGTTTGATGCTGCCAGTAATTTTATCCACGAAAATCTTTTGTCTGATCTGGAGGAAAAACTCAAAGAACCCCTAAAAGACCCCAAAAGCCGCCTTCAGGAAAAAGTACAAGCCATGGGGATGGGCACACCCAAGTACAAAGTGGTTAGCCAAAGTGGACCGGATCACGCTAAAAATTTTGTTGTTGAGGTATCTGCTGATAATAAAGTCCTTGCTTCCGGAAACGGGACAAGTATTAATAAAGCCGAACAAAACGCCGCCACCTGCGCTTTAGACATGGATCTGGACAAACTTGCAGAGGTAAGTTAAAAACGGTACAATTGCGGTTAGCTTAAATGGTAAAAATTAGACTCACCAGATTAGGAAAAAGAAATGATCCTTTTTATCGCATCATCGCCATCGATGAAGCTAAAAAAAGGGAAAGCCGTGCTTTGGCAGTATTAGGTTATTGGAATCCGCGCGAAAAAAATTTCAAAATAAACAAAAAGGAAGTTGAGACTTGGATTAAAAAGGGCGCTCAAGTAAGCTTTGGCGTGCAAAAACTATTAGATAAATAATATGAAGCAGTTAACAGAATTTTTAATTGAAAATATCACCGGGTCAAAAGACTTTTCAGTTGACGAGCAGGAAACAGATGGCCGCATTACCATGCAAGTAACAGCCAACCCCGAAATAATCGGCTTAATAATTGGAAAAGAAGGAAAGACTATTAAAAACATCCGAAAAATTCTCTCCATCAGAGCAACTCAAGAAAACAAAGCAGTAGTAGTCGATGTAGCCGAAAAAAATAAATTATAAACCTTACTCACTGGCCTCAGGAGGGGGTGAAGGCTCAGAAGATTCGGAAGAAAAAGGATTTTGTCTTCCCGGGTTCTCCAGAGGAACCACATCATCGGAGTATGAAACGGTCGGTTTTTGGAATTCATTTAATTCATCAATAATTTGTTGTTCTGAGGGTGTCACACCTGTTAATGGATTTGTAATTGGCGGTAAATTTTCAGGATAAGGGGCAGCATAGGCAAGCAAACGGACGTTGCCCTCCACTTGATCATTATTTTGACTTAATTCAAGGCTGTCAAAATTAACAACCGGCAAGCTTAAAATTATTCCGTCTAAAAAACTAACCACATTTTCGTAACTTCCTTTAAGATTAAAATTAACATTAATCTGTGAAGTAGAACCTATTGTATTTCCGACCGTTGCATCAATGAGTATGCTTTCGGTTTCAACTTCTTTTTGACTTGCTTGGTCGCGAATCTGGGCGGCAACATACAAAGCAGTGTTTTCTGAAGGTAAAGCTAATGCAAGTTTTTGTGTTGTGCTATCGTCAAACTTTGAATTGGTCTCCTGAAGCGTATTTGCCCTATCTTGCAGTACCAATCTTTCAGCTAAAATAGATTCGTACGTTTCTTTTGTAAATAAAATGCGCCTTACCAAAAAGGTCATTCCGGCCAAAGATCCAGCCAAAACGAATAAAAAAATCAAAAGCGGAAGCAATATTTTTCTATACTGTTTTAGTTCTTCCATATTAATTTAAACTTAAACTGACTGTAAAGCCTTGGGATGGGTTAAATGATATTTGACGAATTGTGACATTATTAAGTTCTTCATTTTCTTTCAAATCGTTAAATAAATCTACCAGTGAGCGGGAACTGGTCGAGATTAGATCCAACCTGGCATCGGTAGGAAATATAGAACTACCCAAAAGACTGATATTTGCCGGCAAATTGTCGGTAACCGATTTGTGTTTTAAAAACGTGTTGATGTTTTGCCTACTATTTAAAATCTCACCCAATTTTTGTGTGCGGTCTTTTATTAAAACCAGGCTTTGTTCTGCGTTTTCCAAACTATTAACGGTAGTCTTAAGCGTTTGGTGTCGGTCTTTTTCTTTATTTAATAAATTCGTGTAGTAGTAAAGTGCAGAAGCGCCTGCCATTCCACCCAATGATGCGATAACAACTACCACCATACTTAACACTTTTAATGTTTTTGTAATTCTGGCAATGTCCTTATTAGCTGCTGAATCTTTTGGTAAAAGATTAAATTTGGCAGGCATAATTTATTCTCCTCTCATTGCTAAGCCACAGGCAACAGCATATAATGGGGCATAGTTAACCAAATTTTTTGCCGATTGTTCGTCTAGGCTTATTTTTGAAAATGGGTTACCTATAACCACCTCAAGACCGGTAGCTTTGGTTAAAAATGCCGATGCTCCCGGTAAACCGGCCGAACCGCCAACCAGTATAATTTGAGTAGGAACCTCTCCTTTTAATTCCAGCTGATAATAATGGATAGATTTTTTAATCTCTTCCACAACTACTTGAAAAATGGGAATTAATGCTTTTCCCACCTTTCCTTCTAGCTGTTCCTGCGTTAACCCATAAGCCTTTTTATACTGCTCTGCCTGTTCAAAAGAAACCCCCAAAGATTGGCCCACAGCGCGGGTAAATGCTTCTCCGGCAGTTGGCACCGAGCGGGAAAAAAACAACTGTTCGTTTTTAACGATAGCGATGTCTGTGGATTTTGCGCCAAAATCTACAATTAAAGACGTAGTTGCCGGAATAGATACGCTCCGTACCAGGCTCATTAGCTCGGTTTCTACGCCTACCACGCTATAGCCTGCCATGTCCACGATTTTTATATATTTTTCAACTATTTCGTTTTGTGCTGCAACCAAAAGTACTAAAACCTGAGGCGGATTACCGGTTTCACGGCGTTCAAGTATTTGGTGTTCAACCACAGCCTCTTTGATGGGTATGGGAATATACTCTTCAGCTTCCCATTTTACTGCTGACGCAATTTCCTGATCTGTCAAAAGTGGAAATTTCATAATTCTGGTGTATGCTTGGGTTTCAGGTAGGGAAACGGCGACATTGTGCCCGCTTACCTTGGCATCTTTTAGTAATTTTTTAATAGTTTCAGAAAGTCCGGCCATATCTTTTTCTGAACTAATTTGCTCAATATTCGTCAATCCAGAATAAGCCACAGCACCCGCTGATTTAAGCGAAAAACCTTTGCCTTCACGGTTTAATTCCACAACTTTTATCGTGCGGCTACCTATATCCAAACCAACGCTCATTTCGTTAAACCTCCTGATCGGGAAAAAATTGCAGTATCAAAAATGCTCGGCAGGCTGGGGTAGAGCTCATATACTTCTACTTTTCGTACCGAATCACCGGATTCTCCCACGGACTCAATCTTTTTTCCTTGTGAGGGAATATCACCTCCGGACAAATCCACGCCAAGTATCTGGGTAGTATCTGTATTATAAAGAAATCTTAATTTCATCATAATCATGTTATCTCGCTCGGCGCTACTTAAGCCAAATTCAGATCCGCTGGTAAAGCTCAATTCTTCAGAAAAACGATACCTTACTTCATTGCCATCATTGATGTTGCAGGAACCACTCGCATCAATACTTCCGGGCGTACGGCTCGCGTTAGGATCTAAAACTACGCGGGAAGTTTCGTACCCACCACTCGTATTTTGATACAACAAAGTGGCCTCTATGGCAGGAGTGATGTGTGAACCATCTCGTTTACCAAAACATACATCTACCCGGCTTCCTGTAAAACAAGGACAGGTTAAGTTGCCATCTTCATCGTGACTTTTAAACCAAATAGTTGCGGATTCACCGGCCGCCAGTTCTACCGGATAATTGTATTTGTTACTGCTTTGGGGGAAACCGGATACGCTTGCGCTGTAAGTAACATTAGGCTCACCATCTACAACTTCAACCACCTCATCCAAAGTCTGTCCAACACCCAAGTTCGACACCAAAACATCTTCAACTCCCGCTTCTGCTGCAGAAAAGGCGCGGAGAGATTCTTCTTCCCTGGTTGATACCGACACATCGGAAATGGAGCGGGATACTACTGACATCGTAATTGTCAATACCGTAGCCATGGTAAAAACTATCAGCAGTAATGCTTGTCCTGAATTGGCAGGATTTTTAATCATTAAATTTAGTTTAAATGTCGGCAGGGATTCCGTCAATACACCCTAAGGTAAACCTTAGTAGTTGCAAAAATCGGTGATTTATCCGAATCGGATATATCGGTATCAGCTTTTTCTGCTTCCAAAAAAATATTAACCGAAGGTGGCACGCCTTCGCTGGCGCTTGTGCAAGTTAGTTGGCATTGTGTAATAATAATTTCGCTGCTTGTAATCCGCGCATCTTCATTTTCTACCCGGCCGTTACTGCCGCCCACATTAATACAGCGGAATTCCGCATCATTTCCTTCTGAATCTATATATTCAATGAGTGATTCGTTACACGTAGTTATTTCCCGGGCATTTCTGAGTTTTCTTTCCATTACAGACACAGTGTAATCCAAGTTTTCTTTTACCTGTATCGCTGCTTCAGATTTTCTGGCACTTGTTAAAGAGGAAACAACGGCTTGCGTAGATATAACCGCTATCATGGCAAATACGCCTACGACAACTAAGATTTCGATGATCGAAAAACCTTTTTTTATCATTTTGCTTTCCAGTTGTTTAATTTGGTTGTAACTTCTGCTTTATGCTGGCCACCTGTGCCTTCCCAATAAGTACTCACGACTACCCGTACCTCGTCCATAGTAACAGTCGACAAATTAACCTGCCGGCGAAAATTAGTGCCCGGTATCGTCTCGGACAAACTACAAGCCCCCGAGTTATCCCAGGAAAGCGTTTGCAGACACCACACGGTACCGCCACCCGAGGCATGCCCCAAAAAAGTATCCCAATCCATATCCCTTTGGCCGCGAAGCCACTCAATCGCTTCTTGGGTGTACGTTTGAGCAAGGGCTTGTTCGCGCGAAAAGGTCGAATTGCTGATGCTATCGGTAGCCAGGCTCATCACACCCACTAAAATGGCGCTCACAATACCAATGGCAACGACTACTTCAAATAAAGACTGACCTAAAATATTTTTATTCATTTAATCGCAGGGGCAAGGACTGCCAAATAACCAATATAGGGCACAAACTATTGGCCTCCAAACGGGACTATGACACCAACCGGGCGGTATAAACCCACCAACTTCGCTACAGCCATCAAAATCTCTTTCTGCGATTTCACCCGATTCACTTACTATTAATGAAGTACTATCTACTCCGTATGTACATATTCCAATTTGCCATTCACCGGATGCGTCCGTGCCATCACCTAGCGGTAAAAAAACAACATTGGGATCTCCGGATCTAATAAATACAGCATTAGGAGGAAGCTCAACCGCCTTAATGGGGTGTAGCGATCCATCACTGCATACCGCGCTTATTATATAACTTGTTTGGGTGGAAGCAGAAAATTCTATACCAGAAAAAGTATCTGGAGGCGCACAAACAAATCCATCCGGGCGCGTGTTTGCAAGCGATTGCTGCTGGGCCAAACGCAGATCCGCCTCAACTTGGCGCTTTACATTTACGATTAATTGCCTGCGGCTAAACTGGCGGTAGCTCGCTAATCCTCCCTGCATCAAAAGGGCAATAATGCTAATCACTACCATTATTTCTATTAATGTATAGCCTTTTTTTTGCATAATTTAAGGATTTGTAGTTTTGTAATTACATGCCCCGGCGGATCCACAACTGCCACAGCCTGCATCTGAACCTCCACCTTCTAAAAATGCACATAGCGTATAGCTAGTATTACTGGAGCGGTTATAACGGTAAATATTACCGCTTACCGGATCTTCCGGTACTTCTTGCATATAAGTATTGCCGCTACAAGAACCTGTTCCAGACAAGGGATTCGGAACCTGATTTCCGCTGGCGTTAGGGTAGCGACCGCAATCTGCGCGGTAAAGCTCAAGCGCTGTACGTATCGCTTCCACGTCTGCTTTGCGTTTAGCATCCCGCGCGGATTCACGCGCAGCTTGGAGAGCAAATATCGACAACGAAACCAAAATGGCAATTACACCCATGGTTACTAAAAGTTCAATGAGAGTGAACCCCTGTTTGCTTGCATGAGCTTTGCTTCTGAGGGTGAACCCATGCTTATTTATAAATTTATTTTTTGTTATTCTCATTGTCAGTGTATTAAAAACTCGGACAATTACCGTTTGATGGACTAAATGAACTCAAAACAATTCCACTCAAACCATTTGAGCAAACCACAAAAAATTGGCTTTGACCACCCGTGGTCTTGGCTTCCAGCTCTACATCAATCGTAAATTGCTGGCCATTGGTACTATAGCGGTAGGTACTGTCTTTGGGATCATCCGGGCAGGAAGAGATGCCAAGGTCCCCGCATAATCCGGTAATAGAGCCGGAACCACTTGGGTATTCATCGTGTGAAGAATAATAAGTTTCCAGTGTGGTTTGATACTGCTTAAGGTCCGACATGCGTCTCGTATCGCGGGCATGACTCGTGGCACCAGGCAAAGTAATAAGACCAATGGTAGCCAAGGTACCTAAAACCGCAATGACAATCAAAAGCTCGATAATCGTAAAGCCTTGCTTTCGCATTTTAGCTTCGCTTCTCTGCGTAAAACCATTACTATTTATTTTTGGCATTTAATTCATTGTTATATTCTTCAATACTTTTATCAAGTGGGGTCTTGCCGTCTGAGCGTCCGAAATTACAAATTCTGCCTCCACAATCCAATTTACGCGCAACTATTCCCGGGTCAAATTCATCTTCATCTTCACCTTCGAGAGCCGCATAAATCTGAAAATTTCTGCCGTCTGAAATATATAAATAAGTCGCACCTTTATCCCACTGTGGGTCGCGGGGCAGGTTGGCGACATAAGGAGGATAATCTGGGTCAAGCGCGTCGGCCAGGGCATCTTCCCCCCAAAGGCAGGGGCCATAAACAATCACATCTTTTTCAACTTCTCTCGGGTCGCAAGCAGCGATTTTGCCGTCTAAAGCTTTGGGGAAATGGGAAAAATCATTTTGGTATGCCATAAGGCCATCATAAATAGCACGGATATCGCTTTTCCTTTGAGCGTCACGGGCTTTGCGGTAAGAATCTTGCAAATTTATGAGCGTAAAGCCGATTACAAATAAAAATACAAAAATCAAAAAAACACTTTCTTTGCCACTAAAACCAAGCCAATTTCTTTTCACTCTTTAATTATACTAAAAAGTCACGAAAAAGCGCGATAAAAAAGATGAAGTAAACATAAAAATTATAAATCCGATAATCAAAAATGGCCCGAAAGCAATCTGGCTTTTCATCTTTTTTTTCTTAAATAACAGCAAAACAATGCCAACTGCCGCCCCGGTTATAAAAGCCCAAAACATATAAACCAAAGATCCCCAAATGCCTGCTACCGTACCCAAAAAAAGAGCAAGTTTTACATCCCCCAAACCCATACCGCGCCCACGGGTAATTAGGTTAATTAAAAGAAGGAACAAGGCACTACCCAGACCAGCGAACAGGTGAAGATAAACATGGTTTTCTGAAAATAAAAGCAAAAGTACAAAGCTTACCAATAACGGCCAAAATACGCTGCTGTCCAAAATTATTTGCTGTTCCCAATCAATAATAAATATAACTAATAACACAAAAGCCAAAAACAAAACAAATACCAAAGAAAGGCTATAGGGAACATCCGAAAGCCAAACTATATTTTTCTCTATTAGGGGGTATTGGAGATAAAATACGGAAAAAAGAACGGCGCTAGCAAGCTCAATTGCCGGGTAGCGGACGGAAATCGGCTTTTTGCAGTTGCGGCAGCGGCCTTTTAACAACAAATATGAAATTACCGGGATATTGTCGTACCAGGATATTTGCGCCTTACAAAAAGGGCACATGCTTCTGCCTTTGGCGACAGAAATCTTTCTGGGCACACGGTATGTGTAGGCGCCTATAAAAGAGCCCAAAATAAGAGCTAATAAAATTATAAAAAATAACATTTTAATCCCAATTAACTACACAGTAACTTTGTAAATACCCAAGTTACTGTGTAATTAAACGCTTTTATACGCGGGTTTATTCTACGTATGTCAGACTTGATCCAGCTGCTGGAACGCTACAAACCAAACCTCCACGTCCGTCAAATGTACTGTAAACAAAATATGCATCCGAAGCTGCACTACCGCATTTGGCACGGTTGCTTGTCGCTTCGGCTTCTGCATAAACAACCGCCGAATCTCCGTCTGTGGCATAACACCAGTCATCTTGACCACCGCACCCGGTAGCATCTCCCGTTGAATAAGCAACTCCCGCCGGAGCGGATGAAATTTCACCAGTAGCTACCAAATAATCGTCTATCCAGGTGCTACTTGCAGCCGGATATACTCCGCCATTAACGGTGGCATAAGCTGCCATAGCATGCCCAAGCTGGGTAACCGTTGATTGGCGACCTGAATCACGCGTACGTGCGAGCTGCTGCACAGGGTTGAGTGCAAGAAGGACAACTACGGCGAGTGTTCCCAAAATAGCGATAACAATTAAAAGCTCAATAAGTGTAAAACCTTTTCTCGTCATTTCTTTGTACTCACCCCCTTTGTTTTCATATTTGATTTCAGTATGTTTCTTTTTTTCATGACTTGTCAAGCTTCATTAAATAACAGTCGTCAGGTTGTATATCGGAAGAATGACAGATATCACCAAAAACGCTACGCCAATACCTAAAACTATCATCACAATCGGTTCAATCGCGCTTGTCAAGGCTTTTACTTTTTGTTCGCTGTCGACTTCAAAAATATGGCTTACTTTCATCAAAACCTCATCCATTTTTCCGGTTTCTTCTCCGACAGCCACCATCTGGGACAAGATGTAGGGAAAGGCCTCCGGGTGCTTGGCAAAAGCAAAGGCTATGGGAAAACCCTTTTCAATCTGTTTTGAAGCATCATCCATGGCATCGGAAATAATAACATTGTCAATCACATTACTTGTCACATTTAAAGCGTCCAAAATAGGAACACCCGAGCCAACCATCAAAGACATTGTGCGCGTAAGCTCCGTCAAAATGATCTGCTTTTGCAGCTCACCGATCAGCGGGATTTTAAATTTAAATTCGGCAATTTTTCTTTTTCCTTTATCTGTTTTTTTATAAAGGTTATAGCCCCATAAGCCCAACGCCGCCAAAAGTAAAAGTATTGGCCAAAATCGCACCGCCAAGTCGGATGTACCCATAAGAATTCTTGTGGTTACCGGAAGCTCGGCATCAAACTGGCTGTATAAATCCGTCAAACGGGGGACAACAAAAACAAGCATGATAATTGATACCGCCACCATACCGATAACAACGATAATGGGGTAAATCAATGCACCCTTTACCTTCCCCCGGAATTCCTGCTGTTTTTCTAAATTATCAGCCAGACGATTTAATACTTTGTCCAGCACACCACCTGTTTCACCAGCAGTTATTAAAGCAATATAAGTAGGCGAAAATATTTTAGGGTGTCTTTTTAAGGCGGTTGAAAAACTATCGCCACCTTCTACATCTGCCAAGATTTGAGAAAAAATGCCTTGCAAATTAGATTTCGCTTGCGTGCGAAGAATTGATAATGCTTCAACAATTGGAAGCCCCGCGTTGATCATTGTTGCCAGCTGGCGGGTGTAAATTGTAATATCGCCTGCGCTCACATGCGAACGGTATTTATTAAAAAAAGATCCAAACCTATTTTTTGACTCATTAATTTCTATAACGACATAACCGCGTTTTTTAATCAGCTTGGCGGCAGATTCCTGATCGTGTGCTTCTACTTCGCCGCTGATAAGCTTCCCTTTGGAGTCGCGGGCTTTATATTTAAATTTCTTCATGCCTGCCTGTGTACTAAACGGGTAAGTTGGTCAGATCGGATGGCATAAGTTGTGGCCGTTTCCATGGTAATCTTTCCGGTTAACACCAGATCGGCCAGCGATGCTTCTAAAGTATTCATGCCCACCTCACTTGAAGTTTGGATAATGGAATCGATTTGGTGGGTTTTACCTTCACGGATAGCAGTTCTGATGGCTGTTGAGGCCAACATGATTTCATGAGCCACGACGCGACCTCCGGCGATGGCGGGGACTAAACGTTGGGAAATAACCGCTTGCAGGACATTGCTTAATTGCAGTTTTACCTGGTCTTGTTGCTCCTCGGGAAAAACATCTACCACACGGTCTACCGTCTGGGCGGCGGAATTGGTGTGAAGCGTTGCAAAAACAAGGTGTCCGGTTTCGGCCACAGTAAGGGCAGCTGCTATTGTTTCGTAATCGCGCATTTCGCCGACTAAAACCACATCCGGGTCTTCACGCAGCGCCGAGCGTAGGGCAATAGACCAGGAATGGGTATCCATGTTCATTTCCCGCTGGGAAATAATCGATTGCTTGGCACTAAAAACAAACTCTATCGGATCTTCTATGGTCACAATGTGGGTTTTACGGTTAGTATTTATTTCTTCAAGCATAGCCGCAAGACTTGTGGATTTACCGTGCCCTGTGGGACCCGTCACTAAAATAAAGCCCTGCTGAAGCGTTGTAAAACTATGCATTATTGGGGGCAGGCCAAGTTCATCAACTGTTGGTATAGTCAAAGGAATGGTACGAAAAGCAGCAGCTGGCGTACGCTTTTGTGTGTATGCATTCACCCTAAAGCGGGCCCGCTCAGAAAATGAAAGTGAGAAGTCTACTTCTTTGTTTACATTTAAGCGCTCAAGCTGCTCGGCAGTCATGACATCTTGTAAAAGAGCGTTAACTCGCTCTGGTGTAAGAACCGCTTCATTGGGGATAGGGGATAATACACCATCAATACGAAGAGCGGGGGGAACGCCAACCACCAAATGCAGATCACTTGCTTTATTTTCTACTGTAAGTTCTAATAATTCGCTTATTTCCATGGGCAGTTTTACTCCTGGGCTACACGCAGCACTTCTTCTATAGTGGTTATCCCTTCCAGCACCTTAAGATAACCATCCTGCTTCATACTTATCATACCCTCAGACCTAGCCTGCTTGTCAATCTCACTTGCAGGTGCACGCTGAAGAATGAGGTGCGAAATTTGCTCACTGACCGGCAAAACTTCATAAATTCCCACCCTGCCTTTATAACCGGAGTTGTTGTTCTCGGGAGTTGGCTTCCCTCGATAAAGCTGACGGACGCCTTCTTTCGGCCACAGAGGACCAAGAACCTTTTGCATGTCTTCCAAAACTTTTGAGTCCGGCTCGTAAGGCTCTTTGGTTTTGTCGTCAATCCGGCGCAGAACGCGCTGGGCGGCTATTGCCGTCATGGAGCTTGCCAATAAAAACGGCTCGGCACCCATATCCAGTAAACGCGGTAGAGCCCCGGCGGCGTCGTTAGTGTGAAGCGTTGCAAAAACAAGATGTCCGGTAAGCGAAGCTTGCACAGCAAGGTCAGCTGTTTCGCTATCGCGGATTTCGCCGACCAAAATAATATTTGGGTCTTGCCGTAAAAACGAACGCAGCCCCGAGGCAAAAGTAAGCCCCACAGCCGGGTTTACCTGCACCTGGTTAACACCCTCAATTTTATATTCAATAGGATCTTCAAGCGTCATTATATTTACTTTAGGGGTATTTAACCTTTGGATAATGGAATATAAAGTCGTTGTTTTTCCGGATCCGGTTGGGCCGCAGATGGTAATAATTCCGTGCGGGCGAAGGATCGAGTCCTCCAAATTTTTTAATGCGCGTCCGCGAAGACCAAGGTCCGGCAAGTCAGGTACCCCTCCAGATTTTTTCAAAAGCCTCATCACGATTTTTTCACCCCATGAAGTAGGCAGAGTGCTTACACGCAAATCAACTTCCTGCTCGGGATTTTTAAAATTAAAACGGCCATCTTGAGGAATGCGTTTTTCGTCAATCTTCATTCCGGATAAAATTTTGACACGCGAAACCAAAGCATCATGCAGCTCCCTCGGGATCGTTAGCTTTTCCTGCAAGATACCGTCTATGCGGTAACGCACGCGCGTTTGCCGCTCAAGTGGCTCAATATGAATATCGCTGGCGCGGGCACGCACAGCAAAATCCAAAATGTGGGTAACCACTTCGCTGATTTTTTCCTGGCGGATAAGCCCTGTGGGCTGGGTTGCGTCAAGTGTACGGACTTTTTCTTGTTCACTTGAAACTTCTTTTAGTGCCGCAGACACTTCTTGGGAAAGTGTCGTCGAATATCGTTTGGCGATAAACTCATCAACCAGACTGGGGATCGCTGCGTGCGGCCGGACACGAAACCCTGTTTTTTGCTCCACAAATTCCACGGCCGCCAAATCAAAAGGCTCGGCCATAGCAAGCACAAGCTCTTTTTTGTCGGTATCCACGGTTAAGGGAAAAACATGGAACTTTTTTGCTACTTCCTGGGGAAGAATAGATAACGCCTCGGGACTCACCGGTACTAATGACAGATCCACATACGGCACGTTATACATAATGGCTTTTGCCTGCACCAGCGCTTCCTCAGAAACGATATTTTGTTCTTTGATAATTAGCTCCTGCGGTTT
>DYGT01000014.1 GCA_020724555.1 Candidatus Microgenomatus sp.
AATTCACCAATTTTTACACCGAAGCCAACACCTACTGAAATATCAAATGTTCTAGAAAATGTAGAAGATCTGGGTATTAATAATACTCTAAATACTTGGCTTTACCCGGGGTCTGAGATTGCGGAAAATAGAGCCGGTTTTTTGCTTTTAACTACAGGAGATAACCCATCCAAAGTTACAGCTTGGTATAAACAAAAAGTGAATGACTTAAATATGAATGCAACCAGTGTGATAACCACAACTACCAATGACAAGACTTTAAATGTTATCTCTGCCGCCGGAGATTCTGGTGACGTTAAAATAGAGATAACTTCAGGAGAAGGCGGAGGTTCGCAAATCACAGTGGAATATTAAAAATGATTAAAAAGACCCTTTTGCTTTTATCTTTTTTTATTTTACCCCTTTTTTTAACTGCCGAATTAAACGCGCAAGTTCCTAAACGAAATGTTTACTATATAGACTCCATTAACAGCAACATTACTATCAATCAAAACCGCTCAATTACGGTTACGGAGACAATTTTAGTTTACTTTCCGCTCGGCAGGCACGGCATTTATAGAAACATCCCCTACCGCTACAGTCGGGATGGAAAAACGATAACTACGCAAACAAAAGTTTTGTCCGTGCAGGACAGTAAGGGCAATGACCTGCCATATGAAACAAGCCGTGATGGGCGGGAAATAGAAATAAAAATAGGTGACCCGGATAAAACGGTCACCGGCTTTAACACATATGTCTTGACTTACAATGTAAAAAATGTGGTTTTGGATTATGAAGACCATACCGAGCTTTACTGGAATTTGGTGGGGGACGATTGGGATGCTGATATTTTGGAAGTTAGTGCCCAAGTCACAAGCGAATTTGCCGCGATAAATCGGGTAACTTGTTGGGCGGGTTTTCGGGGTACAACCCAGCAGGATTGTAAAAGTGAGGCAAGCTCGGCTCAAAACGCGGAATTCATCTCTACCAAACCAATTACGCCAGGCGAAGACATGAGCATTGTTGTTGGAATGAGTTTGGAAAACGCGCTTACCGGGCCGAGTGCGTGGGATAAGTTTGTTTTGGCTTTCTTTCGCTATATTGGCTTTGTAGCGGCGGGCGGCCTCCCTTTAGCGGCGTTTATTCTTTGGTATAAAATGGGCCGCGACAAAAAATACGAGGGAGATAATGTTTATTACACTTTGCAAAATGCAAGTGTAAAATCAGTTCCCCTTTTTGACAGGCCGCATTTGCCCATGGTTTACTACCCTATAAATAATTTGACGCCGGCACAGGTCGGTGTCCTGCGTGATGAGCGGGTGAACATGAGTGATGTTGTGGCGGAAATCATTGAGCTTGCCCGGCTGGGGTACATCAAAATTAAAAAAATTGACGGCAAAGGTTTGCTTAAAAAAGAGGACTATATTTTCTCCCGCACCAATAAAAAACCGGTTAACCTAAAGGATTATCAAATTTATTTATTAGAAAAATTGTTTTTGGAAAAATATGTTAAAGACGGAGAAGTGCGCTTGTCGAAACTCAAAAACAGTTTTTATAAATATTTGGCTGAGTTTAAAAACAAGCTATATCAAAACATGAAGGACGAAGAATATTTCCCTCAAAATCCCAATAAAGTCAGAAATATTTGGCTGGTACTGGGGATATTTGTCGGCATGGCTCCCCTAATTTTGGTTTTTGCACTCATTCCCTACACGGGCATGCTTATGGTTCCGCAGCTGGTCGTGGCGATAGCCGGCATGGTAATTACCATAATTTTTGCCTACAACATGCCAAGAAAATCTCCGGAAGGCTACAGCCTTTACCGCCAGATTAAAGGCTTGGAGTTTTTTACCAAAAAGGGCAAGTGGCGCTATGAGGTATCCGAGAAAAAATTGTTTTTGGAAGAAATGCTTCCTTTGGCTATTGCTTTGGGTGTCGTCCGTGAGCTTACGCGCGACATGGAGGAGCTTGGGATGGAGCCGCCGAATTATCTGGCGGGCTTTACTGCGGCAAACTTAAGCTCAAGCATAAATTCTTTTCAGGCTACGGCAGCGAAGTCTTTGGCAACGGCACCCGGTGGATCAGGTGGGGGCGGCTTTGGCGGAGGCGGCAGTGCGGCAGGAGGCTTTGGCGGCGGCGGAGGAGGGAGCTGGTAACAACATATGGCAGAAGATGTGAGTATAAATTTTGATACTCTTATTTCACCTGAAACTGTTATTGAGCCCAATAGTATAGTTGAAGCAAAAGCATATAAGGTGTGCATTGATTGGATAACCGGAGAATATGGTCTTGCTTTTAGGATGGATGAGTGTTTGCCAGTAACGCGTGATAATGTTTACGCTATGGCCGAGCTTCAAGGAGATGTGGCTAAGGTGTTGCTGCGCCTGCGGCACATGTGTGATAATCATAAAAATTTGAGAGACAATTTAGGGCTTGATCAGGGAGAAAATGGTGCTTTATGGCAGGCGCTGTTTGGGAATTACGAAGACTCGGTGCTCAATCGCCTTCATCCAAACAAAAGAGGAGACGCTTATAACTCTTTGCTTGGCCCCATTTCTGTGCTAACTTTTTGTGACCTTATGCAAAAAGCAGATCCCGAGCTTTTTAAAAAACTCAACCCTTTAAAAATAATTGCCTCGGCAGAGGACGATGTGGAGCGTAAAATTGATTTGGTATTGGATTTTGGTACTAAGAATAAAGATGGTAAAAAAGTATTGCGTGTGGTGCAATTAAAAACAGACAGATACATGCTTCCTGGTGTGAAAAGAATAGATCCGGAAAATGTAAAATCCGAATATTTAGATGGGGTACTGGACGCGAGGGAAGCACGAACAATGTTGGGAGGCGCAAGATATTTAGAGGGTTTGCTCGACGCGGAGCTTCGGTGTTTTGTGGCATTGGTACCTGCGTTTGATGCTAGAGTGTGCAATAATCCTTTGGGCATATTAAATAATTCATACGATGCAGTGGAAGGCGCTAGGGAATTTATCCAAAATGCCAGGAAAGAAGGATTAATTCCTAAACGTAAAAAAAGATGAATAACGGACACGAACAAGACAAACAACCAGAAATAACAGAAGTAGAAATAGACGTAAACGCATCTTTAGAAATCCCGGATTATTTAAACGATCCTCTTGAAGACATAGAAAAGTGGGTAAAGGCGGTTTACCCTAAGGATTTACAAGAAAAAGTAATGAATATCATTAAATCCGCGCGGGAAGAGCAAAATAAATAATTACTTCTCAAATACTATTTCTTCTGCTTGGGCGCCAAGGGTTGGTAATAAATCGCGCAGGGCTTTTAGCATAGGCGGGGGTCCACACACATAAAAAGGCCGGGAAAAATCGTTCACGTACTTTTTAATGAGATTCTCATCAATCCGGCCATGTTCGTACCCGGGAATCTCTTCGCTTGTGAGCGTAAGCGCCAGGTCCTGGGGACTAAATAGAGCGCGCAATTCATTTTCTAAAATTACATCAAGCGCGGTTTTATTGGAAAAAATTAGCTTATTGCCGGGTAGATCCCCGTCTTTTGCCAGTTGCCTAAAAATCGCAATAAACGGTGTAATGCCGGCGCCGCCTGCCAAAAATACACCGGTTCCTTTGTATTCTATAGTTCCCCAAGGGTCGTCTATTAAAAGTTCGTCCCCCGGGGCAAGATGGTGGAGTTCCCAGGTTACGCCTTCGTGGTTTTTGTAAACCTTTGGGTCATAGCCTTTGATAGTAAACTCAAGCACCAAGTCGTCATTTAAAGAGGTAAAAGTAAAGGGGTGTTTTTTATCTTCCCAACCGGGTTTATTTATGGCAACTTCCGTGGCTTGGCCCGGGGTAAACCGATATCCCTCCCGTGGCTTTTCGACAATAAAGCGCTTGACGTTGTGGGTAACATAAGCCGTATGTAAAATTTTGACTTTGTGCATAAATACATTATAGCAAACGATTTTTTTGTAAGATTTAAAAATTAGTACACCATAAGGTTTACGACACCACATCTTCTACCGAACCACAAAAGTGATATCAGAGTTACCAACAAAACCATACTTATTATAATTCCTTCGGCCAAAAGGGCATAGTAAGCAAGATCCAAGTTTACTTGATTCATTTTTTCATCTGTGTGGTGGATATGGTGGGAACGGGCTATTTTTATATGGCGTGAAATGGCGTATACCAGCATGATATAAAAAATGAAAATAGTTCCCAAAAAAATCGCTATTATCCAATTGTAGTCGCACAATATTTTTCTTCCGAAAGTGTAGGGGGTTTGTGTCGATATCCAAAACCAGGCGGATATGATAATCCCTAACCCACTTGCGAGACGCACTAAAAATTTATCCTGTTTATTCACACTTATTTATTAAAGCACTTAAAATTCAATTTTCGCAACTGGTGTATTGTTCACCCTCATAGCAGGAGTCAACGTTTGAATTGCCGTTAATGCGGTCATGACCGGCTCCTCCCCAAAGGCTGTCTTTACCGCTGCCTCCGTTTAAGCGATCGTCTCCGCCTTCACCAAAGATTGTGTCATCCCCAGAGCCGCCGTCGGCCTGGTCGTTGCCGTCACCTAGATATATTTGGTCATTGCCGCTGTCGCCGTTTGCCCGGTCATTGCCGACGCCGGCGTAAATAAAGTCATCTCCGCTTCCTCCCCACAAACGGTCGTTACCTTCGTTTCCATAGATAATGTCATTTAAAGACCCGCCTTCAACGCGGTCATTTCCGCTTCCCCCGATAACCACGTCTTGGCCGTGCCCACCCTCAAGATTGTCATTCCCATCCCCACCCACGATGCAGTCGTGCCCGCCGCCGCCGTCTAACCTGTCATTGCCGCCGTATCCCACGATAAGTTCGCTTTCGTGGCTGCCGCGGATGCGGTCGTTGCCGGTTGTTCCGTCTATGCGCGCGGTTATAATACCGGCCAAATGCGAGCACTCAGACGGTAGCTCGATGTCGTTGTCAAAAGTTTCTCCGAACACCAGGTCGAACACAACGCTTGCATTTTGGTATTCATTGCCCGCGTTTTCCCGGAAACATGCTGTAAATTCATAAACCCGTGTTTCCAGTGGATTTAAGCTTCCCAGACTAATTCCGTCTGGCGCGCCACTGGCGGCAAAAAATTCCGTAAGCGTGCCTAAAAAATAATTTTCACTTTCCGAAATGATCGAAAAGTCCGTTACTTCCGGTAAATTATTAACACTTGTGATTTCCAAGCCCTTGGTGGCGACTGCGGTTTGCGTATCCTCCCCTTGCGTGATGGTGACGGTGCGGGTTTCGCAGTCCCCGGGAAGCCAGTTGGCTATCACAAAAATTGGCTCACCCGAAGGCACGGCAGTATCTACCATTAAGCTGCCATAAGCACGCGCTTCGCGGATGGTTGAGATATAACCCAAAAAAGTTCCCAGGATTATGGCAAAAGAAGCTAAGTAGATAAATCTTTTCATGGCTGGCAAACTCCACTGTTACTGGCGCCTTTGCTGGGTGTTTGTAGGCAGGTGGACCAAGCGCCGCCATCCGGCACCCGCCCTTCAGTTACTCCATCTGCTGATGAATTATAAGTTATTTCATCTATTATTTGTTTGCTGTTGTCATAAAGAGTGATCGTATCTCCGCCATTATTTAAACGGTTTCCCACATCTGTAACGATAAAACCATTTCCGGAGATTGTAGTCCCTGTCGGAAATTCGTGCATATCGCTTGATGTGTTTGCATCGTCCAAAATCCAACCGCTAATGTCTAATGTCTCGGCATTTGGGTTATACAGTTCAACCCAATCATTGCTTGAATAAGCATAAAATTCATTAATAACAATGCTTTGCGAGGTGGGAGTCGGGCTTGGGGAGGCGGTGGGGCTGGGGGCAATGTTTTGCTCAAATTCATCCGCTGCCTGGAAAGTGTTGCCTAAAAAGTCCGCCCGATCCAGATAATTGGATTGGGTGACCCCAATAAGCCTGATGCCGGCTCCACCCAAAAGAGTTACGCCCGTTAAAATCAAAAACGTTCCCATAGGCGACAGCCTGGTTTTTTTACCTATACTTATTTTGCCCAAAAGCTTTTTGGTTTCGGAAAGCAAACTTTTTAGTTCTTCATAAATGATGATGCTGGCGGGGATCACGACCATGGCCACAAATCCGCGCGGCGTTTTGGCAAAGTCAATCACCCAGCCAACATATGGCACCACCAAAAAATTGCCGCCGATGATGTTTCCCCGGGGAGTGGTGGACAAATCGGGCGTGTCGTTAGCGTCTCCTTTGGTGGTGATGGATTCAAGGTTCATATCCACGATTCTATGGGTGACCGTGTTGCCGCCGTTTTTAAAAGTGACTATGTCGCCGATTTCATAGTAAGGCTTGGCCTTGGTAATGATGATGGAGCCGGTTTTGATGGTCGGCTCCATGGAGCCGGAGGTGACGACATAAGCGCGGTAGCTGGTGTCGATGAGGCCATTTTTAACCACCAACAAAAAGCCCAAAATTCCCAGGACGCTTCCAACGATAAAACTGATGATGAAGTAGATAGGTTTCATAACTGCCCGAAAGCTGGAAATACGTTATGTTATATTCTTTTGCGTAATTTCCAGCCTTCGGGCAGCCCTCCAAGCCAGCGGCTTTCCGGCCTGGAGGATTCTCCAGCCTCCGTTGGCGGCAAGCTAGAGAAAAGCTATCC
>DYGT01000015.1 GCA_020724555.1 Candidatus Microgenomatus sp.
CGGCGTTGGCGTTGGCGGCGGCGATAGCTTCGCGAAGTGAACAATCTGCATCACAGGTGCCGTCATTGGTATCTGCTGTTTTGGTGACCGTATAAGTTGCGGCAAGGGCTTGGGACGGATTTGTGAGTGATGCTGCCGCAAAAAAAGCGCTAAAGAATAAACCCGCGGCGAGCAATTTAATCCATTTCATTTCATTTTTACCATAACACTTTTTTAATTTTTCTGTCAATTATTTTTTAAAAGAATATTTTATTTGTGTAAAAAATATAATCAACAGAAAGAGGGAGCTTTATTTTGTTTTTTGTATTAATGTATCGATACATCAATACAAATAGACCGCTATTTTGCTATGAAACTTATTTAATATGAAGCTAAATTAAGTGGTATTCTTTTTCGTTTAAGACAGTTGTGGCTTCACCGTGCCCGGACAAAATAATAGTGTTATCCGGCAAAGTCAGTATTTTTTGGATGGATTTTCCCAAATTTAAGGGGTTGCTATAGCTATGATCGGTCCTCCCTACTCCTCCGCCGGCAAAAAGCGTATCCCCTGTAAAAATTATGCCTTCCTTTTTGTTATAAAGGCATATACTTCCCGGAGTGTGCCCGGGCGTTTGAATAACTTTAAATTCCGAGACTCCCTGCCCTATTGTGTCCTTATCCTTAAGATAAACATCGGGTATGGGTGGCGGGCCCGGATCATAATTTGTAAAGTACATGGCCGAGCGCCGGTAATGGGCCAGAAGAGCTTGATCTTTGGCGTGGAGATAAAACGGGATGTTAAAAGCCCACTTAAGCTCGATAACCCCTTTAATATGGTCAAAATGGGCGTGTGTGGCAACAATACCCACAAGGGTTAACCCATAATCATTTATTTTTTGCATAATGAAGTCAGCTTCGTCTCCGGGGTCTATTATTATGCAGTCAGAAGCATTTTCTTCATAAACCAGGTAGCAGTTAGCTTTAAGCTGTCCGACCGGAAGAGTAATGATATTTAGCACACCTTATTTATTTTAAAGCCTTTTCAATAGAAGCCAGAGCATCGGAAGCTGAAAGAAAATCTCCAGTTTTTACCCATTTGCCTTCTTCCAGCTCCTTCATATGGTCAAAAAAGTGCTTAATTTTTTTTCTGGTAATTTCCGGGATATCGGAAATATCATTGTATGCCCCGTACACAGGGTCTATTTTGGCAGTAGGCACGGCAATTATTTTTGTATCTATCCCGCCTTCATCCTCCATTTGAAGCAAACCGATTGGCTTTATTCTGATAACGGCTCCTGGGGCAACGGCATATTGGGCAATAACTAAAACGTCCAAGGGGTCGCCATCCTCCCCCATTGTATTTTTGATATAGCCGTAATTTGTGGGATAAACAAATGAAGTAAACATAAACCTGTCTACGGTTAGCTCGCCCGTTTCTTCGTCGACTTCATATTTAACTGAACTTCCCTGGGGGATTTCTATAAATGCTTTGTAAGTTTTTTCCTCAGCCATTGTGGGTATATTATGTCTGAAAATTTTAGGTATTTCAAGAAGGACGGTCCATCATCAAATGGGGTTAGATATCCAAGGTAGCCATGGTGGCGCGGGATTGGATGAATTTTTTCCTGGGGCCGACTTCAGAGCCCATAAGGGTCGTAAACATCTGGTCTGCCGCTTCGGCGTCCTCTACTTGTACCTGTTTCAATGTTCTGGTTTTGGGGTCCATCGTGGTCTCCCAAAGCTGAGTGGGGTTCATCTCCCCCAGCCCTTTGTAGCGCTGAAGATGAACCTTTTTGCCGTTGGCATGCTCTTTGAGAATTTGGTTTTTGTCCTGCTCGGTATAGGCATAATGGACAGAACCCCCAATTTTTATCTGGTACAAAGGCGGCAGAGCCACATAAAGGTATCCCCTTTTAATTATTTCCGGCATGTGCCGGTAAAAGAATGTCAGAAGCAAGGTCATAATGTGCTGCCCGTCCACATCTGCGTCTGTCATGATAATTATTCGGTGGTACCGGAGTTTTGCATAGTCAATGGTATCCCCTATCCCCGCACCCAAGGCAATAATCAAGTCTTTGATTTCTTCAAATTTAATAATTTTATCAAGGTGTGCCCGCTCGGTGTTTAAGATTTTCCCCCCCAGAGGAAGAATTGCCTGAAATCGCCTGTCCCGGCCTTGCTTGGCGCTTCCCCCTGCGCTGTCTCCCTCAACGATATATAATTCGCTTACTTCAGGGTTGGTTGATTGGCAATCGGCCAGTTTGCCGGGCAACGTCGAGCCTTCCAGGGCTCCTTTTCGGATAACCGCGTCTTTGGCGGCACGCGCGGCAAGCCGTGCTTTGGCCGCCAGAAGCACTTTGTCCATAATTTTACGGGCATCTGCCGGGTTTTCTTCCAAATACATTTCCAATCCCTCGCGGACAGCGGTTTGGACAAAGCCCTGCACTTCGGGATTGTTTAATTTGGCTTTGGTTTGCGATTCAAACTGAAGCGATTCCGACGGCATTTTTATATAGATCACGCCGGTTAAGCCTTCTTTAAGGTCATCCCCTGTCAGTGTTGCTCCGTTTTTTAAAATACCGGTTTTTTTGCCATAATCTGAAATAACTTTATTCAAGGCGATCCGAAATCCGGTTACGTGGGTTCCCCCGTCTGTGGTATTTATGCCATTAACAAAACCCTTGATATTTTCCACATATGTGTCCGTGTATTGCATAGCGACTTCGACACTGATGGAATCGTCTTCTTTTCTAAGATAAATTACATCCGATATTGTTTGCTTATTGCGGTTTCCGTGGGCAACCATAGTCTTTATCCCACCTTCAAAATAATAATTTGCCTCTTCCCCGCTTCTCTCGTCGTAAAAATGAAACGACAGACCGCCCACCAGATATGCGCGATCTTTAAGAAGATTTTTAATTTTTGTAGCGTCCAGGGAGATATCGCCAAAAATAGTTTTGTCTGCTATAAAAGTAGTGAGTGTCCCTGTTTGCTTATCGTTTAATTTTATGTTCCATTGTTTGGGAAACCAATCGTCAAGTTGTGCTTGTGTGGCCAAAGAAACTTCATTTTTCGGATTACCTTGGTTGTATTCCTGAAAATAAGCCTTACCGTCTCTTAGCACAACTACTCGAAAATAGCTTGAAAGGGCGTTTACAACAGATGCCCCTACACCATGAAGACCGCCTGAAATTTTATATGCTCCGCCCCCGAATTTACCTCCGGCATGAAGTTTTGTCATTGTGAGCTCCAGAGCCGACACACCCGAGCTGTGTTTATCCACAGGTATTCCCCGGCCGTTGTCGCGCACTGTTACTGCCCCGTCTTTGTAAACATGCACCCAAATGTCGGTTGCGACCCCGGCTAATGATTCGTCAACCGAATTATCAACGATTTCCCGCAATGATTCGTGAAGACCGCGTGAGTCCGTGGAACCAATATACATTCCCGGGCGCTTGCGGACAGGCTCTAAGCCTTCAAGTACCTGGATTTGTTGTGCTGTATAGTCTTTAAAGTCTGCCATAATTGATAATTCATTGTAGCTTGGTTAGCCTCAAAATACAAGTGAACTTACAGGCCAAAAACCACTATACCATAAGCACATCCTTAAAGCGACTATCTTTTATTAACTTATTTTTTAAAGCTATTTGTTCTTGATCGTCCAAACCATTTATGACTATGCGGATGGCGTAGGCAGATCCGTCATCAAAATTTTGTACTTCAAGCTTTTTTATGTTACCTCTTGCCTGGTATATTCCCTCGGCGATTGCCAAAATGACACCTTCCTGGTTAATGTCATTTCCTTGGATCAGGATTGTATTTATTTTCATCTCCTTAATAATCTCACGTTTGGTGTCCAAAAAGTTATTTACGCGTTTGCCTTTTTCAGCATCTGTGGCAAGTTGCCGGTACAGCATATCAATAGAAGATACGGCAAATGTTTCAATTATCATGTCCTCCAAGCTTTTGCCGTTTGCATCTTTTGGATATACTGCGTTTAAGTCAGCAAATTCTAAAAACCCCAAAGGAGAAAGAAAGTCGCGCATTTTATCTCTTCCTTTTGCAATAAGCTTGCGTTCCTCCTCTTCTTTTATTTGTCTTTCTATAATTTGCCGGGTGTCCGGAAGTGTCCCCCCAAGTTGAGATAAATCCGGTATAGCCCTGTTGGGGCCGCGCTCTATTTTTATGGTGGCTGAATCGGGTAAGGTGTCTGAAAGTTTTAATACTTTGTTTGTTACTGTTATTTGGCCTTTTTCACTATTATAAATAGTTGCAGTAGCGTGCGTTGCCGCGGCTCCCAAGGTGGGGTTTATACTATAGGCAAAATCCAAAACAGTGGCACCCGGTGGGAAAAACCTAACTTCTTCTTTGGGTGTAAAAACCAGTATGCGGGAAAATTGTTGCAAGGTTTTTTCGTCTACACGGTCTGTATTTAAATAACTTGCAATCCCCAGATGGTTGAAAATTTCCATCTTTCGGGTTACTAAGGCTATTTCTAAAAAACCCTCATTCAGATTTAAGCTGTGGTGTATTGCTTGGTAACCGTTTGTTCTTGGTTCTAAAAAGAAATTATCAAAATTATCCGAGCGAATTATCTCTCCCCATTGAGATTCTATATACCCCAAGCTTTCATAGCACAGACTTTTGCTGGGAAGCACCACCCGGATACTGACTAAGTCACTAATAGCCGCTATTCCCCTTTTGTCTCCTTTTGCTTCTAAATCTTTAAGTTTTTGCCGGATCATCCACAGGCCAAGTTTACGCACTTTTATTTCGGCTTCGATCCCGTTTTGGGATAAAAGTTCTTTAATGTTATTCTCCCATGCCTCAACAAATAATTTAGTGTTTCTGGGGTCATTTTCGGTCATATTTTTTATGTATTCATATTCCCTTGGAAAAAGATAAAAAAATGCCAAATCTTCAAGCTCGGTTTTGATTTTCCAGATGCCCAAAGATTCTGCAAGTGGTACATAAACATCCAAGGTTTCACGGGCTTTTTTGCTTTGGGAAGGAGGCGGCATATGCTCAAGCGTGCGCATGTTATGAAGCCTATCCGCCAGTTTTATAATGCCTACCCGCGGGTCCAAAAAACTTGCACCGGTTACTTTACGGAGAGTTTCGCGGTCTTTCTTTTCGCCATTTTGCGAGCGTATTTTAGAAACTCCGTCGACCAATATAGCAACTTCACTTCCCAATTCCTGCTCTATTGTCTCAAGGCTAATATTTGTATCTTCGGTAACGTCGTGGGCAAGGCTCGCGGCAAGGGTATCAATATCGCGGACTCCAAGCTCATCGTATAAGATGTTAAACACAGCAACCGGATGTTCTATGTAAGCTTCGCCGCTTTTTCTTAAGGTGTCTTTATGGGCGTACTCGGCAATTATATAGGCGCGTGAAAGATTTGCGTTTCCGGTTTCCGGAGTCATTTAATTAAAAAAGTATTATACCAAAAATACTTTAATTTACAATTTTAGAAGTAGAAAAAAATCAAAACTATCGGATTAAATATTTACCACAAAATTGGTTAGCTGGAGCTGTGTATTGCCGTTTTGTTCAATGGCTTCTAAAGCTTTTAGAGCGTACTTAAGTGTGTGGGGAACGCCTTGGCTGCTTGTCATTTTGGCAGAGCCACCACGAATAATTTTCGTTAAAAAACTCCTTGCCTGGTCTCTGGTTCTTATTTTGTAAATTTCCGTTAATTTATCGGCAAGCTCTTTGTGAAAAAAATCTTCAAAAAATTCTGTATCTTTATCGGTTACCGCTTCCTCCCCTATTTCAATAATCCGGCAGCGCGACTGGATGGTGGGTAAAATGTTGCTTGTGTTTGTTGCCAATAGAAAATAAACAATATTTTTCTGTGGCTCTTCAAGTTCTTTTAAAAATGCATTTTGAGCGGCTTCCGTGGCCAGCTGAAAGTCATTCACAACAATTGCGGTTTTTGATTTTAAAGATAGTTTTGTTAATTTGTGCAGGTTTTGAACGTCGGCAATTTTTTGCAAAGAATAATTAAGTCTTTGTGCATGGCTTAATTCTTCCAAAACTTTTTTTTGTTGACTATTGTTATTGCCG
>DYGT01000016.1 GCA_020724555.1 Candidatus Microgenomatus sp.
TTGTTGTGAAATGGCGTTGAATTGAAGTAAATGGAGCCGCTTTCCGTAAAATAACGGCTGAAAAAGGAATAGAGCTTATCAAAAAGTTCGTCTCTAAAGGTCGGGTAATTACTTAAGGCCGCTTCGATATCATTTTTGAGAATATCCTCAATATTGCGGTAGTAATTTGACTTAATCCTCATCAAATTAACAAAACCGCCTTCGCCCTCAATCTTCGCGCCAATAAAAACATCTTGCAGTGCTTTGTAAAATT
The DNA here is from genome assembly GCA_020724555.1 of Candidatus Microgenomatus sp. Taxonomy (GTDB): domain Bacteria; phylum Patescibacteriota; class Microgenomatia; order UBA8517; family UBA8517; genus DYGT01. The sequence continues at coordinate 254 of DYGT01000016.1, forward strand.
TTTGTTCTTTGGTCATATACTCAATTTTATCATTTATTAGAGGTCTTATTGTCTGGTTCTCGCTCAATATTGGCAAATCCCTTTTTTGTTATCAAAATAATACCCTCTCTATGATAGCCCTTTAGTCGGTTGTATGTTGTAATTTACCATATTTATCCCCACTTATGGCAATATTTTAGCCTATTTTGTTGGCTTTTGCAGGTAAAAGGCACTTAATTACGATTAGGTCTGGGGGGTGCTACTTTGCATGCGGAATAATTTCCTTACCTCCAATAAACCAATGGCGAGCAAGGTAAAGACTGCAATAGATATTAATTGAGTAAAGTCAATCGTTACAAGATTAAATTGCTCGCTCAAAAGAGGGAAGTAAATTCCCAAAGTAAGAAAGGCAATTGCCGCAAGCGCCCAGAGGTTAATAACTTTATTGCTAAATACGCCTTGCGAAAAAATTGATTCTTTGTCTGATCTGGAGACAAAAGCCAGAACAATATGGCCGAAAATCCAAGCCGCAAAAGCAAAAGTCTGAGTTTCAAGCAGGCTTAAGTTTTGGGAGCGGGCATAAAGATAAACCGAGGTTACGGCAACAAATAAAACAAAACCCTTAACCAAAATATCCCTAATAACAGAATTACTTATTATATCTTCTTTAGGGTCACGAGGCGGCCTAGTGTAGATATTTTTCTCCTTTGGCTCAGCCACAAAACCGGCTGAGGCCGCCAAATCCATAAATAACTCCAAAAGAATTATCTGTATTGGCGCAAAGGGCAGAGGAATACCCAAAAGAACAGGCAGAAGGAATATTAAAATAAGAGCTGCTTTGACCGAAAGATAATATTTAATGCCTTTTTGCAAATTGTCAAAAAACTTTCTGCCTTCAAAAATGCCTTGGGTAATGGTGATGTAATTATCATCCGCCAAAACGACCTCTGCCGCCTCTTTGGCAACGTCAGTCCCGCGAATACCCATGGCAATGCCAATATCCGCGCCTTTGAGGGCCAGGGCATCGTTTATCCCGTCGCCGGTCACGGCCACCACTTCACCATTTTTCTGCAGTGCCTGAACAATGCGATATTTATGCTCAGGATTGGTACGGGCAAAGACCGACACGGATTTGACAACGTTTCCTAACTCTTCATCTGACAAGCCATCTAAATCTTGACCTGTTAAGACTTTGTCGTTTTCCCTTGCAATGCCTACCTTTTGGGCTATGAAGCTAGCGGTTAAAGGATGGTCGCCCGTCACCATGATTGTTTTGATACCTGCCTTTGCGGCTTTGCTAATTGTTTCTTTGACCCCAGCCCTTGGCGGGTCCTCAAAACTGATAAGGCCGGCAAACTCCAAGTCCTTTTCGAGTTTGGCAAAATCAAAATCCTTTTGTGCGGGGGTTATTTTTTTGTAAGCTACGGCAATCACCCGTCTGCCTTTTTCGGTTTCAGCGCCCAATTCTTTTTTGATATCATCTACCACGTTGCGGCACATGGAAAAAATTTCTTCCGGCGCGCCGCTCACAAATAATTCATATTCCTCTCCCCTTTTTCTAATCACCGACTTTGATTTCCGGCCATTGCCAAGATTTCTTTGACGAATTATCTCCGGCAGTTGTCCGTCTATTTTGAGCTCCGCAGCCTTACTTTTAATCGCCTCGTCCATCGGTGAAAGTGAATATTGAGAAAGAGCCATTAACGCTTTTTCTATGATTTCCCTTTCCCCTTTGGGATAAAGTGAAACAATTTTCATACTGCCCTCGGTGATAGTTCCGGTTTTGTCGGTAACAATCACTGTTGCATTCCCCAATATTTCTGCGGCTTTGATCCTTTTAACCAAAAAATTACTTTTGGAAAGAGTGTAGGCGCCAAGCCCCAAAACCATGGTAATAACAATCGGGAGCTCCTCAGGGATGGTGGCAAAGGATAGAGAAAGACCAGTCAAAACCATTGTCCTTAAATCCTGACCTCGCAAGACACCAATAACCGGAATAAGAATCGAGAAAAACGCGGCCAGATAGACCAGTTTTCCGGCGAGGGATTTCATGGCCAGCTGCAGGGCTGTTTTGGGGGGTTTGATCTCTTTGAGAGCAGCGGCGGTTTTGCCTATTTTTGTATTTTTCCCGGTTGCCAAAACTACAGCTTGTCCCTCCCCTGAGGTAACCACTGTTCCGGCATAAATTATGTCCTTAATATTTTTGTCTTGGGGAAAAGATTCACCGGTTAGGGCCGATTCATCAACTTGCAACCCTATACTTTGCTGGATTTTGGCATCCGCGGCGATTTTAGTGCCCGGCGTTAAAATCAAAATATCCTGGGGGACCACTTCTTCCGAATCTATTTCAGTGACGTTGCCGTCCCTTAAGACCTTAGTTTTGGGTGAGGCAATTTTTTCCAGAGAGGCAATTGCCTTTTTTGCCCTATATTCGTTGTAAACCTCTGACAAAACTAGCAAAAAGATAACGACAAAAATAGTGATCGCGTCACCAAATTCTCCCCAGAGGCTATAGAAGAAACCAACCACCAGCAAAAGAAGAATCATGGGCTCGGTTACTTCGTGTTTGGCTATTCCCAGAAAACTGACCTTCGTTGCTTGAAAAATCTGGTTGGGGCCAAATTTCAATAAATTTTCCCTCGCCTCACTTGAACTTAATCCGTCTTTATTTTGGCTGTCAGCTCTTCCTTCTTTCATTACCAGTTTATATATAATATTAAACTCCTTATTATTGCCGGACTCAATAAAACAAGAGTACATCAATTCCTAAAAGAACCGAGATCGTATACTGTCAATAAAAAAGTCAACATGTTGGGCCGTGTTTTCAGGATATAAAACTCCGTGTCTTAATCTTGCTTCACTCCATGCTAGAGCTCCGAGTCTTGTGTTTTTAAGTAACTTAAGTTTATCACTTGTTGCAGACAGAGAAGAATGCTTCAGTTTATTATTAATGGCATCGTTTCTATGCCTTATATCTCCTCGTGCAGCTAATTGAATTAAGTTGTTTATAGTTTGGAAGCTTCCATACACATCACGAAGTAACAATTGTTCATGCACAAGCCTTCCTGCCTCATCCACATTATGCTTGTACCTTGTAGGGATAGTGAGAGAGGCTATGTGTGCGGTATCTGTAAATAAGGTGAATGCAGTGGCGTCACAAACACCACTTAACACCGTTTGCTGGTAGGTTGTTCCAGTTGCGTTTAACGCATCCAGCAATGCATGTTCTAACAGGTTTTCCTGGTCGATTTGTTGGCCATATACAACGTCTCTATCGTTTAAACGCAACACTAAACCTCTATCGTAGGAAGCAGGTTGTAGCCTAATTTGTTCGAGGACAGTGTCGTCCTCATGCCGTGTTTCGATATTTGCACTTTCCAAAACTAAAACAAATGTGTTCTTATCTACTTCACTGTATGGCGTCCTTCCTCGCAGACCGATTGCCGTTGCCGAAATTTGAGCAACTTCTTCAAGGTTACAAAAAATGAATTCGACATTGGTGCCATAAGGAGCAGAAGAAGCAAGCTGACCGATTAAAGATAGCATAACTGCTGTATTTATCGCATTGTCGGCATTTCTCATATACAACACGCCGTCTCTAGCATTAACTGGTTCGATGTCCCATATCCCGTGAGAGTTTTTAGGGTAATCAATACTCTTTGTGACAATAACTTTTCCCTTACCTCCTAACTCACTATACCCTTGTACACTTTCTACCCCCTGGAATTCTCCGCTATTTGCATAGACCTTAATTGGCACTTCACCTTCTTGCTCCATAAGTTGATTCATTTTGATAGAGCCTAAGGGTTGCCCACCGCCTTTCCCGTCTAGTACCAAAAATGGGTGATCTAAATGCGTGGTTATGAGAAGTTTATAAGGTGAGTTGCCATGTTTGATTTTTACATACGTTGCATACTGGTCTTGTGAGTAGTAGTTTCCATCCTGCTCACATTCTTTGCTTTTTTCAAAACCCAGCGAGGCTAATGTCTCTGCAACAAATTTACTACTGGCGCTATAAAGATAGGGTGCATTTGGCACTTCTGCGCATGCACGAATAGTATCGATATGGGGCGCTTCAAATTCTTTGGACATAAGGCATTATTTGTGTCATTTTTATTTACAACAAGTGCGATGCTTCAAGTAAAGTGTTTATATGCAAATTCGTAAGTTCCATTCTTTTTGCTTCATCCTTTTCGGTGTTTCCAGTATATTTTACATATCCACCGCCAACACTAAGCACAATAGGGATACTTCGCTTTCGCGCTTCTTTAAAAACATAGCGATCTCGATAACTTATTTCGTCTAAGCCGGTTCCAGCGATTCCGCCATAACGATCTTCCTGAAAGATATCACCTCCAGCTACATAAAAAATAAGATTGGGTTTACCTTTATTCAGAAACTTTGGCAGTTCCTTTTCCAGGGTTTGCTTGTACTGATTCCATCCTTTATTTATCTTCTTTTGAACTACAGTTTTTTGTTTATTGGCGTTAAGCTTGGCTGATTTGTGCAATCCTCCATACATATCAAAAATCCGCACTCCTTTGACTTCTGAAAGAAGCTCTACCGTCCCATCCCCCAAATGATAGTCTAGATCAACAATGGCAACTCTGGATATGACTTTTTCATTGAGTAACTTTTTGACTACAACCGCCAAGTGGTTAAAGGTACAAAAACCGGAACCATGATCGTATCCCGCATGGTGTCCTTCAACCATTAAAGCCGCCGATATTCCTTCTCCTAAAGCTTTTTTGGCTGCATCATATAAAATACCCCCAGCGTAGGGTTGCGCCCTTACAAAGCTTTTGCTCCATGTGATCCAGCTATATTTCTTAATTTCAGATTTTACTCCTGTTCGAATCTTCTCTACATACTTCTTGTTATGTGCCAGTTCGTAGTCTTTCCATGAAAGAGGTTGTGCTTTTATGAAATTGAAATTTTTTTTATCATTTTTCCCTTTCTCGTATATCCATTTTAATTTTGCTTCCATGTCCAGAAGGTATTTGCGTTTTCCATCCGCACTTGTATGATATTTAATTCTCCAAGTGAAAGGATGAAAAATAACGGATAGC
>DYGT01000009.1:0-22389 GCA_020724555.1 Candidatus Microgenomatus sp.
CGGCAATAACAATAGTCAACAAAAAAAAGTTTTGGAAGAATTAAGCCATGCACAACAGGAGAGGTTGAAGTTTTAAAGCGCTTGTGATAATGTGTTTTGAGACTCATGATAAGGCTTAAGCGCCATTTCATTGAAATACTCTCTGACCTCAAGCAATTCTCCCTTGAGTTTTTTGCTTTTATATCCCATTATTTGAGGCTTCAGTTTATACGTTTTGAAGCAATTAAAAATTTTTTTGTGGTTTCTTTGTACCGCCAAAGAGGGAAGTTAGCCCGAAGGCTTATACATTCAGGCATGGCGGGAATTACAGCTTTTGGAGTGATGGTGGCACCTATTGTTGCCCAGGAATTCCCCCAGACTGAGGTTGACCCATGGGATGCTCCTTCGCCGTCTTCTGTGTTGGGGGCTTCGATTGATAATTCTTCTACCTCTACTATGGTATCTGAAAAAATGCGTGATCGCATTTTGGAATATACCGTGTCCGAAGGGGATACCGTAAGCACCATTGCCGAGAAGTTTGGCGTATCCGAAGACACCATCCGTTGGCAGAACGATTTAAGCCGCGATACTATCAAAGTGGGAGATATCTTGGAGATCTTGCCCATTACCGGTATTTCCCATAAAGTTCAAAAGGGAGATACTGTCTACTCTATTGCTAAAAAGTACGACTCTTCAGCTCAGGCGATTGTAGATTTTCCTTACAATACCTTTGTCAATGATGAGACATTTGAGCTTGCTGTGGGGCAATCTGTGATTGTACCGGATGGAGTAAAGCCCGAGGCTGTTAAAACATATTCTACACCTTCTTGGCGGTCGATCACGCCGGATGCAGGCTCGGTAGTGGCTTCTGGTTCTTATGTCTGGCCTGCAAGCGGGCGTATTACCCAACGCTATTCTTGGTTCCATAAAGCGATTGATATAGCAAACGCAAGCGCGCCAAACATTTTGGCGGCGGATTCCGGTACGGTTATTGTTGCCGGCTGGTTGGATAATTATGGCTATGGCAATAGGGTTGTGATCGACCATGGCAATGGCAGCAAAACCCTGTATGCCCATATGCAAAGCATATTTGTAAAGACCGGACAGACTGTGGCACGCGGGGATGTTTTGGGTAGGATGGGGAACACTGGCCGCTCAACAGGGACGCATTTACATTTTGAAATCATCAGAAACGGAGTTTACCTCGATCCGCTTGCAGTACTTCAGTGATAGAAGTGATAGATTAGTATATAGTATTAAATATTTTGATTAAGTATAAAGAAAGGGGGATGAAGTGGTCAGTTGTTGTCCATGCTTAATACGGTATACTATATACTCAATACGTACTAAAATGGGCCGGCTCAGTGGTAATGGGCTCATAAGCAGCATAGCTTGCGGCTTCGCCTAAAGCATAGCTTGTGACGCCTTTCAGGGCTCATAGGTAAGTGGCATACCGGTGCATTCGCATTGCACAGTCTCGGGTTCGACTCCCGATGAGTCCACACGGTTCCCTGCCTGCCGGCAGGCAGGCCTGCTGCCGGCAGGCAGGAATTCCGGTACGGTCCACTTTATCCAAACCTCGCGAAAAATATACCCTTTAGGTCGTGGTAGTTTATTATTAAGGAAGCGGTGTAGGAGAAGCGCTGCCTTCTGACTCACTAATTGGTGTAGGAGAAACACTAGGTGCCGGCGGTTCTGCATCTTCAGGCAGATTGATTCTTGGGTTTAGTACCTGTTCCGGTTCTTCCGGTGCTTCCAAATTTTCTCCTTCACCCTCAGGAGTTTCAGCTTGAGCTTGATCGCGCAGAGATTCCATTTCTTCCAGTGCTTTTGAAGCTATTTCATAATCCTGAGAATCTCGCTCAACCAAAGAGAGTACAATTGACATTTGCTGAATTGCTGCATCAATTTGTCCATTTTGCTGGTAGGCATAAGCAAGGTTAAAGTGTGCGTTAGCCAGATCGGCTTTAGAAGCAACCGCTAGCTCAAAGATACGGATGGCATTGGCATAATCTCCGGCTCCGTAATAAATGCCTCCCAAAGCGATCCTTAAGTCAGGATTAATAGGATCCAGGGCAACGGCTTGGCGGAATGTTTCTGCGGCAAAGGCATCAGCGTTATCGGCCAATGGTATAACTGCCTGATAGATACGTGCCAAAACTTCCCAGTTTCCGGCGCGGGTCGGATTCAACGCAACTGTCGATTTACCCTCGCGGATTGCTTGTTGAATAAGCTGGGCAATGGTTGCGCGATCTTCGTCTGTGATGTTTTCATTTGCGGCAATGGCGTTGGCGAGTGCCAAGTTTAGCTGGGCATATGAAGTATGATAGCGATCCGAATATGGGCTTGTGGTAATGGCTTTTTGGAAAAGATCATAGGCTTTGCGCCCGTCATTAGCAGCAACTGCGTCCAAAGCCTGTTTATAAACGTACTCAGCATAGGTGATTTTTGCACCAAAGTATATTAAGGCAAATAATGCAATAACCAAAGGAAGTGTGACAACCAGTACCGGTAAACGAGATGCGAATTGTTCGCGTACTTCATCACTGCGGTTGGTGGTACTGATTGCTCCCAAATTCAGAGAATGGACGCTTGCGTTAAGAGCTAAAAGGACGAACAAAAGGGGAGTAATAACAATGTTTGAGGGGAAAAGGACCAGCAAAATCGCAACGACAGTTAATGAGGCGATAGTTGCGCTGTCGGATTTACCAAAGTCCATTAATTTCCAATCTTTACTGGATGATTTGTAGATACGCGATGCTGAATATATCAAAAGAATGAGTGCAGCCAAGCCCAAAAGCCCGGTTTCGGTGATAGCTGTCAAGAAAAAGTTGCGCGCTGCTGTAAAGCGGATCTGCCACAAATCGGTGGAATTATATTCTAATGGGCGGAAATTGTTAAATGCCGTCAAATAATTACCGGGCCCCATCCCCAATAGCGGGCTGACTTTCAAAGAATCTATAGTAATAGTCCAGGAAGTGTTTAATGAAGGTAATACAACTGATGTGGTTTTACCGGGTAAGGCGTTAAACCCGGAAATAACGGCCCCAAAGACCACTAAGGCAAGTGATACTCCCCAAAAAACTCTTTTGGGCATATCGGTTTCGGATATGATAGCGCGGATTCCCAGCGGAATCATAGCAATAAAAAACATTAAAGCAGGAAGGGTTCCTCCGAGAGGAGAAAAACCATCTACTCTCATAAATGCCGGCAAAGCGGTAATTGAACTAAATACATTAGCCGCAGACAAAAGAGAAAAAATAGAGGCGACAACTGCTGAAATGAAAAGAAGCTGAGGAAGCGCCTTTTTTTCTTCATTTGTTTCCTGGTTGATGATAAGGTACAAAAGCGTGCCGGCTACGACAACAGTAGCGGTGCCCGGCAAAAAAAATGCTTCAAGTTTGTTTGGGGTATTTAAAATACCGCTTGCAAGATATGAGGCTCCCAATAATATCACCGGAAAATCAAATGACCCTATAGAAATGCTGATCTTGCCTGTTGAAATGATTTTTAGAGCTTTAATTAAAAGGAGTATTATTACTCCGACCACTAAAACAATTATTTTGGCAGTTGCATATTGGTTGGCAAAAAAGGGAGCCATTGCCAAAGGTAGCAAAAACAATGTACCCCAGAGAACATAGCGCTCGATGATTTCTAAAGTTTTATTCATTTTATTTTATGTATTTAATTTATTTGTTAATTTATTTACTTGTCAATAGGTAATTATTTCAAACTATGATTTATAATATAAAAATATATTAAATAATATAGTTATATAGATATCAGTTACTTACTATTTCCCAATTGAAATTCACCGCTTTGTTAACTATTTCGTCAAAACCTACGACAAACATGCCATCCTCTTGTTTTTTGATATAAATTATTTGGTTTTGGGTGGAGCTGGTTGGAGTGAGATTAATAATCGTGTCGGCGCGGACAAGATCGCTATATATAATAGTACTGTTTGTCCCGGCATTAACTACTCCTTTTCCACTGGTGGATTCTTGTATATCCATCTCGCTGGTCATTTCTAATACAATCTGTTTTTCGTTTATGATCACTGGTTTGGCAGATAAATATATGTCTTTGTCTTCAGTGGGCTGCAGGCGGATGCTGATTTGTTTATCACCCCAAGCGTTATCGCTGTCAATATTATTGATGGGTACGTTTTTAATTTGTTCTGTAGAAATAGAATCTGTTTGTTTAGCAATGGCATTTGACCACGGGGTAGAAGGCCGCTCGGTTAATATAATCTGGAGGATAAGAAGGATGACAGCTCCGGAAGTAATTAATACTGGTACGGCGGGCTTGGGTTTGTTTTGAAAATTTGTGGGAGATGGGATATAAGGATAAGGATTTATACCCTTTACAACAGTTTTACTACTTCCGACATTTTTTAAGTTTTTTGTAAAATCATGGTCGATGTAATTATGTGCAAAAAGATAAGATGCCAGGTGGCGGAGGGTAGTCAGGCGGCGATTTATCGTTAAACGGGGAGTTTGTGAAGCCAGTAAAAATTGTTTGTAATTATTAATAGTATATTCATTCAAAGATAAAATTTTGTTGTCCAGCATTTTTTCGTTTTCGAGATTTAATTTTAACCAACGGATAAAGTGATCAAAATCAGATTTGTAATTGCGGATGCTTTTTTCGCTAATGTCTAAGCTTTCCAGATGCCTTTTAAATGCAGGATAAAGCACAGATGATAAGTTATTTTCTGAAAATTGTTGGACAGCCATTTGAGTGTAAATTACATAAATTATATGTAATTATATTATTGTTATTACATAAAAGCACCTAAGTCAAGAGGCAATAGAGTAATATTAACTTACATTTTATAGACGTTGGTTTAATAATTTAAACAGAGAAAGTTCATATTTAAAAATTATAGAATTTGGTTTTCATTTGTCCATATAATTTAATTTCCGCATTGTATATAGCCTTATATTAACCGCATATAAGATTAAATTGATATCTTATAAAATGTAATAAATAATATTTTAACGCATGTCATTTGAGGTGCGGTTATCTATAAAATTATAGGAGAAACACATTTGCGTAAATATTTTTGCGGTTAATTATATTCAAATGATTTTTAATATTTTATTTTTTAAAATACGATATTTTTTCGTATTTCCGCATAAAGTATAAGCTAAAATTGCGTTAAATATTTTAATGACAATAGTGAGGTAAGTTTTATTTTTAGCAAACAACATGTATATTTGCTAATGGTTTTGTTTGTCTGTTTTGTCCCTAATAATCGGTCTATCGTCTTTTGCCTTGCGTATTAGACTCTATGTAGCTAAAATTACAGGAATGGATAAAAAATACAACCACAAAGCTATAGAAACCAAGTGGCAAAAAAGGTGGGAACAAGCTGGAGTTCTGCGGCCAGAGGAGATGCGTAAGGCAAAAAAGCCTTTTTATAATCTTTGGATGTTTCCTTATCCCTCAGCCGAGGGTCTCCATGCTGGACATGCCTTTGCATCAACAGGTAGTGATGTACAAGGAAGGTACCAACGCATGCGAGGCAGGCATGTATTCCAGCCTATTGGTTTTGATTCATTTGGTATTCACAGTGAGAATTTTGCTATAAAAATAGGCGACACCCCGCAAAATATGCTTAAGCGAACAACAGCTACCTACACCCGCCAGCTTAAAAGTTTGGGACATGGTTACGATTGGACACGAACTGTGACTACTTCTGATGTAGATTATTATAGATGGACACAGTGGCTTTTTATAGAATTATTTAAAGCAGGGCTTGCTTATAAAAAGAAAGCAGTCGTTAACTGGTGCCCATCATGCAAAACCGTGCTCGCAGATGAGCAGATTATGACTCCGGCTCAGGCAGGGAAAATCCCGGCCGGATATAAATCATTAGAAGAAGTGCCGGCGGGTGTCCGTGTTTGTGAGCGGTGTGGGTCTATTCCCGAGCAGCGCGAGCTATCGCAGTGGTTTTTACGGATTACCGATTATGCAGACAGGCTACTTACCAACCTAAATAAAATTGACTGGTCAGAGCGCGTGGTTAAGGCTCAGCGGGAATGGATAGGTAAAAAAGAAGGGATAAAGATCAGCTATCCCATAGAGGGGCATGACGCTACTGTTGTCTGTTTTACTACCAGGCCGGACACTAATTTTGGAGCTACGTTTGTGGTGGTTTCGCCTGAATATGCAAAAGATCATTTGCTTAAATTAGTACCTGAAGAGCTAGAACAAAATGTATCTAAATATATAGAAACCTCTCTTTCTAAAACTGAACAACAGCGACAAACAGAAGAAAAAATAAAAACAGGTGTGTTCACTGGTCTTTATGCCATAAACCGGCTTAATGGCTATAAAATGCCGATCTGGGTTTCGGACTTTGTCTTGGCAGGATTTGGAACTGGAGCTGTCGTTGGCGTACCCGGGCACGATAAGCGCGATTTTGAGTTTGCCCGTACCTTTAACCTTCCTGTTGTAAGGGTTGTGGTCGGCCCGGACGGTGACACAAGTGAGATTACAAATCTACAGAAGGTCCGGGAGGAGGGTGAGGGAGTGATGATTAATTCTGGATTCTTAAATGGCTTAGGCGTAGATGAGGCTATAGTGGATATCGTGGACTATATTGAAAAAAAAGGCTGGGGTAAGCGAGAGACGGCCTATCATTTGCGCGATTGGCTGATTTCGCGCCAGCGCTATTGGGGTCCGCCTATCCCCATGATTTATTGTGAGAAGTGTGCAAAGGAAGGGAGGTCTTGGTTTAGTGAACAAACGGCTCAGTCAGAAAATTCTAGCTCCTTGGAGGGCCCCCGCCATTCTGGCGGGGCCAGCCAGTCGCGTCGAATTTCCCGGACTGAGCCTCTACATGCTGATCAGAGCGATTGGGAGAGCGCGGGGTGGTGGCCAGAGGAGAATTTACCGGTTGAGCTGCCTGAAATTTCTGATTTTAAACCAAAAGGAGAAGGACAAGGACCATTGGCTGACCATCCTGAGTTTTATGAAACTACCTGCCCGGCTTGTGGGGCACCTGCCCGGCGCGAAACTGACGTAAGTGATACATTTTTAGATAGTTCGTGGTACTTTTTGGCTTATCCCAATGTTGACACAAAAGCTTATCAGCAAAGTCTTCGAGGCTATGGTAAGCAGTCTACGGTTAAGAGTGCTAAAAATAATTCCCGTTCAATAAGCCCATTAGACCCCAAAGTAAGCAGTAAATGGCTTCCGGTGAATCTATATTTTGGCGGGGCTGAGCATGCTGTACTTCATTTGATGTATGCAAGATTTGTGACACAAGCATTACACGATTTGGGTTATCTTGACTTCGAAGAGCCATTTCCGCGCTTTTTTGCCCATGGGCTAATGATCAATGACGGGGCAAAAATGAGTAAGTCCAGGGGAAATATCGTAAACCCCGATACTTATATTGAAAAATTTGGTGCTGATACTTTAAGGCTGTACCTGATGTTTATGGGACCAATGGACGGTAGCCCTGATTTTCGCGATTCGGGGATTGAAGGTGCAAGGAGGTTTATAGCAAGGGTTTGGAATTTGTATGTAGATTATGACTCATCGTCCTCGAAATCCCTCGAGGCTCCGATAAATATCGGAGCAGCCAGGATTTCTGCGGTTGATGAGTCAAAGTTAACTGTCAAATTACATCAAACTATAAAAAAAGTAAGCAAAGACATGGAAAGTTTTAGTTACAATACGGCCTTGGCAGCCATTATGGAGCTTGTTAACGCGATGCGTGATAATCCCAAAGACATAAACCGCGAAGTATTAGTAGATCTTTGCAAACTTTTGGCTCCGTTTACCCCACATCTGTGTGAGGAAATTTGGTGCGAGATTTTAGGTGAAGAGTTTAGCGTACATCTTTCAACTTGGCCTCAGTTTGACCCCAAAAAGGTGATTGAAGATACAGTCGCAGTGGCCTTGCAGGTTAACGGCAAGACACGCTCGATTATGAAGGTTGCCATTGATCAATCCCAAGATAAAGAAGCTTTAGCTAAACTTGCCCGCGAAAACGAAAAGATTAAGTACTATATAGAAGGTAAAAATGCCAAAGAAATAGTGGTACCGGGAAAAATAGTTAATTTTGTATTTTAATCAAGGTCGGGTTAAGACAAAGATTAAAAGAATTATTCCTAAAATCGCGGCAATGGCAAAAGCTCCGCCTATGCGAAAGATGTTTAAACCTCCTCCGTTTTCCGGCGCCGGAGTGGGTGTGAGTTCGGGCATTTCCGCCTCACTAAGCTCACCCATATCCTGTGGGCTTTCCAAAAGCGTTATGCGTTGAACTCCGCCCTGCATCACCGTGGGGCCGGTGGGTGAATTTACTTTCTCGCTTCTTTCTTTGGTCACAAACAAGCTTGAAAAGGAAGTGGGAGTTTCGAATTCTACTTTACCCAAGTTCAATAGCCCTAATTTTTCTGCCTCATCGCTACCTATGGGGTTTGCCCAGACAATATAGTTAAAAACATCGGTTCCGCCGGGATAGGTGATATCGCGGCAGGTAATAAGAATTCTATAATTAAGATCCTGCATGATGGCGCTTAAAGCAAAGCAGCGTGCTTGTCCACCCTCAACATTTCGCAGTTCAATTATACCTTCCGAAGCTTTGCTGGTGCTTGTGGCTACCAAAAGCATAAAAAGGCTTAAAATCGCCGTAGAAATTGCTTTCTTCATACAAGGCTATTGTACTACAATTAATCTTAATAAGCCAAGATGGACTGGCAAAACCTGTGGGTGAGGCACCGTATGCAGATAGTTTTGGCCCTTATGGGTATTATTTTAAGCGGCCTGGGTATCTATCTTCTAATAATTTCTACTAATTCCGAGCCTGAAATCCAAGTAGTTGATGAGGCTTTGGATGAAAATATAAATAAGGTCGTTGTGCAAGTAACCGGAGCCGTTAATTCACCGGGTGTTTTTGAAATGAGTGCAAATGAACGCGTGATAGATGCTATTGAAAAAGCGGGAGGGTTGGCAGCCAACGCAGATACCGAGTGGGTAGATAAAGTTTTGAACATGGCAGGCAAATTAACGGATGGACAAAAGATTTATATCCCAAGCATTGATAAGCAGTCGGATGTCTTGAGTGCTAAAAATAATGGGGGTACTAATGCAGAGACAGAGGACAATCTCAGTAATTCAAACCCCACTTCTCAAATGGTAAATATTAATACCGCAAGCCAAAAAGAGCTAGAGGAATTGTGGGGAATTGGCCCTGTTACAGCCAAAAGTATCATTGAACAAAGGCCTTACTCAGACGTGAATGAGCTTTTAACAAAAAAGATTTTAAAGACAAACGTCTTTGAAAGAAACAAAGATCTTTTGACAGTTTATTGAGATGAAACCTCTGCTTTTTATTTTAATTTTGACTGTAGCTTTTAGCTTAATTAAGGTTTACCAAAACAATAAATTCTTAGATAGCTTGGAAGGAAAAAGGATTGTTTTGTCTGGGAAAGTTTCTTCGGAGCCGACTATCTATGACAATTCATTATCTATAAAGTTACAAAACATTTATGTTTATCTGCCAAGGTATCCCGAAATTAGTTATGGGGATAAAGTAAAAGTGGAGGGAGTATATAAAGAGGGGAAGCTAAGTGATGCTATTCTCAAATCACACAAAAGCAGCCAAGGCATTCTTTACAAATTACGTGACAAGCTGATTGCTTTTTATAAAAAAGCCTTACCAGAGCCCCATGCCAGCCTGGTGGCTGGCGTAGTCATGGGCAGTAAAAAGGGCATGCCCAAAGCCTTTTGGGAAGACCTGCAAAAAACGGGTACCCTCCATGTAGTGGTTGCATCCGGTATGAATGTGACATTGGTAGCAGGTTTTCTAATGGAGGCTTTGGTTCAGGTTATTAACCGAAAGAGGGCCGTGATTATAGCCATATGCGGCATTTGGTTGTATGCGCTTTTAAGCGGTTTTGAGGCACCTATTGTGCGCGCGTCTGTGATGGGCAGTATTGCCTTTTCAGCTCAAAAGCTTGGCCGTGTTTATGACGCGTGGCGTGGGCTAACCATTTCTATAATTATTATGCTTGTTTTAAAGCCTTTATATATTACTGATTTGGGTTTTCAGCTTTCGGTACTGGCGACCGCATCTTTGATGAAGTTTGAAATGTTATTTAACCGTTTGCTACACTTTGTACCACGTATTTTTCGTGAGGGTCTATCTACATCACTCGCAGCACAAATTGGGGTGGCGCCCTTATTGTTTGTCAGCTTTGGCCAATTTAATCTTGTTTCCCCCTTTATTAATGCTTTAATCTTGTGGACTATCCCCATGATTACTGTTGTTGGTATGCTCGTTGGGATAATTTCTTTATTAAGTTATCAAGTTGCGCATTTAATTATAACTTTGGTGTACCCATTGACTTTTATTTTTGTTAAGGTGGTGCAAGGACTTTCTTTTTAAATGAATAAAAAGTTTTTGATTTTTTTGGCATTAGTTATAAGCCTTGTGTTTTTGGTAACTCTGTCGTGGCCGGACAAAAAGCTTCATGTTGTGGCTTGTGACGTGGGGCAGGGTGATGCTTTTTTAATTATCCACGGTAATGACCAGGTTTTAGTAGATAGCGGACCCGGAGCAAAAGTACTGGACTGTTTGAGCCGGTATTTGCCATTTTGGGATAGGACGCTTGAGATGGTAATTCTTACGCATCCGCAAAAAGACCACTACGGCGGTCTTGACGATGTGTTTGAGCATTACAACGTGGGGGCAATTGTGGCAACGAGTCTGGAGTCTGGCAGTGAAGAATATCAAGTGCTAGAAAAGATGGTGGGGGATCAGAGCTCAGAGGTTATCCGGCCGGTAAGTGGCAGGCGAGTGCGAGTTGGTTTGATATCTTTAGATATACTTTGGCCAAGCCAGGAATTTTTATCTGCTGCAAATTTATCTTCAGATAGCAGCGTTTTGGGTATGAGCACGACCGGCGATGACCCCAATGAATTTTCGGTGGTATTTGAACTTGATTATGGCGATTTTGAGGCTTTGTTTACCGGCGACATCGGGCCTCAAATTCAATATATGATCTTGGCACAGCAAAATTTAAATGACATTGAGCTTATTAAAGTACCGCACCATGGTAGTAAAAACGGGCTTACTGAGGATTTGCTTGAGGCAACCAAGCCGGAAGTGGCTTTTATTGGAGTTGGTAAAAATTCCTGGGGGCATCCGCACCGGGAAGTGTTAGATATACTTCATAAATATGGGGTGGATGTTTACCGCACAGATAGCAATTCTTATTTTGAACTGGTTACAGATGGAAAAACTTGGTGGATTAACAATCCTTAAATCTGTTAATCTCTCCAAATATCAAATAATTCGTCTAACTTTCTTTGTCTTTCTGTTTCCTTCGGGTATAAACCATTTACAACTTCCTGAATAACTGGCTCCAAAGTTTCAAGTTCCTCTTTTTTGAAATAAGGATATTCTCCCTCTGGTTCGAGGTTTGTTGTCGCGACTGCAATAAAAGTTGTAAATTCTCTTTCAGCAAGTTCCAAATCAATTGGAATATTTTTATAGGCCAATCTTAATCTTTCCAAAGTGTCAACTTTTTGTAGTCTTAAGATATCATTATCATTTTTTTTAATTCTGTCTTCAAAATCATCTAGTAATTGTAGTAATGGATCTTTTTGGTTAATATTTTGCGATTGTTCTTCTTCCATTGGCTATATTTTATTAAAAATTATAAAATATGCCAATAGCTTTAGCAGTCTTGTGCGCCCTTGTAGTTCAACGGACAGAACTTCGGTTTCCGGAACCGGCAATGAGAGTTCGATTCTCTCCAGGGGCACAAAATATAAAATAAATTAATATATGTATAAAAAATTAATCACAGACGCAGTTAAGGAAGCGGTTGAGAGCCTTGGGTTTGACGCCGCCGATATTAATTTGGATAAGCCGGTGGTGGAGGCACATGGGGATTATTCTACAAATGTTGCCCTCAAGCTTTTCAAAACTTCTGGTTTGCCATCCTCGAAATCCCTCGAGGCCCCGATAGATATCGGAGCAGCCAGGATTTCTGCGGTAGTCAAACCAGAAAATATCGGCTATGTACAAAGTCCAAAAGAATTGGCGGAGATAATATGTCAAACTATTAAAAAGAGTGAGAAACTACAAAATATAGTATCAGAAATTGCAGTTGCTGATCCTGGTTTTATTAACTTCACCCTCTCCGCGGAGGCTTTACTGGAAACAATCAGGCAAATTTTGGACCAAAAAGAAGACTTTGGGAAAAGTAAGTTAGGTTTGGGTAAAACCATGGTGATTGATTATTCGGCTCCAAACATTGCCAAGCGTTTTTCTGTGGGGCATTTGCGAAGTACCATTATTGGTCAGGCGTTATATAACCTGTATGTTTTTTTGGGATATAACGCTGTAGGAGATAATCACTTGGGGGACTGGGGAACGCAATTTGGCATGATTCTGGCGGCTGTCGAAAAAAATAATTTGGATATTAATAATTTGACTGTTGATGATTTAGAAAAGCTGTATGTGGATTACACAGCCGCGGCAAAGGGGGATCCGTCGTTAAGAGATAAGGCAAAAGTGTGGTTTAAAAAATTAGAAGATGGAGACGAGGTTGCCCGTAAAATGTGGCAAAGCGCTGTCAATATATCAATGGCTGAGTTTAACAGGATTTATGAGATTTTGGATATTAGAATTGACCAAACATTCGGGGAGAGCTTCTATGAGGATAAAATGGATTCAGTTATAAAAGAGGCAAAAGAAAAAGGTTTGTCCCGGGAAAGCGAGGGGGCGCAGGTTATGGATTTGGGGGAAAACATGCCCCCTGGTATGCTTTTAAAATCTGACGGCACCACCACGTATTTTATTCGGGATTTGGCAACTATAAAATACAGGCTTGAGACATGGGGACCCAGCCTTATTATTTACGAGGTGGGTGCCGAGCAAACGCTTCATTTCAAGCAGGTTTTTGCTGCGGCAGAAAGATTCGGCTGGACAGAGGGACTTGATTTAGTCCATGTAGCCCACGGACTTTTTTTGTTTGAGGGAAAAAAGATGTCCACTCGAGGAGGGACAACTGTAAAACTCGAAGAGCTGTTGCAAAAAGCCTGCCAAAAAGCAAGATCTGTGATGGATGAAGCACAAATTGCAAAAGAGATTGATAACGATGAAAAAGAAAGTATCAGTTCCCAGGTGGGTATTGGTGCTATTAAATATTTCGATTTAAAACACGCTCCGACCAGTAATATTAATTTTGTCTGGGATCAGGCTTTAAGTATGGATGGCAATAGCGGGCCTTATTTGCAGTACACTTATGCCAGAACGCAAAGTGTATTAAGTAAATCAGAAAAATCCCCAGCTACCAACTACCAGCTACATACTACTACTGCTGAAGAAGCCTCACTTCTTCGCAGTCTTGTCCATTTTCCGGATGTGGTGGAGAATGCGGCCCTAACTTTTTCCCCTAATTTACTTGCAAATTATTTGTACGCCTTGGCGCAAGACTTTAATGCTTTTTATGCAGCCTGTAGGATTGCAGATGATGAAACCCGCCTGTCTTTGACTGACGCCACTGGGCAGGTCTTAAAAAACGGCCTTCACATTTTGGGCATAAAAACTCCGCAAAAGATGTAAAATTAGAATGAAGAAATTTGTCTGGATTTTCTTGCCAGGTTTATAGTATATTGTAAAATGAAAAAGCCGATGGAGAAAAATAAACAGACCGTGATGAGCCATTTGCTTGAGTTTTTCTTTGTGGGGCTCGTCATGGGTATTACCGAAGACATGCTGGCAATTTATTTTGCGACAGATGAACAAATCAGCCTTGAGACTTTTTGGGTTGCAGCTGCCGTTGCCATTCCTTTTGCCATTATCTCAGAAATAATTGTTGACATGAAGATTCTTCGTAAATTAATCAGGCCCTAAAGCTTTGTGTTATACTTTAACACCGTTAAAAATTACTCACCCAATTTTTTAGTAATTATTATGACTGTTGAACAAAAAATAAATATAACCCCAAACGGCGAACCTCAAGAAGTTTTCCCACAACGTGAACCCCAATCAAAGTTGTCTGACCCAGATGATATTTTTAAAAACGATTCTTTATCCGGATATTCCAAAAAATATCGCGGTAATCACCGTAGCCATAACCGTGGAATGGGTTTTGAAGCTTTTATGAGAAATCTCTGGATGCTTCGTTATCGACAATCTAAAAGATAGTGCTAAAATAGGTTTTTATCGACTGGTTTCAAAACGGTTGATATAACCTCGCCGAAGGCGCTTAAAACGAGCCTGAATGGCGAGATTTGGAATAGGTTTTATGAAAGTTTTTAAATCAACTCTTAATAATGGCCTTCGGGTGATTATTATCCCCATGCCGTCTGTTCTCTCCGCAACAGCCACTGTCTGGGCGGGCGTTGGCAGCAGCCATGAGCCAAGAAGCAAAGCCGGCATTGCCCATTTTTTTGAACATATTGTTTTTAAGGGAAGTGCCAAGCGCCCCAGTGCGAAGGCGATTTCTGAGGCTGTCGATAATTTTGGCGGCGAACAAAACGCCTTTACCGGTAAAGAAATGACAGGCTTTTATATCAAAGCTCCGGCAGAAAGGCTGGGTGATGCTGTAGACATTTTAAGCGATATGGTTTTAAACCCTTTAATTCCGGTAGCTGAAGTGAAGCGCGAAAAAGGAGTTATAAAGGCGGAATTGGATATGTACCGCGATACCCCGGTTCGCCACATTTTTGATATTTATGAAGAAGAAGTTTTTGCCGGAACCCCTTTGCAGTATGACGTTATAGGAAGCAAAAAAACTATAGATAAAATTACCAGAGAAGATTTTTTGGATTACAAAAATAAATTTTATCAACCGCAAAATATGCTGGTGACCGTTGCCGGGGGAGTGGATGTAGAACAGGTTAAGAAGTTAGTAGCTAGACATTGGAAGCTAGACGTAAAAAATAAAACATCAAAAAATCAGAAATCTAATGCCTATGGTCTAACTTCTAAATATCCCCGTGTCCGCGTGGAGTTTAAAAAAACAGACCAAGCACATATGATTTTGGGTTTTCGCGGCATTGGCATTAAAGACAAAAAAATGCGCTTTTCCGAAGAAGTCCTTCGGGCGATCCTTGGCGGCGGTATGAGCAGCCGCATGTTTGAAAAAGTGCGCGAAAGGCGTGGGCTTGCATATGCCGTTAAAACAGCAAACAATAATTATACCCATACCGGATCTTTTCAGACTTATGCCGGGGTGGAGCCACAGAAAGCATTTGACGCTTTGAAAATTATTTTGGCAGAATACAAAAAAATGACGGACAAAAAAACAGCCAAAATCAGTGAAAGCGAATTAACAAAAGCCAAAGAATATCTAAAAGGACACCTGGCGCTAAGCCTTGAAGATACCAGTGAAGTGGGGGAGATCTTTGGCGTGGAGGAGCTTCTACTTGAGGAAATTATGACACCAGAACAGATGATAAAAGCCATAGATAAGGTAACAATAGATGATGTTATTTCTGTAGCAAAACACCATTTTAATGCTGAGAGGATGGCATTCACTGTCATAGGTCCATATAAAAATAGTGACAGAAAAGTATTTGAGAAACTGGTCAATACATATTAAAATAAATTATGGCTTTAGA
Source organism: Candidatus Microgenomatus sp. (assembly GCA_020724555.1). Lineage (GTDB taxonomy): Bacteria > Patescibacteriota > Microgenomatia > UBA8517 > UBA8517 > DYGT01. Next base: position 15,580 of record DYGT01000009.1, read on the forward strand.
TAAAAACGATAAAAAATTTATTCAAAAGGAGGTTAAAACCTCTGGTGAAGAAATTAAAAAAGAACTGAGGCGGGAAATTCAAACCACTTCGAAAAATATTGAAAAAGAACTCAAGGGAGAAATCCAACTGGCAGTTGAAAGATCTGAAGAGCGAGTTGTTAATGTTTTAAAAGATTTTATTGAAATAAATAATCGAAATCTTTTAAATGAATTTTATGGCCGTGTTGATCCGATTCTTATGGAGATCCAGGCCGGCCGGGAAGAAAGGGCAATAAATGCTAAGAATATTTCTAAAAACTCAGACATACTTGCCTCTCACGAAAAAAGGATTAATAAGTTAGAATTGGTGAAATAATGAAAAACGTAATCAACGAAGAATATACAGTGGTACTGGTAAAACCAGATGGCGTAAAGCGCGGTATCATTGGTGAAGTAATTTCCCGTTTTGAAAGGGTGGGGCTTAAGCTTTCCGCTGCCAAATTAATTTGGGTGGATGAAACTACAGTCGGCAAACACTATGTGGACGACAATGAATATCACAAAACCGTAGGGGAGAAGACTTTGGAAAATTACAAGAAATACGGGCTTGATGTAAAAGAAAATTTGGGGACAGATAACCCCGTTGAAATAGGAAAAATGATTAGAAAATGGAATATGGAATTTTTAAGCAGCGGCCCGGTATTTGCTATGCTTTGGGTAGGCCCGGGGGCTGTGCCTTTGGTCCGGAAAATGGTGGGGCACACATTCCCATCTGAGGCTTTGCCCGGGACAATCAGGGGGGACTATAGCCTTGAGTCCGCCCAGGTGGCCAATACGCTTAAGCGTCCGGCCAGAAATATTGTCCATGCTTCAGGTAATACAAAAGAAGCGGAGTTTGAGCGCAAACTCTGGTTTAAGGAAGAAGAGATATACAACTACTAGACCCTACTTTAGATACTAGACAATAGATACTAGACATTAGATGATAGGCAAACACAAATATATAAAATCTTTTACAGACTTGACGGTGTGGCAGCGTGGACACAAGCTTGTTGTTTCTATATATAGCGTCACAAAATTATTTCCTAGAGAGGAAATCTATTCACTTACGGATCAGATGAGGCGTTGTGCCACATCAATTACCAGTAACATTGCGGAAGGTTTTGGTAGACAAACGTATAAAGAAAAGGCACAGTTTTATTATATGTCGTCCGGTTCGCTTTCTGAGTTAAAAAATCAGCTTTTGATAGCCAAAGATGTGGGGTATTTAAAACAAAAAGATTTTGATAATCTGATAGAGAGTTGCAATGAAGTACATAAGCTTCTGAATGGTCTAATCAGAAAAACAAAAATGTATTCTTCAAAAATCTAGCTTCTACAATCTAAAATCTAAAGTCTAATGCTTACTCAAATCTCACTGCGCTACTGGCATTATAAAGCTTTCGAACTTGGTTAGCTGACAGGGCATAGTTAAATATCTGCACGTCATCAATCTGGCCGCTGTAATAGGTAGTACCTACCCTACCTATATCCATATCGTTGGCTGTCAAGGCGCTATTGGAAACAACTGTAACATGGTGCCAGGAATTATCCGGAAATGAAGTTGTTTGAATGCCGTCCACATATACCGTTTCTGTGCCAAAGCCGCCCACCGTTATTGTGCCCGAAGAGACTGCTACTGTATCGCTTGATGAAAGCTGCAGAAAGCTTTCGGTGGTGTCCGCGGGCTTTGCCCAGAAACTTACAGCGTAAATGTCTGTACGGCTTGTATTTCCTACATCTATGTAATCTCCGTCGCCGTCAAAATAAAGGCTGGCGCTGTATTTGCCGGTGGCTCCCGTGCCCCAGGCACTTGTTGTAGTTTCGCAGTTACCCACGCCGTTTGTATTTCCACCTGTCGTAGTAACCGTCAACGTCCCGTCTAAATCATTTCCCGAAGCATCATTGATAGTGGTGCCCTGACACTCGTCAAGTCGCCAGTGGCCAATGGGTTCGCCGCGGTTGTAGTCATATGCCACTTGGGCTTGGGTAAGGGCATAGTTAAAAAGTTTTACTTCATCAATGGTGCCTTCCAGGTAATTTGTATCTGCAGTCCTTCCGATATCAAAGTTACTGGCATTTTCCGCCGTATCGGTCACTACTGCCACATGCTGCCAAGAACCGGCTGAGATAGTGGTGGTAGCAACACCATTTACATAAATAGTGGGGGTAGAGAAGCCGGTAGCGGTAACTGTGCCACCATTAGCCCAAATATAATCACTGGTACCAGTCAAGTTTATAAAGTATTCGGTGGTGGTGGCTGGCTTAACCCAGAAGGTGACGGTTTTGACTGAAGCAGGGCCAGTGCCGATGTCGATATAATCGTCGCTGCCATTAAGTTTTATGGCCGAGCCATATTTGCCAGGGGTCCAGCCTCCGTTTGAAATAGATGAGATCGCGCCTTCGTAATTATTGCCGGATTTATCTACAGTCTTGGTTAAGCCTTGGTTTTCATCCATAGCAAAGTAGGCAACAGGCGGGTCTCCTGTGCCGTCGCCGACGTCTTTGTACTCATCTCCCGTGGTGCTGATTGCCAGAGCAGAGGCGGTGTTGTAATCAAGCTTGGCTTGATATGCTGATAATGCAGAATTGTAAATTTTCACCTCGTCAATTGATCCATTGAAAAATTGAGCGGCGTTATTTCTTGAGCCTACTTGAAGTGGTGTGGAAGTAACAATACTGCTACTTAGCGAGTCTTGGTTTGTTGTTAGGCTTTGCGATATTCCATCGAAGTATATTCTGACTCCAGATGCACTGCTGGAACCGTCATAAGTCGTAACAACGTGATGCCAGTTGCCGTCTGAATAATTTGTGTTGTTTGTTGTGCGAATTTCGATGGAATTAGTTCCGTAATTATTAACCAATTGAAAAAAGATATAGCCACCCACACTTGTTTGTACGTTATAACCTGCGTAAGGCGAAGATGAAGATTGTTTAGTTACTATACTCATAGAACTATCTACTGAAGTTTTAAACCACGCTGAAATCGAAAAAGCATCAGTGCGTTCAAAGTTGAGGCTTGCCGGATTGCTCATGTTCACGGAGTCTCCGCCGTCAAAGCTTAAGCATCCGTTTATTTTACAATTCGCTTTTGTTTTCCAAGTGGGATCGGACGATTCCGAGCTGGAGGTACTTCCTAGTGTACCATCAAGGGAGGCTATCCTACTGTGGGCTACCTGTCCGCTTTGCTCATCAAGACTCCAGTGAGCTACAGGCTGAGGCAGTGGGTCGCCGATGCCGCCGCCCACAATTGCCCCTGCCATGTCTTGGCGGACCTGCTCGGCTGTGCGTGCGTAGCGATATACCTTTGTGTCGTCAAAGGCACCTTGCCAACCTCCACTTGTGCCACCGCCATCAACACCTATATAAAAAGGTTCGTCGTTGGCAAGAGTGGCTGTGGCTGAAATAGTTGAATCCGTGCCTATTAATTCTCCGTCGATATAAAGTTTGAGTGATGAATTGCCATCCTTAACGCAGGATGCGTGGTGCCATTGATTATCATCGTATGAATCCGTAGAAGTTATAAAATCAGAATCAACGTCATCGGCGATTTTACATTCAACCTGGCCAGTGTTAAACATAACGATTTGATATCCAACATCTCCAGTGGTGTCATTGTACTTTGCCAGCAGAACATCACTAGTGTCCGCAATTTCTGCGTGCTTGAACCATGAGCTTATCGTAAAGCTTGATCCGGCCGTTATATCCAAGATGCCGTTATCGGCTATTCGGGCGCGGTTATTTACTCCGTCAAGCTGAAGCCCGTATCCGTATGGTGCCGGAACCCAAGCGGGTTCAGTGTCTGTCAAAGACGATGGCTCTTCAACTGTAAAGTTATCAATTTTCCACTCAGTTCGGATATGGCTGCTGAATTTGCCGAAAATATATCCCCAGCCAAGGCCTGCGTTTCCGGCACTGGTTAGAGCGTTGTCTGTGCTGGACAGGATTTCTGTATCGTTATGGAAAACTTTTTTTGCGCTGTTCCGCACTTCAAATTTAAACGTATCGTTTACTGCCAATGTTACGGAGGTTGTGGCCAAGGTGCTGAGAGTACCACCGGAAACTTTATATAGCGTCACAGTCCCGCCGTTCAAAATAGTAACCATATAAAAATTATCTGCATCCGTTTGGCGAGCAAATAGATTAAACGATCTGGTACCTGTACCTGTATAAATGCCTTTAAATGTAAAGCTTATGTCGTACTCGCTGTTTGTGGGTGCTGGGTTAATGGCATAAGCAATTCCCACACTTGTTTCACTGGCAGTAGCTTCCAGATAGTCGTTAGCTCCATTTACCCGTCCAACAGCGGTTGGAGCGTTGTTGTAAACTTGTGTCCAACCGGTCCCAACGTCCGGTGTGTGGGACGTTATAACCGTATCTGATGTTTCAGTGAACGTATCATACAATACTTGTGAGCCGTCAGTGGGGCTGTAGCTTTCAATGGTTGCGTGGTTTTCGTTGCCGGAGGTGTCATAGGCTATCGTGCCCGCGCCTTCGTCAAACCGCCAATGGCCGACAGGAGACGGAGCCCACTGGTAAAGATTTTGGATTTCCTGGGCAGATAAAGTTTTGTTAAAAAGTCTTACTTCATCGATTGTTCCGTCAAAGTAATTGCTACCTGCACGGCCCATGTAAAATGCATCAGCGTTAATAGGGGAGCTTAAAACGACCACGACGTGCTGCCAGGTATCAGCTACAACTGTTGTAGATGCCGTGCCGTTAACATAAAAAGTACCGGTGAAACCGGTGGCACTGAGCGTCCCTGAGCTTGATGTAACATATTGGGTGCTTGTTAAATTAAAATAGTTGTTTGTGGTGCTATCCGGGTTCACCCAAAAAGAAACGACAGAGATATTGCTTATTGTGCTTGCGGTCGAAAAATACTGAGTAGAGGCGGGGACATGTTCGCTGCCGTTGCCATATTTACCGTTGACGTAAGTTGTTACCCCGTTATTTGTCAGTGTGTAACCATTGCCCGATGAATCTGCCGCATTTCCGCTTGTTTCATCCAGTTTCCAGTAACCCACAAGGCCATCAGTAAGGTAAGATTTATAGTCATCCCTTACCTGGATATTTCCACCGCCTACAAATTGCATGTTAATTTCATCGGCAGTAAGCGCAACCCTGTAGACTTTTGTTTCATCAATAAAGCCTTCCCAGGGGTTACTGGTGCCATCGCCGTCTATGCCAACATAAAATGGGTCGTCATTGGCAATGGTAGTGTTTGCCGAGATACTGGAATCGGTGTTGGTAAGTTGGCCGTCGATATAAAGCTTAAGGGAACTGGTGCCGTCTTTAACGCAGGCAACGTGGTGCCAGAGGTTGTCGTCCATAGTAGCGCCTGTAGTGGTGACTGAGTCTTCGGGGAAGCCAGTGTTTTCGTCGTCTATGCCGCAAACAATGTCTCCATCATCGTCCATATAAATTTTGTAGCCACCATCTGTACCGGTGGATTCATATTTAGCGACCATTACGTCTGTGCCGCTGGTTTGCGGTTTGTGGCGGAACCAGCTCGTGATCGTCGCAGAGGCTGTGGCGGCAAAATCCAGATCCAGCGTATCGTTTCTGGCAACATAATCATTGCTTCCGTCAAACTGTAGGCATGATCCGTCAACACACATTTCAGGCGGTACATAAACGGCTCCGCTTACCGCACCGTGATAATTATTACCACTTCCGTCACAAACACCGTCGCCTGTAATGGGTGAGGTACTGTCGTCAAAATCCACAACAAACCAGGTGATTGAAGCATTCGAGCCGGAGACGGCGCGCGTTAGCGTAAGCTGGGTTGAACTTGTTATTTCGAGGGTTGCATAGCCGTGGCCGGGCGTGTCGGAGGTGGTGTGGTCTGTGCTGCCGCCGGTGTAAAATTCTGCTCCTGCCGTAACAATTGAATTTGCCGTGGTAATGGTCGAGATAGTTGGCGTGAGAGCTGTGTCGCTCGTGCCGAAATTGCTCGTACCCGACTGGACGTTGGTGCCGTTTTGGAACTCCACCGCGTACCAAACAACATTTGCGGTTGAGCCGGTGGAGTCGCGGTCAAAGGTTAATTGTGTGCCGCTGGTAATTTCCCCCCGAATCATTTTTTGGCCAATGTTACTGTCCGTGCCCCCACCAGAGTCATATGAATATAAAAGCCAGGTTTTATCCGGGTCAATTTCGTTGTTTGGGGTGGCGGTTTTGCTGGAATCGGTGGTACCGAAGCTGACTGTTCCGTGCTGGACAATGGCGTCCTCAAATTCTACAACTTGCCAGTAGGAAATGGTGGGGGTGTTTGAGCTGGTTCCGGAGATGACCACTGTGTTTTCGTTCGTAATTTCGATTTTTTGGTAATCAGCCCCATTATATTCTGCAAAGTCATTGGTAGTACCAATCAAGGGAAATGATTTATTAATATCTACAGCCTGACTAAGAGTAATTGTTTGCGGGTTAACGGCGTTGTGGGCAACGCTTCCGCGCTGAACGCTTACTCCGCTTGAAAATTCTACAACAGAATATTCGATTTCCACACTAATCGAACAAGCAGCATCCCGCCTGAATGTAACCGTTGTGCCGTCGCTTGATAGCTCTCCTGCCACCAGTCCGCAATCAGGGTCGGAGGTGTTTTGGCGCATGGAGTGAAGCAGGAAAGATTTTGTAGCATCTACTGTGGTAGTTAGTGTGTCGGATACAGAAGCACTGCTGGCGGCCAGGGTTAAACTGCCTTTTTGTATACTGGATAGGGTGCTTTGTGTGCTTTGCGCAGAGCACATATCTGCGGTTGAAGTATCGTATTTCCAGGACAGGACCGGT
>DYGT01000009.1:22489-31917 GCA_020724555.1 Candidatus Microgenomatus sp.
ACTGCTGTTACCAGGATGTTGGTGTTGTCTGTGTAGCTTGCGGCATTATACGTGGAGTTACTGGTGCTGGTGCCACCGCCGGAGGCGGAGTGGGTAAGGACAAAGCCGTAAGTGCCCCCTCCTTGATCTTTCCAAGATAGTTCAAAATCGTTGTTACTATCCCCGTCTGAGCGCGACACAAGGCCTGCCGCCACAGCGTCGCTATCCATGGAAACCCAGGCGGATAGAGTATAGTTTCCATCAAAGCCGACGCCGTTTTCATTTGCATCTGTGATGCTTACGTACTGGCTTGTGCCGTTTGTTGATAAGGCATTGGAAATTTTGCCGGCTGTTGAGGGGGTGTTGCCGTTGTCGCTTAAAGCATTGCCATAGGGCGAAAAGTCTTGCCTGGTGACTGCTGCCGTGCCTGCGGAGGATTCGTCCATGTGCCACACACCGGTGTAATCGCTCCAGACTTCTGTCGGCCTTTGGGAGTTCATGGCAGATTCATTGCCGTAGTAAATGTATAAAATGGTATCTTCGGTAGCATATAAAACCGGCACTTTTACCCAGGCCGTGAGAATGCCGCTGCTGTCAAACTTAACGGTTTCGTGGGGGAGTTTTATGCCGTTAATATCTGTAAAAATTATGTCGTCGCCGTCTCTTTGGGCATTGGACCCCAGAGCCGTGTCTGTAACCGAAACCAATACTACAAAATCCGTTAAATTTGTACTGCCCGAAACCTGGTCAGCATCTATGGTTATTTTTTTCCTGTAAGTCCAGGATTCGTCAAACCAGGCAGCCTCCGATCCGCCCGGGTGGTAGAGGGTGAAAAAGGCAATAGGGGCAAGGATCAGTATTAAGCCAAGAGCAATCCAGGTTCGTAAGCGTAGCTTACGAACAATAGTAGCTGGTAGCTGGTAGATGGAATTTAGGGATTTTTTATTCATTTGTTTCTAAATGCCAACCGTTTTTTGAGTAACTTCTCATTATATCCACATATCCACCTTCGCGGGTGTGTTTCTGCTCCAGTGAATCAGCTAATTTTTGCAGCAGGTAATTGGCCTGGTTAACCAGGGTTATCATTAGATTAACAGCCAATTTAGGGGAATCGGGGAGGTTGGGGAAATTGGGGGAGTCGGGGAGCGTCGGCGTTCTGCGTAGTATTTCCCATACTTCCCTTACCTCCCTTATCTCCCTTGCCTTCCCCTTATCCCAAATAGGGAGGTGGTGCTGCCTGGCGTAGGCATGGTAATCGCGTAAAAGCTCCTCCTGGCTGCCGATGGCGACACCGACCAGTTTGATATAGCTCGCCAGACTTTTTTGTTTATTGCCTTCGGCGATATTCACCATGCCGGACCTGGCAGCTTGCTCCATTTGATCTTTTGTGCGCGACTTATAGTCTATCCACCTCCGGCAAAACTCCACCGTATAATCATAAATCGGTACCGTTACTTTATAAGCCAGTAAATATTCGTATCCTGCCTTGCCGGCAGGCAGGCCTGCGTTTGTGTTTCTTGTTTTGATATCTTCCTTATCTCTCAAATCTCCCATATTATTTTCTCCATATTTCCCTTATTCCCCAAACTTCACGGCTGCACCGCCGTTATAAAGCTTTCGGACTTGGTTAGCTGACAGGGCATAGTTAAATATCTGCACTTCATCAATCTGACCATTGAAAAAGCTTCCTAACGTACCAGGTGCAGATGCGATTCTAGCATCTGTGTTTTCGTCTCCAGCATATAGAGTATGGGTTATTGGCGAGCCATTTGCCACGCCGTTTTTGTAGAGTTGAGCTTCTGTGCCGTTGTAGGTAACCGCTAAGTACACCCACTCATCGGTAGAAATTGTACCCACGAATTCACGTCTGGTTCCACCGTCGTAGTAAAAAGCTTTATTTGTGTTATCGAAACCGAGTATGAGTGAGCTAGTGTTGCTGCTTCTCGATATAGTTACTGCCCTGTTTGCATAGTTTGAGGCACCGATTGTACTTGCCTTAAGCCAGGCGGATACAGTGATGGAGGAATTTTCAGAAGGAATAAAAGTAGATGATACTGGCAAGTTCACATAATCCCCATCGCCATCAAAATTAAGGCTTGAGCCGAATTTGCCATTGGCTCCCGTGCCCCATGCAGAGGACGATGTATTACACGTCCCAACTCCATTTGTATTGCCACCTGTCGTAGTAACTGTCAGTGTGCCGTTATTTGAACCTGCCGAATCGTGAATAGTTGCCCCTTGGCACTCATTAAACTTCCAATGAGCAACAGGTGCGCCGCGATTGTAGTCGTAGGCGATTTGGGCAGGCGTGCGAGCATAGTTATAGATTTTGACATGGTCAATGAGGCCGGTAAATACAAGATCGTTTCCACTTCTAGTGCCTATATAGACCTCATTGAAAGTAAACGTTCCTGATGGGGAAAAGCTGGTGCTTGAGGTAAGTTGTTGCCCATCAAGATAGAACAGGAGAGATGTTCCATTTCGTGTTACAGATACGTGGTGCCACTGATTATCTAGAGGTCTCGTGGAGGCAGTAACTTGATACAATGTACCAGCGTCGTTGCGGGCGTTAAAGGCAAGCTGAGTATTGTTAGTGATTAGTTCAAATAAAGTATTTCCTTGGCTACTATTGTTTTGAGAGAAGACAACTCTGCCGTTTGAGTCGGAGCCGGCTTTTATCGACGCCTCTATTGTGAAGTCTTCTGCTAGATTTGTTCCTCCAACAATTTGAGAAGATCCTAAGTAAACCCGGTCACCATTTCCATCAAATTCCAAGCACGCGCCTTGTTGACACCCCGACTTCCAGGCTGCGCCGGTGATAGCGCCGTCGTTGCCATTGCCGCTGGTGTCATAAGCCGTGCCTCCTGTTTTTTCATCAAACTTCCACTCGGCAATCGGCGGGTTGCCCGCTCCATCCGCCAGCTCATCTGCCTCACTTGCTCCGTTCACTCCGCCGAAGGCTAGAGCTGAACCGGAGTTCATGTCCTGCCGCACTTGGTCTTCAGTCAGGGCAGTGTTGTAGATTTTGACTTCGTCGATATATCCATTAAAGTTTGAAATTAGATTGCCAAGGATACCAATGCCTACGAAGGATGTGTTTTGATAGATATCTGTGATTGTTGTTTTAGAATTGGCGTGTGCGCCAGATTGTAGGACGCCATCTTTGTATATCTCAAAAGTATCAGTGGAAACATCAACAGTGAAAGTCCAGTGATGAAATTCACTTGTAGGTACTGTATCGGCAGTTTGATATCTGACAGTGGTTGAGTCTGAATAGGTGCCATCTTCTGATAGCCAGATAGTCATTTTGTTGTCTGTCTCTATGCCGACAGCCCAGCCTCTTTGATTATTGGTAGGATTGTGTTTACTTAAGACGATTTGTTGAGTGTCGGCAGTAGTTGGTTTAACCCATGCGGAAATGGAGAATTTACTATCTGAATTTGAGAAGTCGAAATTTGACAAATCTCCTGCAGAGATATAATCCCCACCATCAAACCCCAAACACCCATTTACTTTACAATCTGCTTTTGTTTTCCAGGTAGGGTCATCTGTGCTGGCGGAGGAGTTGGCACCCAGTGTCCCATCCAAGCTACTGCCTCCAATACTTTTGTTGTGTGCACTTTGCCCCTGTTGTTCATCAAAAGAGTAGTGGGCGATAGGGTCAGGAAGTACCGATCCACCGGAAACTCCTGCATTTGCTGTCCCTTGCATGTCTTGGAGAATCTGCGCCGGTGTGCGGGGGTAGTTGTAAACCTTGTGTTCATCTACCACTCCGCTAAAGTCACTGTAAGTCCCGCCCTCATCGCTACCGATTCTGAAATTTGTAGCACTGTCTGTTAGAGCTACAGTCAGCGCCTGGCTGCCGGTTTGTGTGCCATTCACATATACCCGCAGAGTGGCGCGGTCATAGGTGCAGGCGACATGCTGCCAGGTATTAGTCGTAAGAGCTACTGAGGAAGTGGCGGCCGTTTGCCACGCACCGCTTGAATAAATCTGGCAGAGGGGTTTGCCGCTGGCATCAGTCACCAGGCGAATTTCATTATTTTTGACCATCAGGGCGCGGCTCACGACATTGGTTGGCTTTACCCAAAGCTCGGCCGTGAACTGGTTGGATAATTCACCGGCATAAGCGGGAGAAGCGGCCAATAGGCTCCAAACCGCAAACCCTATAATACTTAATACTAGATACTTGATACTAATTTTCATTGACTTTTTGTTCATTTTTTGCTATTCTTTCTTCAAGAAAAAGATTGGGACGGATGGCGAATCCTCTGCGTAATTGCTTAGGTGTAACCATTCACAAACTCCCAGTCTTTTTTTGTGTTTAGATTATCCATTCTAGTAATTCCTTTTTGGTGACAATGATGTCTGGCTTCTCTCGACCACGAAAAACTGAAATAGCCTTCTTGTGTGCCTGATTTTTCTTTCCTATTAAATCAAAATGGATATTTTTAGGATCGAAATCATCTCCTCCACGGCGAATGAGCTCAATTAACAGCTTTTTAACAAGATCTTCGCGTCCCATGTACTCTTTATCAATGATAATCGCTGATATTTTATGAAGGTCAGCTTTTATAACAAGATAAATAAGGGTTGCGAACGTTTTATATGCAAACATATTGAGTTTACCGGCTTGCCGAAATATATTCTGGATTTTTCGTTTTTCAACTGAAGAAATGAAAATTGCTTTGCTTTTGCCATTGGCGTAAGCCACTACCGTGCTATGGCCTGTGTATTCAACTCTGCCTGACTGGTCAATATATATTTTCATATTAGTAATCATTTATTTCCACATAATCTCCTGTTCCATCCAGATTAACCCCTTTGCCATATTTGCCCGTATTCCAAGTGCCGTTGTTTAATGCCCCGTTTCGAGAATTGCCGGATGAGTCATTAAGTGTAGTGCCGGCTCCTTCGTCCATGTTTAAATAATTTTCCGGCCCCGGCGCCCAGTTATAAAGGGCAGCTACTTCCGCAGGAGATAGGGCGCGGTTGTAGATTCTGACTTCGTCAAGTTTGCCATCAAAAAAGTTATTTGTTCCGGCACAGCCAGTCCCCCCATAACTACCAATGCACATTGTTGAAGTGAGCGAGCTTAAATCGGAATATGTTCCAGATTTTACTAATGTTCCATTAAGATATATCTGGTAGGTGTTATTGTTCCAGATAAGTACGCTATTGTACCATTCTCCATTCGTTAAAGTTGTGTTGGTATCAATAATAGTATCAGCTCCAATATACGCTAGCAACACATTTGAACTGTTAATCCCAAGATATATTCTATTATTTAATCCATTTCTATGAGCAATTAAAAATTCGGTAACTGTAGCGTTGTCTCCATGATTAAACCATACACCGATTGACCCCTCTGTGGCTGACATTCCAGTTGTGGCGATTGAGGTATAATCATCACTACCATCAAACTCCATTCCATTCCCAAACTTACCACCCACCTGATGCCTCACCTCATACGCGCAGGAGTTGGGAGAAGCGGCCAGGGCAGTGCCAACGGTGAAGGTCTTAGTAGCACCGGTGTAGTCGCTGATGACGCGCTCGGTGCCGCTTGTAATACTGCCACAAGCGGCAGTGAAGCGCAGGATCATGCCGTTGTAGGCATCGTCAGTGGTTGAGAGGCTAGCGCCGTCCGTGTCGACGAGGGTGGTAGTGGTATTTCCGCTGGCGTCGCTGGTGCCGGTTTCCTGGGCATTGGTCAGGGTGCCATTGTTGCCGTTGCCTGAAGCATCAGCTGCTGATGTACCGGAAGCCTCATCCATCTTCCAGTACCCAACTAAACCATCAGATAAAAATGACTGATCACTCATTCCAAGTACGGCAGCCCCTTGGTTGTAGTCAGCTTTAATTTGCTCAGGAGTGCGGGCGTAGGGGTAGATTTTGAATTCATCCATGAAGCCGGTAAATCCTGCGTTTGTTGCAGTGTTATGATTTGCAAGTTTAGTGGCCCCTCCTATGTTTCGTCCCGAGTATGTTAGTGTACTTCCGAACTGACTACCATCTATATACAGCGTACCTTCAGAAGTATTGTCGTTTAATACTAAGGCAAGATGGTGCCATTCTCCGTCATTTGGATTCTGGCCAAAGCCTTTCCATGAAATATCGTAAAATGCAATTTCTCCTGGTGTGTCTTGAGCCCATCCAAAAATTAGTCGGCCGGTTGCTGAGTCAAAAAGATAATTTAAATTATCGTCCGGGGCATTGGTCCTGACCCAAACAGAAAACGTATATGTTTGAGAAGTACTTGTAAAGCCAGTAATATCGACACCTGAAGCCCCGTCAAAATACAAACACTTTTCACTCACACACTGGTCTTCTGTTTGCCACGTTGCACCTGAAATAGTTCCGTCATTGTTGTTTATCGTTGAGTCTTCTGCCGTTGTTCCAGTACCCTCATCAAACTTCCAGTAGGCAATGGGACCGGGGGTGACTTCTTCTGAGGCAATTGTTCCAAGCGTATAATTTGTAGCTTCTGTGGAAAAATCTGAGTTGCTAAACCCGTTTTCTGCACTGGGGTTGCCGTAATAAACATAAATATCTTGAGCGCCGGCAGGGAAGACATCAAAATTAACGTGAATGGTAGTTGCCACCCCGCAGTTTGCGACATAGTAGGGGAGAAGTTCGCCATTTTGTTTGGTAAACCGCATGTCCCCGCAGTCGGCTTGGTAGCGAGTTGTATCGCTTGCGTTATAGTTTGTTATGGATATATACACATTTGTTTCTTCGGCGGCATGGGCTGTAATGGGTATGCGTTTCCGGTACTGCCAGCTCTCATTCCACCAGGCAGCCTCTGACTCTCCCGGGTGATAGAGGGTCAAAAAGGCAATTGGCAGCATTACCGCAATTAAGCCCAAGGCGATGTAAGTGCGAAGGCGAAGCTTCTTTAGTAGTTGGTAGATGGTAGTTGGGATTTTAAATGCTTTATTCATGTTTGGATTTGATTGATCTGATTAACGCGTTTAATTGTTTTGCAACAGATATAGATTTTGTTGTTAAATCGTCGAAAGCCCTCTTATTAATATAGCCAACATCGTGAGCTATTAAAAGTTGGTTTTGCAGCTCAATATTTGACGCTTGTGACGTGTAATAAAACTGTATCTTTTCTTTTTTTCCTTGTCTGCCAAAACCTTCGGCGATGTTACTGGTAATGGATACCGAACATCTTCTCATTTGGTCGCCCAGCGCATATTTTTCTTCGTTGGGAAAGTCTCTGACAATTTTATATACAAGTAAAACCAACTCATGTCCTTCCTGCCAAACCCTAAGCTGTGTGAATGTTTGTATTTTTGTATTTTGTATTTGCATTTTCCCCAATTCCTAACTACTAACTACCATCTACTATTGATTTACTCGGTCAACAATCATCCAGTCAAATTCAATATTTTGGGTTTCAACCCCATTCATTTCCACCCTAAAGCCAACGCCATCTGATTTTGTAGTTACCGATAGCTGTTTACCTGTTACGGTTTTGGCAGTTACAAACACCAAAGAGTCGGCAGTCACCATAGGTGTGGAGACAAAGACGCTTGTCGCGCCCGCGGAAATGCTGCTTGTGCCGGCCGAAGCCCCTGCCACTTTGTATTTTTCGGCCGTGATTTCGTTGACGGTCACATTGCCTTCGGTGTCAATTGTCACCAACCCGCCCATGAATTCAATGTCCCCAAGAGCCAGAGGCTGAAGTTTCAAGGTGCCGATGGCGTCTATGGAGTTTTCAACCGGGTCAAAGCTCAAGCCACCCACCTGCAGTGAGCCCACAATCGTCACATCTCCCAAAGTAGCGTCTCCAAGGACAGATAGATCTTGAGTAGTTAGGGATTGGTAGTTGGCAGTTTGATTTGGATTGTTGGTTGTATTTATCCCGTTTACTAATTCCTGGTTACTAATTACTGAATTATTTCTGGCATAACTGTCATACAAAACACTGATCTTGGTGTGCTTGGTAATGCCGTCCTCCAGGGTTGTGTCCACGCTATCCCAGTCCACGGCTTCAGCCACCCGGGCAATGACGTAACTAATTGGGAACTCGCCGGTATCTTTCATGGCATGCCCCATGGTGTCACTGGAGATCAAAAAGTCTCCCGGAGCAAGGTCTGTGCCATTATCCACTACCCACATCTCGCCGTTACCCACAGCCATGATAAGGTGCGGGTTTTCATCTGTAATTTCTTCGCTGGGGTTAAGGACAGACAAATAGCTTCCCAAGGCTGCCGGGTCGTTGGCAAAGGTGGTTTCGGAAACTCCGTAAACAATTTCTGCGTTTTCGCGTCCGCCGTAGCGGCGGTTGATGCCCGTCATCCTGACCAAGCGGCCTTGCTCGATTTCATCATCTGTCCAGGCGTAGTGGGAGCCGGTAAAGGCGTTGTAGCTTACGGTTGTGCCTGATACGGAAACACTGCCTTCGGCTACACCATCTTGCTGGATGCTCAAAATTGTTCCGTCGCTGGTCGTGCGGTTAAGGGTAGCCACTGTGCCCCCGTCAACTGTAAACAAAGATCCGCCGGCAGCCTCGACATTTAAAATGCCTGAATTATAAGTCTTAAGTGTCAAGTTATTACTCTCAAAGTTTTCTCCGGCTTCGATGTTCAAGGGGCCCAGAGATTCAATTTTGCCCTGAGTTTGGTTGGTGAGGACAATGTCATAGCCTACGGATACGTCCCCGCTGGCGGTAAATTCCGTGGGAAGCTTATTGGTAATTTTGGCGCTACTCACACTAAAGGCTTCTGTGCCATTTACTCCCAAGGTCAAAGCACCACTACTATTAATAGTAAAGCTGGTGTAGTTGCCGGCGTCATAGGCAAGCCTCAGCTGTTCGGTGGTACTAAGCACCTGAAGTTTAGCGCTTGGCGCGCTTACGCCAATGCCCACGCGGTCCGTGCCTGCGTCAAGAGCCAGAAGGGATGCGTCGGTTGCGCCCTCAAAGCGCACGTTCACGTCGTTTCCGGCTTCGTTAAATACAATCCCGCCGTCGCCGAAGTCAATAGTTGGGTCCACCGTGCCTGTATCAAATGTCCAGGTGAAGGATGTCCCCGCACCAAATGTTTCATCTGTAATTTCAGTTCCGTCCAAAGACAGCGTAAATGTGTCGCCGGAAAGGGCAACGTCTATTCCGTCAAGCCCATCGGTGGCGCTGGAAACGATGCTCATGGTTTCACCGTTTGTAATTGAGCCCGTGCCTGTGTCTGCCGCTGTATTAAAGCTATTAAAAGTTCCTCCTCCTGCCAAAAGGTCGTGGGTGGTGGTGCCGTCGCGGAAGTAAAGATTTGTGCCGTTAAACCAAAGGTCACCGGCAGCAGGTGTAGTTTTATCAACGCTTGCTGATGGAGTAAGGTTTATTTGTGCCAATGAGGTTGTCGGTGCAGCAATATCCAGAAACGCACCTCCCGGTGCCGTGGTGCCAATCCCTACCAAGCCACCAGTTTGGAATACTGCTGAGTTGG
>DYGT01000010.1 GCA_020724555.1 Candidatus Microgenomatus sp.
TGTGATGCAGATTGTTCACTTCGCGAAGCTATCGCCGCCGCCAACGCCAACGCCGAAGCTGACACCATAGAATTTAATATTCCCACATCTGACGCTGGCTATATCAATCCCGACGGCTCGCGCACTTCAACCGGTGAACCACCAGGCACTTATCCAGCAGTAACTGAAGGATATTATTCAATAGATATTACTATTGATCACTTATATCTAACTGATGATGCAGGTTTGTTTATTAACGGTTATTCTCAGGAAGGATCCAGCCGCAACACAAGTTCATTTGGAGATACCATCAACGCTTCTATAAAAATTGAAGTTAATTTAATAGCAAAACTTTTTTATATACAAAGCGATAACAATCACATTGCTGGTTTATCGATAAATAGCACCAATAGCGGTGAAGTATTGGTTATCCTTGGTGGAAGCAATAACAATTGGATTGAAGGAAATTTTTTTGGAAGTAGTATTAACGGCGAAACGTATAAAAACTATGGAAAAATTCATGTTGGCAATAATACTACAGATTATGATGATACTACGAACAATATTGTAGGAACCAATGGAGATGGTGAAGCAGACGCAGGTGAGCGGAATTTACTTATGGGATCTTCTACGCATGCAAAAATTCATATATTTGGTACAAATACAGTGGTTGCGGGTAATTATATTGGTACAAATAAGACAGGCAGAGAATGTTCCGGTGGACAGATTTACAGAACGACAATTTTTACCGAGCGAGGAACTAATATTAGAATAGGTACAAATTATGATGGTCTGTCAGACAAAGAAGAGTCAAATATCTTGGCTTGCATAAACACAGATGCCAGGGCAGTATTAAGATTACAAGGCAGTGGACACATTATTCAGGGGAATTATATTGGTACAAATCCACAGCTTGAAAATTTGTCCGACTATGCCATTCCTGGAATTGCTAATAATGACGCACTATTAAACACCACAATAAAAGGAAACACAATTATGTATAACAATACTTCTACGAGAGGTGCTGGAATAATTTTTGGTATGGATTCTACCAAGGGAGTTACTATTCAAAATAATATAATAGCCTACAATTTAGGGCTTGACACAATACCAGAAATCGATTTGGCGAAAGATGGCATTAAAGGTGTAAGTATTAACGACCATGCAGACACTGATACAGGTCCTAACGACCTCATGAATTACCCTGAAATCCAGGGGGCGGAGTGGCTGGGTGGTGGGAAGTACAAAATCTGGGGCTGGTTGGAGGCAAACCTGTCTGAGGCACCGTTTACAATTGAAGTTTGTAAAGCCTCAAATCATCCTTCAGGACACGGTGGATGCCTTGAATCTTTGGGGACCATGACTACCTCTGAGCGCATGTGGAGTATGGAGGTAACTGTACCCGGGGACAGTGAAGGAAGCTTAAGCACCTTCACCGCCCTTGCCACCAACAAAAATGGCAGCACTTCTGAGTTTGGCCCTAACTTTGGCGGAAGCATTCCTGGGCAGGGTGCTCCGGCTCCCACACCCAAAAAGCCGGACCTTTTGGCCACACACTCAGGATTCACTGTCAAAAATGATGTAATTTCCTTTGCCCCACCTGCCACATTTTTGTGGGATGTGTACCTTGACGTCTCCCATACCCCCCAGACAGGAACAAGACGGGTAAGTGGGGCATATTGGCAGGCAAGCGGCATTTACAACGCTTGGTACAAGTCATTTTTTAATGACGCCAAAATCATGCCTGAGGTTATTGCTACACCATACTTATTGGCCATTAAGTATGATCCCATTAAACTAGACCCCAACCTTCCAGAGGGTAACCTTAAGCTTGCATATTCCCAAGATGGTGAAGTGTGGAAGGTCCTTCCCAACTCAGTTCTTGACATGGTGAATAAAACCGTGGCCGTGGTTACCAAACAGGGTGGTTACTATAT
This sequence comes from Candidatus Microgenomatus sp., assembly GCA_020724555.1. GTDB lineage: Bacteria > Patescibacteriota > Microgenomatia > UBA8517 > UBA8517 > DYGT01. The sequence continues at coordinate 1,917 of DYGT01000010.1, forward strand.
GCTTGTTTCAGGGTATCCGAATTAGTACACCATCTTTTTAGACAGCGACATTTTATTATTAAATCAGTTTTGGATCCTGGGATGAGATAACCGACACAAAAGGCGTTTTTTTCAAAAATGCAGCGACAGCCTCTTTGAGTTCAGAAGCTTTTATTTGATTTAATGTTTCCAAATATTCTTCAATAGGTATCACGCGCGAACTCCAAAACAAATCGTCTGCCATCTGGTCCGCGATATTACCCGGGGAATCATAAGACATTAAAAGACCCGAATTTAGATAATTTTTAGCGCGTTCAAGGTCTGCCTTTTTTATTTCCATCTTGGGAAATGAACTTACGATTTCCTGCATCAGAGGAAAAACTTTTTGCGCGTTTTCTGGAGAGGTGTTTGCGTAAGCCACAAATGTTCCCATTGTCGGATTCCAGGACCATTTTGCTCCGGTTGAATAAACCAAACCGGTTTCCATTCTTAATTTTTTGAAAAGTAGAGACCGGGCTGAGCCGCCGATTAAATATGCGGCTAAACGAAGCGTCAGCCTTTCTTTAAAGCTTAAATCCATCCTTCCCAAAGTTAACCAGGTGAGGTTGATCCCAACCTGCCTTACGTCTTCTTTGTGCCACAAATAAGGGGATTTACTTTTTATTGCCGGTAAAAAAGCCATCTTTTTTTCTCCTTTTTTTGGCGGCAAAACAGCCAACAATTGCTCATAAACTTCATCCCTGCCTATTTTTCCGGCGACTGAGATTACCATATTGGGACCACTAAAATACTCCCTGTGGAGGCTTACCAAATCCGATCTTTTTAGGGTTTTTAAATATTTAGGCCAGCCGACGGCGTGTCTTGCATAAGGGTGGGAACTGCCATACATTTGCCGCATTTGGCTTTTCCAAAAACGCTGATAGGGGCTACTCCAGGTATCTTTGTGTTCCTGGGTAATGACCGAAATTTCCCGCTCCATGTCTTTTGGTAGAAGTAGGGGATTAAAAACACAATCAAAAATAAACTCAAAACCGGCTCCCATCGCTTTAGCCGGAAACTGCGCCCAGTAGCCGATATCAGATTGGCTTGTCCAGGCATTGCTCCTGATGCCGTTTTCTTCCTTAAAAAGCTCAAGAGCAAGCTCATCCGGAAATTTTTTGGTGCCATCCATGGTTAAGTGCTCCAGCAGATGAAAGGCTCCCCAGCGGCGGCCTTCGTACCAAGCCCCTGCGCGGATCATCACGTCAATTGCCACAGATTCCACATCCCGCATGGGGTAAACCGCTACTTTCGCGCCATTGACTATAAATTCGTAATATTTGGGATAAACCATATTGTTCATTTTACAACACAAAAGAAGCTGCCGATGGGGGAAAGTTCTGTAATTTTTGTGTTATCGGTAATAAATGCAGAAGCTTTACCACCATCCAAATTAATGGCGTCAGCAACTTTTAAATTGGTTTTTTGGGAAAAAACCGCTAAAAGTGCCGGAATATCCGTGAGACGTGGACCGCTAAAGCGGGCATTACCTGAATAAATTATCGCAAAAACAAGCTCATTTGCGCCGGTTACCATGGCTATACTTCTTCTGGCATATTTGTCGTTTTTTATTTTTATATTTTTGGCTTGACCATTTGCCACAAGCACGGGACCTGTTTGCAGGGCCATGCGAAGCTCATCTTCTGCCAAAACCCCGATTCTCGGGGTAGCCAGGCTATTGATACTTATAAATCCGTTGAGTAAAGAACTGCTTTGTTTCTCAGACAAAGTTATCCCATCGGCAACAAAAAGCCCCAAATGCTCAAATTCAGGCGAATAAAAACCTCCGTTTATTAAAAATTCACAATTATTCGCTGCAAACAAAAAAGTGGCCGTATCTTTAGCATCCAAATTGGACTTAAGAATTAATTTGTCTATATCTTCAACCTTGTACCAAAGCGCATGATAATCATCGGACAGGATTATTGCATTTCCACCGGTGTTTAAACTTTTTGATTCTCCCAAAACAGGATTTAAATCTTTTTTATTATCAGCACGGTAAAAAAATACTCCAGCTGCCACAGAAATTACCAAAATAAACCCGAAAATAAATATTTTCTTCATGCTATCTTGGAATCATAGATCCGGAAGCGGTATCGTAGCACTGGGACAGCATGTTTATAGGAAAATCATAAAGCTCAATTTCATCACAGTTTACGGCGCCGTTTCCATCCCAAACAATTTGCCATCCGGTTTCTCCCTGAACAGCCAAAAAAGCACCGCCTCCGGGAGAGCCGTCCGTGGGATAAAATATACCCTGTGCGTAAGCTCCTGAAATATTTTCTACCTTAACAGTATAATTATCACCCCAGCCATATTTATTTTTCATGGCGGTTTCCACGGATTCCATATTACTCACCGGCTGGGAAGTAGCAGTGGTTTGGGAACCACCAAAGCGGTCAACGGCTTGGCTTTCTAACTTTACTTCACCCGCGTCGGGGTTAATCAAAGTCAAAAAAGCATAGGTTGCGATGCCCACAACCGACACTATAAAAACTAATCCAATCAGCAAATATAAATATCTTCCCTTCATATATATCACCTCCCCTTGATCTTTACTAATTTTATCATGCTTGGCACTCTTCTGGTAAAATATGCTATGGAGCAAAAAGAAAATATTCTTGATAAATTCAAAGCAACTTGGGTTTCTCATAGCTCAATAAAAGATTTTTTAAACTGCCCCCGGCTTTACTACTTTCGAAATGTATATCGCGACCCAATAACAGGCCATAAAATTACGCTGATGCAGCCACCTTTAGCATTGGGGGGGGTTGTCCACGATGTTATCGAATCGTTGTCTGTTCTGCCTGTCGAAAACCGCTTTAAAGTTTCGCCCTTAAAAAAATTTGAAACCATGTGGGCACAAATAAGCGGTAAAAAAGGGGGCTTTACAAGCCGTAAAGAAGAAAGTGTTTATAAAGAACGCGGGCGGGCAATGATACAAAAAATTATTGATAACCCGGGGCCGCTTGCCAACAAAGCTGTAAAAATTAAAGAGGATTTGCCTTGGTATTGGTTGTCCGAGGATGAACAAATAATCTTATCCGGTAAAATTGATTGGTTGGAATACATACCCGAGGATGACTCGGTCCACATCATTGACTTTAAAACAAGCAAACGCGATGAAGCGGCTGATTCGCTCCAACTACCCATATATTATTTGCTGGTCCAAAATACGCAAAAAAGAAAAGTAAACGGGGTAAGTTACTGGTATCTGGAGCGCGATGATGCTCCCATAACAATGGGTATGCCAGATCTTAAGGAGGCTGAAGAAAAAATATTACAGCTTGCCAAAAGGATAAAACTTGCAAAGCAACTGAATCATTTTAAATGTAAAGAAGAAAACGGCTGCCGCTACTGCATACCAATGGAGCAAATAGCCAAAGGCAAAGGAGAGTTGGTGGGCCTGTCTGGCTACAAACAGGACATTTATATTCTCAATTCTAATCCGTCAACGCATATAAAACCCCTGGCAAATGAAGACCCGGAAATACCATTTTGAATTATGAATGAAATTTAAATGCAAATCCGCTAAGATAAATATATGACGGAAAAAACAGTGGGTTATTTGCTTTTGCTTTTGGGTCTCACCATCATCGGCTTTGCCGCCCTGAGCGTTTACAATGTTTTTAACGGCTCTTGGGAACCTTTCGATATCTTTTCTTTTTCCGGCATATCGATAAACACAGCCGACCTAATCGGCGGGGATTTATCACCGGCCCAAAGGCAAGCGTTAAGTTCGCAAATGGGAAACGCGCAAATGGAAGTAATTTCCCGGGATTTATTAAACGAACCATTAAATCTTGCGGCACACCTGTTTTTAATGGGGTTTGTGGTTTCGGTAGGCTTTAAAATCGCAAGCCTTGGAACACAACTTATAAGACCTATCAAAGTCAGCCTTCGACAGTTTAACGAAAATGGCCAAAAAACTACTTAAAAGAAATAAAAAAGAGAAAATTATATCCGGAGTTTTATCCGGGATTGCGGCATATTATAATTTGGATGTAACAGTCGTGCGTATCATTTTTTTGGCGCTTCTTTCTGTATCCGGGTTTATACCTTTGACGGTCGCGTATTTTGTTGCTGCTTTAGTAATCCCGGAATAAATGCGATGGAACCCGAAAACAATATAAAACACATTTATCATCCAAAACCAGCGGTTATCCTTATCAGAAAAATAGCCTTTATATTTTCTTTAGCCGTTATGGCAACGGCCATTTTGGTAGGAGCTTATTACACCAGAAAAAATGCATCCCAAAGTTTTTCGTTCTCTCCGAAAGATAGCGGCATTGCCCGCTTTAATTCACCGGAGCAAATGCAGGCTTACCTAAACCAAACCCGAAGCACAGGCTTTGGCGGCTTAGAGATGCAGCCAATGGCGCGCGATTTAGCAGAAGAATCTTCAAAAGACGGCTTTTCTAATATCGCACTAGACGAAACCGGCACTAGCCAAAGAGCATCCCAAACCAATGTGCAGGTATTAGGAATAGACGAGCCGGATATCGTAAAAACGGATGGAAAATATATTTATTTAGCCGGGGAACCACGCTTTTATATAATGGGGGACGCACCTGTAATAAGGGAGGGGCTAATACCAGCACCGGATTTATACCCGCAAAATACGCAAATAATAAACGCGTTTCCTCCGGACGGTATGGAAAAAATCGCCGAAATCGAAGACGAGTCTTCCGAACTTTTATTAAAAGAAAACGTTCTTGTTGCTATAAACAAACAAAATTCAACAATCACGGCTTATGACGTAGCCGACAAAGAAAATCCAACACAAAAGTGGCGCGCTTTGTTTTCTGATGCATATTTCGTGAGTCTCAGGCTTTTAGAAAATGACATTTTGGTGGTCAGCCAAAAAGGCGTTAATTATGAGGCTCCATGCCCGATACCACTTTTGGAGATGGGAGGAAAACGCACGTCTATTGCCTGCGACAATATCTATCACTTAACCAACCTAAACCCTTCCCAAACTACATATACCGCGCTAAAAATAAATATCCAAACCGGGGAAATTTCCGATACCGTCACTTTTTTGGGTTCAGAGCAAAACACAACCGTTTATGTATCAAACAGCGCAACTTATGTTGTTTTATCAAGCTATTTAAATCAAAACACGCTTATGCTTGAATATTTCATAAACGAACCGCAAAATGTTTTGCCGGACGAAATAATCGCCAAAATTAAAAAGATGGCCGGCTACGACCTGAGCCTTGAAGCGAAACTCATCGAGCTTCAGGTGATTATTCAGAATTACAAAAATACACTTGGGGCAGACCAAACGCGCGAGCTTGATACCAAAATTACCAACGCTTTGGCCGATTATATAAACAAAAACCTAAGAAGCCTTCACATCAGTGAAATTGTAAAAATTGCAAATGAAAACATGGAAATAATTTCTACTGCAAATATCCCCGGTGCCCCACTAAACCAGTTTTCTTTAGATGAATTTAATGGCAACTTAAGAATCGCAACCACAGTTGGCCAAAGCTTCTTGCCCGGCGTGGAAACTGTCAACGACCTCTATATCTTAAATAACAATTTAGATATAATTGGGCAATTGACTGATCTCGGGAAAGACGAGCGCCTTTACTCGGTGCGGTTTTTAAACGACCAGGCTTACCTGGTAACCTTTAAAGATATAGATCCGTTTTTTGTCCTTGACCTTAAAGATCCAGAAAATCCTATCCTCAAAGGCGAGTTAAAAATCCCCGGATTTTCCTCGTATTTGCACCCCTTGGCGGACAACCTTATTTTGGGTGTAGGCAAAGAAGACCAATACGTCAAATTAAGCTTATTTGATACTTCCAGCCCGCAAAATCCAGCAGAAATTGATCATCTTTTGCTTGATGAATTTTATAGCGAAATTATAGATAACCACCACGCATTTTTGCTTGACCGCGACAATCAGCTTTTCTTTATTCCAGCATCGATGGGGGGCTATATTGTTTCTTATAATAATCAGGGTCTTGAGCTTAAACACGCTTTTAACGAAAACGGAGTTAAACGAGGTCTATATATCGATAAATATTTTTATTTAATAAGCTCTCAAAAACTGCGGGCTTTTGATATGAACAATTGGGAAGAAATTAACGAATTAATCATTAATCAAGGAGGTGATTTTTATGACGAAAAAAACTAACCAAGACAACACACCAATCATGCTGCTTTCAATACTCACGCTTTTAGTTATGATGGTTCCGATGTATTTTTTTGTTAACAGCAAAACAAAAATCACAAATTCAAGTGCTAAAGAAGATACAAAAAGCATCCCAAGTCCCACACCAGAAAATAAAACCGATCCCACGCTAAAAGTAACGATGTGAGTTATGCAAAAGAAAAAATTCTTAGCTACATACGGTCCTATATTTTTTATTTCTTATATTGGTAGTTTCATTTTGCTTGTTACACTTTATTCCAGGCTTAAGTTCCCCACGATATGGGGTGATATTCTCGTCAAAAAAGGCGGGTTTATTTTGTATTTGCCTTGGGCCAGCTCACTTGCGATATCGCTTCTGATCGTTGCTATCGTTGAGATGTATCGCTTCACTAAAAGGCTTTGATTTTTCGCCTTAAAAGGGCTAAAATGAATTCTGGCCAATAAGGCTTTTTTTGTCAATAATTATGAAAGATATCGGAAAAGTCACACCTGCAGAAATTACCACAGAACTAAGCAAATCCTATCTGGATTATGCTATGAGCGTGATTGTAGCGCGCGCCTTGCCCGATATCCGTGACGGCTTGAAGCCGGTTCACAGGCGCATTTTATACGCAATGCACCTTATGAATCTCGGCCCGGGTGCCGGCTACAGTAAAAGTGCCAAAGTGGTCGGAGAGGTACTAGGAAAATACCACCCTCACGGTGATGCGTCTGTTTACGATGCCATGGTCCGTATGGCTCAAGACTTTAGCATGCGTTACCCTTTGGTAGATGGCCAAGGTAATTTCGGCTCTGTCGACGGAGACCCTCCTGCCGCCATGCGTTACACCGAAACCAGACTGGCCAAGATATCGCAATACATGCTTTCCGATATTGAAAAAGATACGGTTGATACCATTGATAATTTTGACGCAACCTTAAAAGAGCCTGCTTATTTACCGGCGCTTTTGCCCAACATGCTGCTTATGGGCTCGGAAGGAATAGCCGTCGGTATGGCTACTAAAATCCCTCCGCATAATTTAGGTGAAGTAGTGGATGCAATTATAGCCACCATTAAAAAGGGTAGGGCAGTAGAAGGAGAAAAAAAGGGGGATGATAAAGTAGATTTTTTTATCAAAAAAATTGACCTTTTAGCCTCCGGTAGGGGAGCGGAATTAACCCAGGAGGAACTTGAGGCTACAAATGTCACATTTGAAAGCGACATTGAAACCGCCGAAATTCTGGAATATATTCCCGGACCGGATTTCCCCACAGGCGGAGCAATCTACGACGCCTCATCCATGATAGACGTCTATTCAACCGGGCGCGGGCGTATAATCGTACGCGGTATAGCGCAAATAAAAGAAGGCGACAGGGGTAAATCCATAATTGAAATAACCGAACTTCCTTATCAGGTAAACAAAGCCAAATTCGTGGCAGATATTGCCGGGCTTGTCCGTGACAAAAAAATAGACGGAATATCAAACCTAAGAGACGAATCGGATAAAAAAGGTATGAGTGTGGTAGTCGAGCTTAAACGCGATGCCAGACCAAAAAGCGTGCTCAACAACCTGTTTAAACACACAAAACTGCAAAGCACCTTTCCCGCAAATTTTGTCGCCCTTGTGGACGACACCCCCCTCACCGTTAATCTTAAGCAAATTCTGGTTGAATATGTTAAACACCGTCAAAGAGTAGTTACCAGAAGGACCATCTTCGAATTAACAGCTGCCAAAAAACGGGCCCACATCTTAGAAGGCTTAAAAATTGCCCTTGATCACCTGGATGAAGTAATAAAAACTATCCGCGAAAGCCGCACACAGGAAGACGCCAAAAAAAACCTAATTACGCGATTTAAATTAAGCGAAATTCAAGCCACCGCTATCCTAGACATGCAACTAAGGCGCCTGGCAGCATTAGAGCGGCAAAAAATAGAAAAAGAATATGCCGAAATAATGGAACAAATAGACAGACTTACCGCCATACTCCGCGATCCGGAAGAAATTCTCAAAATTATAGTCACCGAAGTGCGCGAACTAAAAGAAAAATTCGGGGATCCGCGACGCACCCGCATCTACAAGCAAAAAATAGGTGAATTTTCAGAACAAGACCTGATTGCCAAAGAAGACGTATTAATTACAGTCACCAAAACAGGCTACATCAAGCGCGTGCCGCGGGGCACTTATAAAGCACAAAGAAGAGGAGGGAAGGGAGTGTTGGGTATGACCACAAAAGAGGAAGATGAAATTGAGCATTTAATCTCCGCAACTACCCATGATACTGTTTTATTTTTTACAAATCAGGGACGGGTTTATGGCACTAAAGCTTGGGAAATCGCTGAAACCAGCAGACAAGCCAAAGGTCAGGCGTTAGTTAATATAATAAACCTGGAACAAGGTGAACTGGTCATGAGCATTGTAGCTATGGGTGAAGAAACAGCGAACCATTTAATTATGGCTACACAAAAAGGAATTGTAAAAAAGACCAGTTTTTCGGAATTTGAAAACTTAAGAAGCAATGGCTTGATTGCCATAAAATTGTCGGACGGCGATTGCCTGGTAAAAGTAAGCCCCACCGGTGGAAACGATCATGTCATGCTATTTACCCAAGAGGGAAAAGCCATCCGCTTTTCTGAAAAAAATGTCCGCCCTATGGGTAGGGCAACTACAGGCGTAAAAGGCATTCGCCTAGGCAAAAACGACGCTGTGATTGGCATGGAAGTATTTAAAGCAAACCAGGCAAAACCAGACGACAAACGAAAAAAGTTTTTCCGCGATATTTTGACACTAACCGAAAAGGGAATTGGGAAAAGAACAAAAATCAGCCTTTTCCCCTTGCAAAGAAGGGCAGGGAAGGGGGTTAAAGCAGCCCTGGTTAACGAAAGAACCGGCCGGCTTGCTGCTGCATCTATGGTCACACATAAAACCGAGCAGGTGGTAATTACAAGCGCAAAAGGGCAAATAATCAAGCTTGCTGCCAAAAATATTCCCCAGATGGGAAGAGCCACCCAAGGCGTAATCCTTATGCGCTTTGCCAATAAATCAGATACAGTGGCTGCGGTCACTAGCCTCAACCGCGACCAAAACATCAAAACATCAACTCCCGAGGAAAAATAAACGAATTAACCTTTTTTTATCCTTTTAGAAGCTTATTGATTTCGGAAATATAATAATAATCGTGCGTAGCTACGCCTTCTTTTTTGATTACAAAAAGTTTTGGGTTAATTGCTCCAATAAATTTTTCTACTGCTTGAAAACTACCTATCGGGTCAAATTCATTTTGGATTACCCACACCTCTTTTTCGCGGACTTGACCTAAAATATTATATTCACTTTTCCATCTTTTACTTAAACCATTAAGAGGAATGCCGCATAAAATTGCCCTTAAAAATCTTTCTTTCTGCCGAGACATTAAAATTGCCGTAACCAAAGTTCCAATTGATTTAGAAATAATATTAATCTTACTTTGATCTTTAATTAGCATTTCTATATTTGAAGCTTCAGTGTAGGGATCAAATTTATTAAGGGCAATGCCATCGGTTGTTCGCCAGTGGCGCCACTTATAAACCGTGGCCTCATGCCGGACGTCAAGCTGGTTTTCCAAACTCTCAGCCCACTTTTCATTACTTTTTGAAAACCCGGGCAAGATAAGCGTTGTCATACCACCACTAATTTCCCTTTCCGTGGAAGGCTTCGTGGACGTCACGAAGCTGTTTATTAGTCACATGAGTATAAATCTGGGTGGTAGCTATGTTTTTGTGTCCAAGCATCTCCTGGACGCTTCTGATGTCTGCTCCGGCCACTAATAGATCAGTCGCAAAGGAATGCCTTAAAACGTGCGGCGTTACGTCGACGGTGATTTGTACTTTTCTGGCATATTTTTTAACCATCCGCTGCACGGAACGCGGGGTTAAACGCATTTTTTCATCTGTATCAGCGGCATCCATTTTGCCGCTATGGCGTATAAACAGCGGGTTATAATTATCGTCGCGTGCAGCTAAATACTTTTCTACCCATCCGGTTGAACGCGATGATAAAAATACAACGCGGGCGCGGCCCCCTTTTCCCACAATTCCAAATTCACGCCTTTTAAGGTCGATTTTATCTCTATCCAGTTTACAAAGCTCAGACACACGCAGACCTGTAGAAAACAAGACTTCCAAAATTGCTTTATCGCGGATACCTGTGATTTTACTCATATTGGGTGCATTCAAAAGCCTATCAATTTGCTCGCCATTTAAAAATTTAACCTGTCTTTCATTTATTTTTGGTAAATCTATCTTATCCGGAGACATAACGTCCTGGTCGTTTTTTATGCACCACTTTAAAAAAGAACGAATAGCGATAACATGATAACCCTGAGTCCTTCTGGACAAGGTACCCCCTTTGCCATCCGGGAACCGGGACAAAAACAGTCTATATTCACGGACAGTATCGGGGTTTATATCCTTTAATTTCTGGCGTATTTTTTCTTTCTCCATCCAAGACAAAAAACGGAAAAGATAGTGTCTGTAATTGCGAAGGGTGAGGGGAGAAGCGCCTTTTTCCACCTCCATATATTCAAGAAATTCTTTTACTTTACTTTTTATTTCAGATACATCTTCAGGCAGGGAAGTGGGCATCGCTAATATATTATATCATCTAACCTCAAGCGTCAATATTGTGCGACGCGACCGGTTTTTAACATATCAAAAAGTCTATGCGTTGCCGTTTTATAATTTCAAAAAAATATTTGTAAACAAAAACCAAAAAACTTTATAAATAAAGATACAAAAAAACGCCAAGACGAAAGATGAAAATTTTTTAATATTTAAAAACCTAAAGCTATAAAACCATCTATACTGTGGATCAAACAAAGTTTCAATAATTGAGGCTAAAATACGGCTTCACCAAATCGATTTTAAGGCCTGTCTGACAACAAAGATGGGTAAGTGGTCATCAAAGAATATGTTGTATTTTCGGTCATATCGAAACTTTGTAGTTTTTAAGAATATTTTTAATCAAAAAAAATGTTTGGGATTAATTTGGAAAAAATTTTTAAAACATAAGCGAAAATGAGGGATTTATAAAACATTTAAAATCCCAGTATAAACCATAAACAACTTAGATAAACTATACCGCGGCAGCTATCAAACCATAAAAAACTCCGCTCTACTCTAATCTCGGGCTATACGTCGCAAAAGTTATATTGTGCGACATACTATTTAAACCTTCTTCAAATCAGATTGGCACTGTTAAAAAGAGAGAGGTACCAACCCACAGAATCCAAAAATACTAAAAAACGGTTAATAATTTTTGAAAAAACAAGTTACTACGCTCTAATAATAAAGGGATATCTCTCCCTAGAACACATTGATGATTAAACCTTATCAAACTATATCATTTTTATATTTTTTAAGTTCGAAAGCAGTAAAATTTCTCGCCGTGAAAATATCTTATAATATTTGTGAAAAGTTATTTTCATATGTGAAAACATATAAATTTAACCTAATAATAATTATAGGATATATAAAACCTACTTCCCTCTTCTCCGCCTTAGCATATGGGCTTTTAAATTAACACTTTTTTATAAATTAAAAATTATCGCCAACTGGTAAATAAAACCATTGCTAAAAAAACAGTAATTCCAATAACCAGGTACTCTTGAACGGTTTGCCTAAAGAGCCTCCCCTCCTGGTCGGATTGGCCCAACCCCAAAAGCACATACATACTCACAGTTAAAAATATGGCTCCCTCAACAACACTCACCGGCCAAAAATATAAAACCATGGCAATCGCAGTAATACCATAAGCCAACACGGCTGAATATATAATTAGTCCTTTTTCAAATTGTCGCATTAATTTACCTGACCAAAGGCCCTGTAAAATCAAGGGAAATGAAACCAAATAAATGATAATGTTGGTTATAAACCAACTTGCCCGTAGCGATAAAATAGCGTCATACAATAAAAACCCCGTAAATAAAGTTAAAACAAATCCTACGCCTTTTGCTGCCCGCGCAAGAGCTATAGTACGAATCGATGAAACTGTAAAAATATTCATGGTAAGGCTTAAAGCATAAATACCAATTCCGTAAAGGATAATAATAGGAATGCGGGCAAACATTGTTGCCGGAAGCAAAAACCAAAACAAACCAACTCCCAATGTAAAAAATGAAGGCAATATCAAAACCAGCAAAGTTGCATTAAAACCTAATCCGTCCAAAGACCATAAAAAACTTAATACGGAAAGCATGGCCAGAATTCCTATTCCCAAAAAGCGATAGTCATCGCCCAAAAAGCGTATGCCGACAAATCCCAAAGAAAGAAGTATCGAGGAAGCTATAAACTTTTGCCTTTTGTTAAGCATAAATTATAATTCGGCATTTACAAATACTTTTTGGACATCATCATGGTCTTCTAAAGCTTCCAGCAAGCCAGTTAACTTAAGCGACGCTTCCTTTGAGATATTAAGAGTGGTTTTGGGAACTTGGACAAGCTCGGCTTTGCTGACATTATAGCCTTGCTTTTCCAAATCTGTTTTAGTTTCATAAAGCTTATTTGCGTGCACATAAATTTCAATGCCATCATCAGCCTCTTTCAGGTCCAAAAGATCAAAATCCATTAAAGACAACATCTGCGTTTCCACATCAGACTCTTTTTGTATAAGTAAAAACCCTTGCTTTTCGAAATTAAAAGAAACTGAACCCGGAGTCCCCAGATTACCTCCTCTTTTCTCAAAAATATTTCTTATTTCGGCTCCCGTGCGGTTACGATTATCTGTAGCTGCTTCAACCAAAATTCCCACGCCTTCGGGCCCAAACCCTTCATACATCACTTCTTCCAGAATTTCCCCACTCCTTCCGGCATTTTCAATGGCGCGATCTATATTCTGCTTTGGCATATTGGCAGCTTTTGCAGAGTCAATAGCCATACGAAGCTTGTGATTAGTCTCCGGGTCTACCCCACCCCCCGTTTTCACGGCGACAGAAATCGCATTAACCAATTTTGAAAATACTTTCCCTTTGGCTTGGTCATTAGCCTCTTTTTGTCTTTTGATGGTAGACCATTTGCTATGTCCACTCACAAGGGTATTATACACTCAAAACCGGCAAAAACACTATTGACAATCTTGTATACCATTTTATACTCATTAATGAATTAGGATGAACGCTAACCTTGCCCAAAAAGCTATAACCGCCGCACTTGAATGCGACTGGGAAAAAGCGCTTAACTACAATTTACAAATCCTTCAAAAATATCCGGAAGATATCCAAGCAATAAACCGCCTGGCAAAAGCAGAATACGAACTTGGAAATAAAAAAAGGGCCATCAGTTATACCAAAAAAGTATTGAAAATCGATGCATTAAACACTATCGCCCAAAAAAACCTTGAGCGTTTTCAAAAGGAATTACATAAAGGTAAAGACAATGAAAAAAACTATATACATTCACAAATTTTTTTAGAAGAACCGGGAAAAACAAAAATCGTTTCTTTAATACATTTAGCAGACAGCGATAAACTTCTGCAACTAAATTGCGCTCAAAAAGTAAGCATTATTTGTGGAAACCATCGTGTAAACATAACTACCAATTCAGGCCAATATATAGGAAAATTACCGGATGATCTGGCAAGCCGCATCATCCGTTTGAAAAAATCCGGATATGCTTATGAAGCTTTTATTAAAGCAGTAGACGAAAATGAGGTAAGGATTTTTTTACGAGAAACAAAAAGGCAGAATAACGACAGCGGACCTTCTTTTCCCAGTAATTAAAAACGCTGTACAAATTCTTCGCCAAAAACAAATTCAATATCCAGATTGCTGTTACTTCTTTTATTTTTAATGGGACAATCAAACAGACTGGATGTTTTTTTAGCAGTAACACTATCTTTTTCGTTGGTATATACCGCACATAAAAATCCATCAATGAATTCCTCATCTTTTATTATTACCGGTCTAACTCCAATCGTCTCAAAAGTCTTTGCGATTGTTCTTACTAACCCGGAATTATCGGAAACGTTTACCACACCAAGGCGTAAATTTTCCTGAGATACAATATCAATAAAAAATAACCGTTCAATACTATCCGGCAAGAGATTTGGTAAATAACCCTCGCTACCGTCGGGCAATTTACTTAAGCTTAGTGCACTAGTTTCTGCCAAATAAATGGTCTCGCTATTACCTTTTGGCATGAAAAGTATAAAAAACCAAAGTTTAATCTTGTCTTTTAATTTGATGTTGGTGTCGCTCGTCAAAAAAATTGCTTTTGTCCTGTTTAAAAAATTTCCATTATAATCTTTAAAAGACTCGCCTGCCCAGGCATCTATCGGCATTGAAAAAGTTTTTATTAAGCTTCTACTCAAAAGGTATCCTCCTAACTTTTCTTGCTTACCCAGCTGCCACACACTTCCCAGGCGCCATTTGCCTAATCGGCTGGCAACCTCCACTTGTGTATTGTCTGGAATAATTATATTTGTGGCCGTCTTTAATGTAGGATTTAAAACCGCAACCACCACCCCCTCTGTTGTGGGATATGCAAAACTAAATTGATATTTATCATCCCAAACCGAAGGCGATATCGCCAGTTTAATAAATAAAACTACTATAAATAAAAGTAATGCCAAAATTAATATCCGCAATATTTTGCGTAAATTAAACTTTTTACTTCTTTTTTGTCGTAATTTTCTGATAGTCGGTCTTTTCCTCTTCATAAGACACTTTGTAGGTGTTTAAACCTGATAGTCGTTTTTTCGAACTGTTTTTTCCCCAATTCCCTAAGCTCTATTTTATTAAAATTGCTTTTTTGGAGACTGTTTCGAATCACGTCTCCTGCGGCCATTTCCGGCACGATAACCATGCTCGCTCCCTGATTGTAATACTCCAAAGCTCTTTTAATTTCATGGGTAATAAAAATAGTAGCTGCTTTTACCCCATGCAACCTAATGTTTTCCAATAAAGAAAAATTGTCATTCGGAGAAGGAACAGTAGATATTATTATGCGTGCATTATTGATATTAATATCAGCAAGGATGTCCGGGTCTGTTATGTCGCCAAAAATAACTGGTAAATTTTCGGCATAAAGTTTATTAAAAACCTTGGGGTTAAAATCCACTATTACAAAAGGCAAGCCCGCCTTTTTTAATAATGGTATGATCTCTTGCCCTGTTCTGTCTCCTCCGATTAAAATAACGTGGTCTTTATAGTCTGTTTTTTTTCCTAAACTAATTTCTTTAGTTTTTTTCCTTTCAAAAATTAAGACGGGATCAAGAATAGAATAAAGCTTTTCTGCCCCCATAATCATATAGGTTGACAATGTCATGGTGATGACACCGACAATTACCACAAGCGCCACTTCACTATTGCTAACGTGGCCTAATGCCAACCCCATGGACATCAAAATTAAGGAAAATTCAGAAATCTGGGCCACGGTCAGGCCGGCAAAAAAAGATGTGCGCTTGCGATAACGCAGGAGCCCCATAAGTATAAGAACAATTAAAGGATTGCCAACTAATACAAAAACCGAAAATATAATTGCGGGAACGATCACCCCGCCAACTCCTCCAACAACAAGTTTAGTTCCTAAAAACAAAAAAAATATTGTTAAAAAAAAGTCTCTTAAAGGACGCGTGCGTGAGGCTATTTGTAAATGTTCAGGAAGCGTTGAGAAAGCAAGACCTGCCAAAAAACCTCCTATTTCTAAGGTAAAACCCAATTTATCGGATACAAACACAGAAAACGTTAACGCCCATGCAATACTTACAATAAATAAAAGTTCGCTTCCAGATGAAGCAACTTTATCAATTAATCGTGGAAATATATATTTAGAAAAAATTAATACTATTAAAAGCAAAAGGATAGCTTTCAAAATAAGAAGTAGAACAGACGTAATTGTCATAACGTTTGCTTCTAAACCGGATAAAAACATCAAAATCAACATGGCGACCAAATCTTGTACCAGCAAAAATCCTATAGCAATCCTCCCATATAAACTTCCCAAGTCATTTTTTTCGCTCAAAAGCTTCATCATGATGATAGTTGAAGAAAAGGTCAAAGAAACAGCAATATACACAGAAGAAAGGCCTGAATATCCCAAAACGCTAGCCAATATAAAACCAAAAAAAGATGTAAATATTATCTGGCCAAGGCCCGTCACTAAAGCGACTTTACCCAAAGATGGTAGCTCGGAAATGTTCATTTCTAAACCAACTAAAAACAAAAGAAGCGTTACCCCTATCTGACTAAACACTTCCAAAAACTCTAAATCATGAAAGTTGCCAAAAAATGCTATTAATATTCCAGCCACTAAATATCCGATTAAAAGTGGTTGTTTCAATTGGCTAGCTAAAATAGCCATTATGGCCGCCGCCCCGATAAGCAGTGCGATTGATGATATTTCCAAGGTCTATTTCAGCCTATATACTTAGGAGATTTTTTTCAAGACAGAAGTGGCTTTTTTAAGCTCTAAAGGGATTTCGGCGTTCACAGATAAACGTTTTTGAGCTATCGGGTGTTCAAACTCAATTTCATAGGCATGCAAAAAGAGTCTTGGGCACCACTCTCTATCTTTTCTTGAAGTTTTTCTGCCGGCGTAAAACGTATCTCCCACAACCGGATGTCCGAGGTACTTAAAATGAATCCTAATTTGGTGCGTACGGCCGGTTTTAGGTTTAACTGCAACAAGCGTAAACTTTTCTTTATCTTTTTTAAAAACTGTAAGTACTTTGTATTGCGTTCTTGCGTCCCTTCCTCCCGCCAAAACTCCGAACCGTTCTCTGTTCCAAGGTAACCTCCCCACTTGTGCATCTATTACGCCCTGCTTGGGCTCTACAATTCCGTGGACTAATGCCATGTAAGTTTTTTGCACAAGCCTATTTTTAAATAATGCCTGAAGCTTAAAAAAAACGTCTAATTGCTTTGCAACAATTATCAAACCACTTGTTTCCTTATCTAATCTATGTACTATACCACTACGTCTTTCAAAATCGCGTGACAATGGATATTGTCGTGTCTCCAACCACTCCTGAAGCGTTAGTTGGTTTGCTGTCGTTATGGCTTTAGTGGTTATCATCCCGCTTGGCTTATTAACCACCATCAGGTAATCGTCTTCAAATATAATCTTTGGGGCCATGAATTATCACTTTTTTTCTTTTTTACTTTCGCATTTAACACATAGTGTGGCTTCCGGGTAAATCATTAAGCGCTCAGTATCAATCATTTCACCACACTCTTCACAAATACCGTATTTGCCTATTTTGATCATAGTGAGTGCGCGCCTGGTTTGAATGATTTTCCGGTCAAGCTGTTCCCTCACCGCCGATATACGCGCATGTCCATATTGCTCTTCAGCATCTGCATCAGGTGAAGCATTGTCATTTACGCGGTCAATATTGGCAAACGGGTCGTCTTTATCAAGCTCATTTTTTCGTTTTTCCAGATGTTTTAACTGTGCCAATAAAAAATCACCTACTGGCCGCAAAAGCCTCATTGGATACGTTACTGGCGTGGTAACAACTTTTATGGTTTTTTTTGTTTTGTTATTGGTCATAAAATTAATTTTTCGATAAATTATACAAGCTATAAAAAGCTAAAAAGGCAAATGCAAAAGAGATTACTGCATCGATTCTTCCGGCTAAGGATAGCATATCGGGGATCAAAAGCGCAATCATGCTTCGAATTAAAAAATATATCCCCACGCTTGCCAAAGAAGCAAAACCTACCCTACCAGACGTATACCAACCGAATTTTTTGTAATTCATTTTAAAAATAAAATATAAAATGAAAAATAATAAATATAATAAAACGGAGATAAGCCATAAATTTTCCCGGTTTAAAATTCCCAAAGCTGCACTAACCAGGGAAAATAAGAAAAACAATGCTGGCACCTGCGCTTCCATAAGGTCGATTAGGCGTATTTTAAGAGGTTTTATAGAAATCAAAGTCGCAAGAAAAACGCCCATAATCACACCAAAGAACCAAAAACCTTGTGGTCTAAAAATGGGTGATGGTGAAATACTTGAAGCGATTAAAAAATTAAAACTCAGACCAAAAATGTAAATTAAAAATAAAAATATAAATCCAGTTCGCAAAATTTTTTCGTGCTCATAGTCATCTTTAAGCTGGCGCCACATAATAAAAAAATAAAAAAATGAACCCAAAATATTCATAAAAATAAAAAATAAAGTTGACATAATAGCTTTGATAAGTATATCATACCCATACCGCCCAATATGCTAGAAACACCGCACGTTATCGTAGGCGCAGCCATAGCAACTAAAATCTCCAACCCCTTAATTTCCCTTCCTCTGGCATTTGGGAGTCATTTTATTTTAGACAAAATTCCCCATTGGAATCCACACCTCAATACTGAAACACAAAAACATGGAAAAATAACCAAAAAAACAACGGCTTTTGTGGCATTGGACGTGGGTTTGGCCTTAATTTCCGGTTTAACTATCGCATCATCGTCCCTACCCAGCATTAATCAAACACTGATTGTCTTATTTGGAGCTTTTTTTGCAGTATTGCCGGATGTTGTAGAAGGACCGTACTTTTTTTTGAATTACAAAACCAACTTTATTAAAAAATGGATAGCGTTTCAAAAAAGCATTCAAACCGATACCACTCCTGTTCCAGGTCTTATAATTCAAATATTAACAATATTGGCTGCTATCGCCTGGCTTGTGGCTTAAGTCTGAGCTACGCGCTCCACGTATTCACCGGTTCTTGTGTCTACGCGCACTTCGTCCCCCGCTTTGATAAACAAAGGTACACGAACAGACAAACCATTTTCCATTTTTGCTGGTTTGTATATATTTGTAGCACTGTTTCCTTTTACTCCCGGCGCTGTTTCCATAACAGTTAAAGTTACCTTAGGTGGTATTTCAATTGACAAAGGTTTGTCTTCCCAAAACAAAACGTTTGTGTTTTCCCCTTCTTTGACGTAAACAATATCACTGCCCAATATTTCCAAAGGAATTTCGAACTGCTCAAATGTATCGGGGTTAATTAGGTAGGCATTTTTGGAATCTGAATACAAAAATTGAAGCGGTTTTTTAATGGTGGTTATTTCGTCAAATTTTGCCGTAGACTGAAATGTTTTTTCCATGGTTGACCCTGATTGCAATTCTTTTACAGTTACTTTAACAGTCCCGCCTCCACGGGCTACTTTGTGATGGGAATATTTCAATACCTTATAAGGACTATTTTCCAAAAGAAATGTTCTACCTATTTTTAAATCGGTTGCGAGTATCATAGCGCATGTATTGTAGCGGAAATAGGCTCAGGCCTCAATATACGATTTTTATGTTAAAATACATCAACAAATGTTTGGCCAGGTGCTGGAATGGTAGACAGGCTGGTCTCAAAAACCAGTGGCGAGAAATCGCCGTGAGGGTTCGAATCCCTCTCTGGCCACAATCTTACCCCTCTCTTTTTGTCTCCATGCCATAGAAGCTCACGCGGTCGCCTTTAAAGTGGAACTGTACCTGGCCCAAAGGCCCATTTCTGTGCTTGGCAATATCTAAAAATATTTTGCCAATCTCTTCTTCATCTTCCCGCCACAAAAACATCACCACATCTGCGTCCTGCTCGATGGAGCCAGACTCGCGAAGGTCTGCAAGCTGCGGACGTTTACGCTCACGCTGTTCTACTGCACGCGACAACTGCGACAAAGCAAGCACTGGAATTTTTAATTCTCTTGCTAAATTTTTTAAACCTTGTGATATTTCTGCTACCTCTTGCACCCTGTTTTCTAAATTTCTACTTCTAGCCAACTGTAAATAATCAACTATTAAAAGATCTATCCCTGCATCAACTTGAAGGCGCCTGGCTTTTGTGCGCATTTCTAAAATAGAAAGCGCGGGTGTATCATCTATATATAGCGGCGCTTCAGCCAGTATTCCCATTGCTTCGGATAGCCGGGTAAACTCATCGCTGTCAAGCTTTGCGGTTTTCATTT
This sequence comes from Candidatus Microgenomatus sp., assembly GCA_020724555.1. GTDB lineage: Bacteria > Patescibacteriota > Microgenomatia > UBA8517 > UBA8517 > DYGT01. The sequence goes on from DYGT01000010.1 coordinate 22,016, forward strand.
TCCAGGCATCAATGTCTGCTTGGGCTACAAGCAAACGGTCTACCAATTCTTCTTTGCTCATTTCCAAGGAAAAAATGCCGACCGACTGCTTGTAATTAACAGCAACATTACGGGCAATGTTAAGCGCCAAACTGGTCTTCCCCACACCGGGCCGTGCTGCAAGGATTAGTAAATTAGATTTTTGCAGCCCGGCTAGGACATTATCAAGATCCTTAAAACCGGTAGGCACACCCCGCATCCCGTTTCCAATTTTATGAAGCTCATCCAGTCTGTCAAAAGATTCAGAAAGGGTTAGACGAACCGGAGTAAAGCCTTTTTCTATGTGTTTCTGCGTCAAGGAAAACACCTCTGACTCGGCTTTATCCAAAAGGTCGTCCGCCCCTTCGCTTTCGTCAAAACTCATATCAAAAAGCTTGGAAGCAATTCCCATTAAGCTTCGCTTCGTCGCCTGGTCTTTGACTATTTTTCCATAATGTTCAACGTGAGCAGCCGTGGGTACTTTATTGACAAGTTCAGCCAAAAAGCTGGAGCCGCCTATTTTTTTTAAATTCTTTTTTTGCTTTAAGCGCTCAGATACGGTTAAAACATCAATCGGGACTCTTTCTTCAAACAAATCTATCATGCATTCATAAATTAACTGATGCTTTTCATGATAAAAATGGTTTGCTGAAAGAAACTCTGCCACACTGATGATGGCGTCCTTGTCCAAAAGCAAAGCCCCTAAAACAGACTCCTCCGCTTCGGTGGAATGAGGCGGTACACGAACCTTATTCATTTGGGCTTTTGCATTATCAGCCATTTACTCTATTTCTTATTATGAAGATTTTACTTAATCTCAAGGATGACAACCATCTTATCTTCCTCAAGAAGGCTGCCAGGGCGGATTGTTAGTTTATTTTCCTTAACTTGTTTAATGCCCATTGTAGACAAAAAAGCGTCTACTTCTTCGAGATTAGAAAAAATTTGGGACATTCCCGGCATTTTATAATGCATGGGGATGATAACCTTTGGGTCAATATCTCTTACAACTTTTTCAGCATCCGCGGGTCCAATGGTATATTCTCCACCTACAGGGATCATCAATACATCCACCTCACCAATATCATCAACCAGATCCTTAGGTAAAGTGTGGCCCAAGTCACCCAAATGGCAAATACGCACGCCGTCCACTTCAATTAAATAAATCACGTTTTTACCTCGTTTTTTACCCATTTCATTGTCGTGATAAGACGGAATACCGATTATCGAGATCCCTTCGATCTCATATTCACCCACTCCATCAACTACTTTTTTAATATCGCTAACGGCGTTTACGTTATTATGGTCATCATGATTGTGAGATACGGTAACGATTTGGGCTTTAACTTTCGGAAACTTAAGACCAACCATTTTGGGATCAAAAGGGTCTGTCACAACTACGGCATTTTTACCGCTTATCCGAAACGCTGAATGGCCTAAATAGGTGATATCCATAAGCTAATGGTCATCGTAGCAAACTTGGGCTTTCTTGACAAGTTCGAATTAATTACATAAAGTACCAAGCGAGGGATGCAAAAAGAAGTTTTTATAGCCATTGTCTTCGGTAGCCTTCTGGGGCTTCTCGTTGCTTTTGGTGTGTGGAGGGCAAATATAAGCCTAAACGCCGACAATCAAGCAAATACGCCAAACACAACGGTTACACAGGAAACATCTCCTTCTTCTGTTCCAGAAAAAAATATTTCCGAACTCAGTATTGTCTCCCCGGTGCCAAACAGCGTATTAACCGATGCAACTGCCACAATAACCGGATTGTCCAGTAATTCTAAATACGTCATTGCCATGACACAAAATACGGAAAGCATAAATGAAGTCTTAAACGGTGAATTTTCATTTGATGTAGAACTTGAAGGTGGGCTTAATATAATTTATATTTTTGGCGTTAGTGATACCGGTAACATTATCTCGCAAGAGCTTCCCTTGGTTTTCACAACCAAACTTGACAACAATGACGAAAATAATGACGAAGAAGATATAAATGAACGCGTACAAGAAAGGCTTAACGAACAGGTAAACCCCATAATTTCATTTATCGGCACGGTTACTGACATTACCGAAGAATATTTTCAAATCAGAAGCCAATCCGGTGAAATAAACCAGCTTTCGGTAAACGAACAAACAACTTATGCATCAGATATCCAAAAAAACAGTAAAGAAATAGAATTCGCAGACGTGGCTATCGGTGATTTTATCGTTGCCATGGGCAGACTGGATGCAAATGAAATCCTAAATACCCAAAGAGTAATTGTTACTTCTCCACCCCCTCCTGAAAATAATTATCTTGTAAGTAAAGGGGTTATTACTGATATTACCAGAAATGATATAACAATTAATAGCGAAGGAGGAGAAATAAAATTTAGACTGGGGACAAATACAGACTATTGGGACGCTTTAAATCAAAGTGAAATCGCGAGGACTGATCTTGACCTTAAAAACGAAGTATTAATCGCCGCTGAACAAAACGGCGACACTATTTCTGCCAGAAGTGTATTTGTACTAACTTTCTAGTATCATATAAATATGGCAAAACAAAACATCCAAACCCTCAAAGGTTTTCGCGATTTTTCGCCAAAAACAATGCGTTTCAGGAATGAGGCGATAAAACGGGTAAGGGAAATCTTTGAAAAGTATGGCTTTGAAGAAATCCAAACTCCAGCGCTCGAATACCAGGAAGTACTTCTGGGAAAATATGGTGAAGAAGCAGAAAAACTTATGTATTTATTTGACGATCCCGGTGGCCGGGGAGTAGGTTTAAGATACGACCTAACAGTCCCCTTGGCGCGTTATATCGCCCAAAACCAGGATACTCCTATGCCTTTTAAAAGATATCAAATCCAACCGGTGTGGCGGGCCGACAAACCTCAAAGAGGAAGATATCGGGAATTTCTCCAGTGCGATGTGGATACTGTAGGTAGCTTTTCTCCTATCGCTGATGCAGAAATATTGGCAATTATTTGGGATGTTGTACAAAATGCTTTTAATTTTCCCGATTTTGAAATAAAAATTAATAGCCGGCCGGTGCTTTTTTCATCAATGGAAAAAGCCAAAATTCCGCAAAAAAAATGGCCTTCAGTCATACAATCAATAGACAAGCTGGATAAAAAAAGCCGCGGCGAAGTAGAAGAAGAACTACACACCAGAGGCATTAACGGCGACCAGATAGCCAACGTATTTTCTGCAATCGATAAGGCCAAACCGGATAATTATTTAAGACAAGTAGTTAAATTTGCCCAAAACATGGGTGTAACAAACCTTGTCTTTACACCAGCTCTCGCACGGGGATTGGATTATTACACCGGAACCATTTTTGAGACTGTAGTTACTAAGCCCAAAATAGGATCTATTATCGGAGGCGGTCGGTACGATAAACTTCTTGGAGACTTGGGAGGGCCGGATCTTCCGGCTGTGGGGACAACCATAGGGCTTGATCGCTGCATGGACGTAATACAGGAACTAAATCTCTGGAAAGATATACCACCTGCCATTATGGGGCTTGTTACTACCTTTGATAAAAAGCTTAGCTACGCTTCTATAAACGTCTCCAACATCTTAAGGTCAGGCGGCATAAATAATATCATATTCCCGGACTTTGAAAAAAATCTTAAAAAACAGTTTAAATATGCCGATAAATTAAACATTCCTCTTGTTTTTATAATCGGTCCGGAAGAATTTGAAAGCGAACAAGTAACTATTAAAAACTTAAAAACCGGGATCCAGGAGACAGTACTCCAAAAAGAACTTGTAGACAAAGCCCGTTTACATATCTAACCTTAAGTTATGGGTAGAAACCGCCTTTTCGCCTATTTGTTTTTATTGGTTGCAGTAAGTCTGTGGGGCGTGGCCAGCCCAATAATAAAATACACTTTAAATGGCATCGATCCGTTTAATTTTTTAGCTTACCGCTTTAGCATTTCAGCATTGCTGGCGGTAATATTTTTCGCTTATCACAATACATGGCTTCCCAAAAATAAAACTTTAATACTTCCGCTTATTATTTATGGATTTATTTCAACCACACTTCCTTTGTCTTTATTGTTTCTGGGTTTGGATCGCTCAAATGTTTTAACCTCAACCGTCTTAACCTCAACCGTACCATTAGTAACGGCGCTTGCCGGTGCACGGTTTCTTTCGGAGCGCATTACCAAGCGCGAAAAAAAAGGCATGGCCTTGGCATTTTTAGGAACACTGATAACCATTATCGAACCGATTTTGGAAACGAACCACAACGAGGGCCGTCTGCTTGGTAACTTAATGATCTTCGCTTATATTTTAGTTGATACTTACTCATACATTCTCGCCAAAAAAATCATGCGTAAAGGCATATCAGCCTCTTACCTTACAAACTTCGCTTTTCTTGTCGGCTTTTTTACGCTCACAGTAGTAGTTCTTTTAAATTCACCCAACGAGTTTTTGTCTTCTGTCACAAATTTATCCTTTGATTATCATTTAGGGATAATATATATGGCAATATTTTCCGGTACAATCGCCTTTTCTTTTTGGAACCGGGGACAGCGGACTATAGAAGTAAGCGAAGCTGCTGTTTTTAAATACTTAGACCCATTGTTTGCTGCACCCCTTGCAGTTTTGTGGCTTGGTGAAAGCATCACTCCCCTATTTGTTTTCGGAGCCGCCATCATCGCCCTCGGCGTCTTTATAGCAGAAACGAAAAGAAAATTTAAAATCTTTATTTGATGGAAAGGTTAAAAACTGCTATAATTCGTTTCGTATGAAAGCAAAAATTCACCCGACATGGTATCCGGAAGCCAAAGTAACTTGCGCTTGCGGGAATACCTTTACAATCGGCGCCGCAGTTCCCGAAATTCAAGTTGAAGTTTGCTCGGCCTGTCACCCTTTTTATACAGGGCAAATGAAATTTGTAGATACAGCTGGCCGGGTTGACGCATTTCGCGCACGTCAAAAAAGTGCCAAAAAAAAGGTTTTATCCAAAGCCAAGCGCCGTGCACTTAAAAAAGCTAAAAAATTACAAGAAGAAATGGCAAAGCCCGAAAGCTTGAAAGACCTACAAAAAAGCTTGAAAAACAAAAAAAATCTTCTTAATTAATTTATGAATGACGCCATGCAAACAGCCTACATTGAGGTACGTAGTGCGGCTGGCGGAGACGAAGCCAAACTGTGGGCCATGGACTTAACGCGTATGTATATGCGTTTTGCGCAAAATAATAACTGGAAAACATTATCTTTGGATGATACTACTTTACAGGTGCGGGGCTTAAATGCGTATGACGCACTAAAATACGAAACTGGAGTACACCGCGTTCAGCGGGTACCGATTACTGAAAAGCGCGGAAGAATCCACACTTCTACAGCCTCGGTCGCTGTTCTTCCGGAAATTAAAGCGGCTGAACTGGAAATCCGCCCGCATGAGCTGGAAATCCAATTTTTTCGCTCGGGAGGCCATGGCGGACAAAACGTTAATAAAGTAAGCACGGCTGTGCGCCTAATCCATAAACCAACGGGTATTACTGTTAGTTCCCAGCAGGAAAGGACGCAAATGCAAAACAGGGAAATTGCCATGGAGCTTTTGCGCGCCAAACTTTGGGATAGACAACAAGAAAAGAAAGAATCCGCAATCGAGGCGCACAGATCTGGTATAGGACGCGGTATGAGAGCCGAAAAAATAAGAACTTATAACTTTCCACAAAACCGGGTAACCGACCACAGGATAAACAAAAAATGGGGAAATTTAGAAGAAATTCTTAATGGCGACTTAAGCAAAGTCCTGAAAGCTACACAAAGTTTAGGAAACGGATAAAGTCACATTAACCTCAATTGTCTCTCCTTCACGCCAGACAGTAACATTTACACTGTCACCCGGATTGTATTTTTCAATAGCTTCCCCCAGCCCGTCTTCTAAATCCGACACCCTATCTCCGCCAAAATGGGTTATTATATCCCCCGCCTGAATACCTGCTCTGTCTGCTGCCGAACCTTCAATAACTTCTGCGATGTATGCTCCTTGAGGAACTTCGTTTAATAAAGCAGCCTCTCTTGTGAGCATATTATACGAAACACCCAAAAATGGCTTGGAAGCAAAATTTCCCGTTTCCTTATATTGGTCAAGCGCTTTTTTGACGGTTTCAACCGGGATGGCAAAGCCAATATTCTCCGCGCCTTGCGCCACAGCCACGTTCACACCTATGACCTGCCCGACCGAATTTAAAAGCGGCCCTCCCGAGTTACCCGGGTTTATCGCGGCATCGGTTTGTATCACATCATCCAGGCGCTCTACAAACCCCTCATATAAAGATCCTGCCGTGATTCCGCGTCCAAGACCGGATATTACACCAGTCGTCACTGTTGAGCGAAATTCACCCAATGCTGTTCCAATAGCAATTACAAATTGCCCGACTTTTAAATTATCCGATGTACCCATCACAACCGGTTTTAGATTATTCGCATCAATTTTTAAAACCGCCAAGTCGTTTGCCGGATCACGGTTTATTTCGACAACCTCATATTCCCGGTTATCACTCGTTATAATTTTATAACTTGCACCTTCTTGGGAGACGACGTGTTTATTGGTAATGATTAACCCATCTTCAGACACAATAAAGCCAGAACCGATGTCTTGGGGGTTACCCCCCTCTACCCGGGTTTCAAAACCACCAAAAGGCGAAAACTCCAAAACACGCCTTTCCGGCACCTCAACACTTACGGTGACCACCGAATCAGACACACTTTCCACAACGTCTATTACCACCGATTCTTCATTTAAAATTTGTTGTCTTACGCCCTGCGGAGGCAAATCTTCCAAAAAAGATATTCTGTCTGAAATGTAATTTAATGGAGTAAAAACAAAAATACGGTCTGCCAAAGCGCCCGCTAAAGCCGACAAAATGATGACTAAACTTAAAACTAATCCTAAAATAAAACTTCTTGTATTAAACTTCATAAGTGACTTTTATATAGCGTTTACACGATCAATGGCAGCTTGAAGCTGTTCATCTTCAAGTGTATCCGGGTTGTTTTCAATTATAACATCTGGCTCAAGTCCCACTTCATTCACCCAAAATTCGCTGGGTGTTAACCAGCGCGCAATGGTAATATGAAGGCCTGCTCCACCCTCAATCTGTTGAGGCTCCTGGATAGTCCCCTTTCCAAAGGTAGTCTGCCCAACAAGAGGAGCGTCTATTTGATCACGCAGTGCCCCAGCCAAAATTTCCGAAGCAGACGCACTTCCCTGATTTACCAAAACAACAACAGGTTCTCTCATCAGCCTTCCCATCCGTTCCACGGCAAATTCGTGTCTATCCCCATTCCCCTGCTCTTCGATAACGACAGTTTCGCCCACATCTATAAATTCAGACGCTAAATCTACAGCTGCCTGTAAATACCCGCCTGTGTTATTTCTTACATCTACGATCACGCCCTTTAAATCCCGCTTTTTAATTATATCCAATACGGCCTCATTCCACTCGTCCGTAGTCTCTGCACCAAATTTAAGAATTTGAATATGAGCTATATTTTGGCTTTCTCCGACAAATTCCAAAACAACGCTTGGAACCTCTATGGCACGCCTTTCTACATCTACTATCAAAGGTTCCGGTTCGCCTTCACGGATCAACGTCAAGCTTACAATACTTCCGGCTTCACCGCGGATAATTTGTACAGCTTCAGGGAGACTTATCCCAACCGTACTACGGTCTATGCCTTTTTGTTCATCTTTAATACCGATAATCAGGTCACCGGCTTCAATGTTTGCTTCATCCGCTGGAGTGCCCGGCATAGGAGAAATAACTGCCAAATTTGTGCCACGAAAGCCAATTTGTATTCCGACTCCTTCAAAATTTCCCTGCAAATCTTCCTGAACAACAGTGTTTTCGCGTGGAGTCAAAAAAACTGTATACGGGTCTCCCACTGCAGCCACCATACCTTTAATAGACCCATAAACCATGTCATACGCATTGAGTTTTGATTGATCAAAATACCTGTTTTCCAAAGTATCCCAGACCTGCCAAAACAACGAAAACTCCACGTCTTTTGGCGCTGATCTGTCTAAATTAGCTGAAGATAATGGTACATTGCCGGCAAAAGGCATCTTTTGTGCTCCCAATAAATAACCTCCCGCAAAAACAACACCTATAAAAACTATGCGTAAGGTAAAACGACGCAAAGTACGTAGACTGATTTTGGGCACAGGACGATTATTCATGGGTATTAGTGTATTAAATTCTCGGCTTAAAGGGAAGAAGGCCAAGATGGCGGGCTCGCTTTATTGCCACTGCTAATTTACGCTGATTTTTGGCGCTTAAACCCGTGCGCTTACGCGGCAAAATACGCGCCCTGTCATTCAAAAAAAATTTCAATTCTTCAAAGTTTTTATAGCTGATATCTGTAATTCTTTTTCTTGCCATTTTTAAGTTAAAAAGGAATATCTTCTTCCTCATCACTATCCTCTTTTTTGGATGCGTCTTTTTTTGTCGTTTCTTTTTTGCTCTTATCTACTTTTTCTTTTTCCATTTCCTCCTCAAAATCATCGGGCATTTCCTGGCTTTCATCTTCATAATTTGCGTCCGAAGTTTCGCCGGCTTTATCCAAAAGAAGCATTTCAGAAATCACAACTTCCGTAGTATAGCGGGTATTGCCATCTTGCCCTTCCCATTTTCTGGTCTGGAGTCTGCCCTCTACATATACTTTTTTGCCTTTGCTAAGCATCTGGGAACAAATTTCAGCCAATTTATCCCAAGCCACAATGCGATGAAATTCAGCGTCCTCTTTTGTATCCCCGGATTCTGTTTTCCATTGACGGTTTGTAGCAACAGTAAAAGTACACACTGCCGTCCCGGAAGGCGTGTAACGCATCTCCGGATCGCGGGTTAGATTTCCTATTAATATTACTTTGTTTAAACTCCTGGCCATTATTTATATCTTATATCCTTGTCTGTTATTTTTCTTTACTGGTCTTTTTTATTTTCTTTTTCTTCTCAGACTTTTTATCCTCAACTTTAACTTCTTCTTCAGCCGAAACAAACAGATACCGGATGACATTTTCCTCCAAACGGATTTTTTCCGGCAATTGCTTAGCGGCTGTCTGGTTTAATTCTAAGACAAAATTAATAAATTGACCAGTTTTATTTTTGGAAATCTCATAAGCCAACTCCTTCTCTCCCCAATCGTCGGTTTCGAGAATTTTTCCGTCTAAGACATTTACCATTTTTTGGATAGTTTCGATCTGCGATTTTTTTTGTGCTGTCGTGGCTTTACCCGCCATTACTACTGTTAGTTCGTATTTATTCATTAAAGCTTCGGCAAGTATAACACAGACTCTTGGGAGGTTTCAATGGATCGTTTAGTGTAAAGACATATGCGACACTTACAGTAAAATAAGTATGGTTTTTGGA
>DYGT01000002.1:0-19168 GCA_020724555.1 Candidatus Microgenomatus sp.
TCTATCTTAGGGCTTCTTTATTTGTCCTTCCGTCCGAAAACGAAGGCATGAGCAATACTGTGCTGGAGGCCGTGTCCAGCGGCTTACCGGCAATTGTGACTGATACTGGCGGAAACCGGGAGATAATAAGCAATAACAACGGGATAATAATCAGAAACGGTAGTGCCGAGTTAAAACGAGCCTTAAAACGACTAATAAAAAACGATAAGGCCTTAATTAGATCTGGTGAAAAAAGCAGAAATAAGGCGCTTAGTTTTGGCTGGGATAGTGTAGGAAGACAATACCTCTCGTTATATACAGACAATCCTTATAAACTAGACTAATGTGTGCAATTGCAGGTTTTAACTGGCAGGATGAGAAATTAGCCACGAAGATGGCTGCGGCGATGAAACATCGGGGACCGGATAGCGGCGGAGTTTGGAGCGACAAAGCAGTCTCTTTTGGCCATAGGCGGCTAAGTATTCTTGACTTGTCCCCCAAAGGCTCTCAGCCTATGATTTACGAAGATAAGGTGATCGTTTTTAACGGCGAGATCTATAATTTTGCCGAAATAAAAAGTAAACTTATTAAGCTTGGGCATAAATTTAAATCCCAGACGGACACGGAAGTGGTTTTGCACGCTTATGCCCAGTGGGGCGGAGAGTGCGTTAAGCGCTTTAACGGGATGTGGGCATTTTGTATATATGATAAAACAAAAAATATTTTATTTCTTTCACGAGATAGGTTCGGGATTAAACCGCTTTACTATTACCAGCATGAGGATAAATTTGTTTTTGCTTCTGAATTATACGCAATTTCAAAACTTGGTTTAAACTTAAAGATAGATAAAAAGGCGCTTAACTTCTATTTCTATCAAAAATATATTGGCGGAGACCTTACTATCTATGAGCATTGTTATAAATTATTGCCAGCCCATAACTTAATTTACGATTTAAAATCAAATAAATCACAAAAAAGAAAATATTGGGACTTAGAAAAAGAAATAGCAAAGGCGAAAAGGATGGATGTTACAAAAAGAGTCCGCCAAATTAATTATTTTTTGAAAGATGCAGTAGAAAAGAGGCTGATTTCCGATGTTCCTTTGGGAAGTTTTCTTTCCGGCGGCCTTGACTCTTCCCTAATTTCCGCTTTAGTTGCTAAAAATCACAACAATTTTTCCACTTTTTCGATCGGCTTTAAAGAAAATTCATATAACGAGCTGCCATTTTCCAAAATTGCGGCTAGGCACATTAAAACAAAACATCATGTCAAGTATTTTAGCTTTGACGATCGCTACGTTTGGGAGCTGGTTAAAAAAATGGATGAGCCCTTGGGTGATTCATCTTTGATTTCTACTCACCTTTTGTCCCAGTTTGCCCGCAAAAAAGTTACCGTGAGCCTCTCAGGAGATGGGGGAGATGAAGTGTTTGGTGGGTATGATACTTACCTTGCGCATAAGTTTGCGGGTTTTATCCCCCCAGTCATTTTTAAAGCCCTAAAGCCATTGGCCCAGAACGTAAAAATATCAGATAAAAAGTTATCTTTGGGTTTTAAAATCAAAAAATTTATCCTAGATTACTCCCCAGACACAAACATTCGCCACGCAAACTGGATGAGTACATTTAATGAAGAGGAACGCGCAAAATTATTGGGAGATTTTTATTTGGGAAACAGCGAAATTGGCCTACATGAATCCTCAGAAAACGGCCTGGAAGCCGCCCAGCTGCATGATATTTATAATTACCTGCCGGGAGATATCTTAAAAAAGACAGATATGGCTTCGATGCTGAACTCGCTTGAGGTTCGCGTTCCCTTTTTGGACCATAGGTTGGTGCCCCTAATGCTTAGTTTGCCCGAAAGCTATCGAATCAGAGGATTTAAAACTAAATATTTACTAAAAGAAATCGCTAGAAAATATTTACCGGGAAAGATTATAAATCGCAAAAAAAGAGGATTTACGGTTCCGGTTTCAGCTTATATTCGCAGCAGTAAATTAGTCAAACAAGTACTGACAAACAGCAAATATTACCAGCACAGCTTTGTTAACAAGGATTATGTTGATAATATTTACAAAAGCCATATGGGGCGTAAGCAAAATTACGGCCGGCAGCTGTGGCTAATTTTTGTTTTTAACCTTTGGTACTACAATCAAAAGAAATGAAATATTTTAACTTTGGAGAAAACTGGCAGGATTATTCCCAGAATTACCTAACTGAAAAGCAGCTTAACGAGGCCGAAGCTTCGCTTGCAAGTTTAGTTGGGCAAAATAAAATAAAAAACAAAAGCTTTTTAGATATTGGCTCCGGCAGCGGAATTTTTTCGATTGCAGCCTCCCGGCTTGGCGCCTCCAACGTGGTCGGGATTGATATTTCTCCTGAGTCCGTAGAAACGGCCGAAAAAAACGCTAAAAAATATGCTGCCCGCGCCAAGTTTATCTGCGGCTCTATTCTTAAGGCCAAAAAGCTAAAAAAGCTGGGCAAGTTTGATGTTGTTTATTCCTGGGGAGTTTTGCACCATACGGGTAGTATGTATAAAGCAATTGATAAGGCGGCAGATTTTGTTAAACCCGGCGGGATATTAGCTATTGCGATATACAACAAGCACTGGTCTTCACCGTTTTGGAAACTGGTTAAATATATTTACAACCTTATGCCAAAAATTGGCAAAACTATTTTGGTTTATTTTTTTTACGTTGTTATCTTTGTAGCTAAATTTCTAGTAACCGGGAAAAATCCTTTTAAAAAAGACAGGGGAATGAGTTTTTACTATGACGTTATTGATTGGATAGGAGGCTACCCTTATGAATATGCAAGCAAAAAAGAGATTGCTGATTTTGTTGAAAAAAGAGGGCTTAAGCTTACAAAATTTGTTCCTGCCAAAGTCCCAACCGGATGTAATGAATATGTATTTAAAAAGATCTAATGCCAAAAAAATCTCCTTCAAAATCTGGAAAGTATTTATTTTTAAACAGAAAATTTAACTCGAAAATGAACATCTTATATCTTATTGATCATATGGGATTTGGTGGCGCGCAAACAGTTGTAAAGGGAATAATCGAAGATAAAAGTAATCTAGAAGCGAAATATTTATATATACTTCATAAGAAAAAGCCACAAATGCATTTTAAAAACAACAGGAATTTTATTTTTGGGAATGAAAAAGTTTTCCCTCTTTCAATATCAAACTTTAGAAATATAAAAAAAATAATTGAGGAGAAAAAGATAAATATTTTACATTGCCATCTATTTGCATCTGAGATAGTAGGACTCGTGATGAAAACAATGTTTTTCCCGAATCTCACGGTTATTTTTCATGAGCACGGTAAAATCGTTGGATCAGACAATAAATCCTGTCTAAATTCAAAGATATATGTAAATTTTCTTAAAATAGCCAAGAACAAAGTCTACTTTATAGCTGTTTCTAAATTTACAACAAAATTTTTAATTAAAAAAGCAAATATACCAGCGAATAAAATTTATCTTATGTACAATTTTGTAGATCTAAACAGATTGACTGCTGAAAAAGGTAAAAGGTCTTCACTTATAGAACATAATGATATACAAAATAAAATTGTTGTTGGATTTATTGGTAGACTGATAGAAAGAAAAGGGTGGAGAGACTTTTTAGAAGCAGCTAAAATTTTAAAGAAACATAATAAAATATTATTTCTAATAGCAGGTGACGGAAAAGATAGAAATAATCTTTTGGAAGAGATATCGAAATATAAATTGCATAACACAGAATATCTGGGATACATAGATGACATACGCTTATTTTATTCAGCAATAGATATCTTAGTTGTTCCCTCTCACTGGGAGCCTTTAGGATTGACACCATTAGAAGGCCAGTCGATGGGAGTCTCAGTTATTGCAACTAACGTACCGGGTATGAGTGAGTTGCTTGAGCATAAAGTCAATGCAATTCTTGTAAAAAAACACAACCCAAAGGAAATATCTGAATCTATTGAGTTGCTAATAAAAGATCAAAGACTGAAAGAAAAATTAAAAAATAATGGTATAAAGAATGCAATGCGGTACAATATCGACCAATATATGACAAAATTAGATAACCTTTATACATCATTAGTTAGTGGAGAACACAAATGAGATTTATAGCCTAAAATAAAAATGACAATAACAAATAAAGACATTCTATTAGCAAATAAAAATGTTCATTCAAAAGAAGCGGAGTATTATGATCTTATCCACACGGAAATATTTAATTCTTACGAACAAAAGAGAGTTAATAGTAATCTGTCGCGTATATTGAACGGTTTTGATAAAGACGCGAGAATACTTGAGATAGGTTCCGGTACAGGAAATTTGACGCTGAAACTGGTCCAAAAAGGTTTTAAAAATATCACCTGTATTGATATTTCGTCTGAAATGCTTAAAATTATGAAGCGCAAGATAAGCTCCAAAAATATTACGACAATAGTCAGTGATATAGATTCTTTTTTACATAAAAATAAATCTAATTATGATATTATTTTAATCAGCTCTGTGCTTCATCATTTACCTAATTACGAAAAAACATTAAATGATTTAAAAAGGGTACTGCGCAGCAAAGGTGTTATTTATATAACACATGAGCCATTCAGGCATAATTTAGATAAAAATATTTTTTATAAATTTATTGTGAGAGTTGATTATTTATTTTACATTATTCGCTATATCGTCTTAATAGCTCTTGGTAAACTACGATACTTAAAAAGAGATTGTTCGGTAAGTGATTATCACACAGGAGAGAAAGCTTTAATGATCAATAAAATTAAACAAATATTTGACAAAAAACCATATTCAGTAAAAGTTAATTACTATGCAGTTGCCAAAAACTCTTTTTCGGCATCTTTATTAAATCGACTTAAAGAATTTAATAATTTCGAAATTATAGTAAACAAAAAATAATTCTCGATCAAAGGATACCTGTCCATAGTTAAAACGCTATTACAATAAAATAAACTAACAGCCATGTCCTATTTTGACCATTTTGCCCTAACCAAGCCAACTAATATTGGCAAGTTGGTTGATGCTTATAAAATTAGAAATGAGTTCAATCAAATATTACCATTCCTACAAAAAACAAAAAAAATTAAGATTTTAGAAATAGGGCCAGGTAAAGGTGAACTTGCAAAGTTATTTATAGACTACGGTTATAGTAATTACTATGTTGTTGAACCAAATAAGGAAATGAGAGAAGCAATTATACCATTTGTTGTGGGCGCAAAAAGATATAAGATACCAAAAATTAGAGAAAAAAATGAATCTTATGACATCATACTTTTATTTGATGTATTTGAACACCTAAATGGTACAGAAGAAGCAGCTATTTTTATTTCTGAGGCCTATCGTGTACTACGAAGTGACGGAAGACTAATCATATTTTCCCCAGATCTTGTTAGTTGGGGTATAGACTTTTGGCATTGTGATTATACTCATTCTAATCCCACTTCTATAAGAAGAACCACACAATTATTTAGTAATTACTCTTTTAAAATACTGTATAAAGATTACTTTTATTTCGGTGTAAATCATATAGTTTTTAGAATTATTTCATTTTTCGTAAAAAAGCTGATACCATCCATTTTTGGTGATTCTTCTTATATTATCTTTCAAAGATTATACAAACTAAAATTAAATTTTCTTGGCAGATTTCTAATAATAGGAAAGAAAGTATAAAATAGAACACTAATTAGTGTTCTTCTTGATAAAACTATGAAAAAACAAAATAAATTCAACATTGATTTCATCGGGATTAGAGCCGAAAAGGGCAAAATAAGTTGAATATAATACTCAATTAAGAATATGAGGAAATGAATAACATGATTAAAAATATACGATCTGTAAAATTGGATAAAATATCAAACGCCGTACTTTCTATAAATAAGAGTAGAAAAAACATATTACTCAAAGCTAGATATGATGTAATTAGTATAAAAGTTTATGCTTTGGACGCAATGGCGAAGCTGCCTTTTGGAAGATATTTTAACTGGTTGTTTAAGAGGCTTGATTACCAATCGATTGGTAAGACAATGATGGTTGTGGCTCAAAAAAGATGAAGCAAAAAAAGATTAGTGTAATAATTCCTACTTTTAATCGGGGGTGGTGCATACAAAGAGCGATTAAAAGTGTGATTAAACAACCCTACAAGAATTGGGAGCTGATTATTGTTGATGACGGGTCAGCCGATAATACAAAAAAGGTCGTTAAAAAGTACCTTAAGGATAGGCGGATAAAATATTACAAACTTTCAAAAAATAAGGGCGTTAATTTTGCCCGAAACAAGGGCTTGGACATTTCGAGCGGCGAACATATTGTACTTCTTGATTCTGATGACGAATTTTTACCTGGTGCGTTTGATGCAATTGTAAACGAATTTGCAACGATTAGTAATGACCAAATAGGTATGCTTTTATTTAATTGTGTTGATCAAGATAATCAAATAGTGGGTAAGGGTGCAGAAAACGGTTCGGTTTTAACTTATGAAGACTGGATTAGTGGAAAAAAATTTTCCGGAGAGAAAATCGGAGTTGTTACGAGGAGTGTAGTGAAAGATGGGTTTAGGTTTGCGGATTCCAAAGGCCAATTAGAAGGCATTTTTTGGTACAAGGCTGCCCGAAAATACAAGACTAAATTTGTTAATAAACCAATCAGGATTTATCACACAGAGCACAATGATAGGCTAACAGGTACTGGGCAACTGGTTCGAAAAGCAAAGTATCAAAGTCATATATATGAAATTCTGTTAGAGGAATTTGAAACCGATTTTAGAAATTTAAATCCTAAAGGCTTAGCTAAAATTTATCTTGAAAAAGGAATAAACGAAATTGTTAACAAAGAAGCCGGAAAGGGTAGATCGTCGTTAAACCGGGCCTTAAAATATCGAAAAGACAAAATATTGCTCGTTTTGTTTGTATTTATTCTCTCCTATTTACCAAACCGAATGTTTATTAGTTTAGCTAAACTGGGCCACAGATATAAAGGGGTACTGAATTAAAATGAAAATTAACTTCAGAGGTTTCGCACGCTTTCTGCCGATTATTAAAAAAATACCACTATTGCGTAGTCTGGTGAGTTTTATTGTTGGCAATTTTGCTTTTCCTAAAAAGAAATTAGAGGGAGTGCTGGCTGGGTATGAGGCTTATGTTTATGATGCAAGTTATGTGGAGGAGAAAAATTTTCAGGAGCCGCATCTGGCTAAATTTTTAGGAAAGAAACTTAAAAAAGGAATGGTTTTTTATGACATTGGGGCTCATTTTGGTTACTATACGCTTTTGGCAAGAAAGCTGGTTGGCAAAAGCGGGAAAGTTATAGCCTTTGAGCCATCCCCGATCCCATATAAATATTTATCCAAAAACATTAAAATTAATAAATTTTCTAACGCAAAAGCAAATCAACTTCTGGTGGGCAAAAGAAACGGAGAAAGTGTGCTGTATTACTCTGGTTTTGGTGGTACTAAAAGCAGTTTTAAAAAAAGTTCTGATTTGCCGTTTAGCAAAAAGGTAAGTTCGATTGCTTTAGACAGCTTTGTTTTTAAAAATCGACACAATCCTGATTTTGTCAAAATCGACGTAGAAGGGGCGGAGCTGCTGGTGCTGCAAGGTTTTTTAAAGACAATCGAGAGATTAAAGCCTGATTTTTTAATTGAACTTCATCACCACTTACTTTCGGTTGAAGACCTAGAAAAAATCCTCACCATCCTCAAAAACAACAATTACAAACTCTTTTCAGTTGAGGCTAAAGAAGATGGATATAAACTTAAAAAATTTGACATACTTAATTCAACCCACCATTTGTACGCAACAACAAATCACTGATGAAATCTAATTTGGTTTGGACTATAGCTAAGACCAAGCAGAACAAGGAAACCGCCTGGGCGCTTGTAGCCAAAGCAATATCTGTAATCGCAGGGGTTATTATTATGATTGTAGTCCCTCGCTTTGCAGGAGTTAGGGTCTATGGGGCGTTTTCATTGGTTTTGGCATATCAGGCTATTCTGGGGGTATTTGCCGGAAATTCAATTCAGGCAGCTGTAGCCAGAGAGGCGGCGGCAGACAAATTTGGAGATCTATCAAGGGACTTTTTTCTTGAGGGCTTGAAGCTAAAACTTGTTTTTTCGATAATTTCGGGGGTTGTGTTCGTTATTGCCTTAGAGCTATTAGCTCCCGCGACAGTCAGAGAGCAGATTTGGTTATTGCTTCTGCTGGTTTTTGTAATGAATATTTGGGGTCATGTCGTAACCTTTTTTGAATCTGTTCATCGACTTTTTTATGAGGCAGTCTTGTACTTTTTTGAGTATGGAACAAAATTGTTTTTTCTGTTTGTTTTTATTAACAATCTTTCAGTTAGTAAATTGTTGTGTATATTTATCGCGGGATATTCTGTAGCCAGCCTGATTGGTCTTTTTATTTTTTTCCGTAAAGTTAACCCGATAAATATACAGGCGCTTGTTGGCCTAAATATCGGTAGATCTCAAATAATTATAAAGCGAGCTTTTCATCTGGCAGTTGCAAGTTTTTTGCTGATCGTTTTAGCTAAGACAGACGCAATTATGATTTCGCAGATGTTGGGTTTGGAGGCGCTTGGTTTTTATAGTATTGCTTACGACATAACTCAGCAGGCAGCTATTGTATCAGCCCCAATAATTTTGGGGGTAATGCCTTTTTTTGTTAAACAGCACACAAACAAACTTCTTTTTAAAAGTGTGAAGAAGATTGCTGTTGTAAATCTAATCATTTTTGGATTATTTTTGTTGTTTTCCGACCTGTTTGTGCGTCTTGTTTATGGGGAGGGGTTTGAAATTGTAGGTTTACTTATAAAGATCTTAGGACTGCTTCCTTTGCTCTTGTCCATGCAGAGTTTACTTCGGGGAGTATTAACACTTAAAGACACTACGCAACAAATATTGATTTTTAATTTTATTGCGGTAGTTATAAATATTTTGCTAAACGCGGTTTTAATTCAAACCTTTGGAGTAATAGGGGCAAGTTTAGCGACAATCACGGCTTATTTGGTTATGCTTTCGCTTTCGTTTTGGTATCTTGTTAACCATTCCTCATAAGCGCTTTGGGTAATAAAGTTGCACCTGCTGTTTATAAATAGGTACCTGCTTTTGTCTTCTGGATCAAGTGCGTGGTAATAGAACGATTCCAGAAGATTGTTTATATTGTCCGGACATTCGTGAATTATTTCCTGATTGGTGATAATCAGTTTACCACCTACCGTGTTTAAAGTGACGGTATTATTTGAATAATTTCTTTTTAGATTTTTATCAAAAGAGAATGGGACTAAATTTATCGGCTGTGCAGTAAATTGCGACTCGTATTGACTATTTTTTATTTCTGTAAGCTTTCTGTTAATGTCAATAAGGGGTAGGCTTTTTTTCAAAAAAACCTGCGGTTTGAGATAGCGAGGCGGTTGGATAACAAACAAGTTTTCCTGATGTTCAAAAAGTTTGTAAATTTCTTGTGCTTTCAGCCGATTTCCGGAATACATCGCATTTAGGCCGCTTGTGGTAAACAAGGCGTAGTCGAACTGTATAAACGAATCAGGATCTAAATCCATCTCTCCATGGCTGCCCACAATTTTGAAATAAGAATAGTACCTGTCCTGGATCCCTTCATAATTTGAATAGACAAGCGAGAAGTTAAATTCCTGATTTTGCTTAATATATCTTAGGGCATCTATTGTCCCCATCATGCCGCTAGGGGGCGTCGGGTAGTATTCTGTCGGAGCAAGCTGGTTTTTATAAAGATAGATGTTTGGTACAAATTTAACTAACTCATAGCCTGAATATAGTGTTAACACTAGGGCGCCGGTAAAAATTAGAGAGTTCTTAAGATTTAATTTTTGGGCAATTTTGGTGATAAAACTGGCTACCGCTAAAAGAAAACCGGAGGAAACAATAAACTGATAGCGCACATGAGACGCGTAAAGAATCGCGGTTATCAAGACGTAAAAATAAAAGTAGCTGAAACTTACCAGAGTGAAATCTAATTTTTTATTTTTACTAAATGTACCCCAAATTACTGCGCTTAAAACAATGAGAACAATTAAGCTGTTGTTAGAAAAAAATAACTGCGGCAGACTAAAGAAGATCCTGTCAAGGTAAGAAGTTTCACTGTGCATGAAAGAATACATTTTATAGGTTTGGTATAGGCGAGTGGGAAAATTAATTAACGAAAGCCCGATGCTTACAAAAGCTAAACCATAAATTAGGCGCGGTTTAGCAATAGTCAAAAGCCACGATTTTAATGTTTTGCTTTTATTGATAAGCCAAAGCGCAAAATAGGGGAAAATAATAATAAGGGCAAATACCCCTTGTTTATCGATTCCGGGAAGATTTAATGAAATCTGGTAGAAAACGTCTGTGTAGTTTACCCAGCTATGAGGCCATAAAAGATATAGTATGGCTGAACCTATTAGAATCGTAGAAATGGTAGAAAGGTAGTGATCGGGGTTAATTTGTTTTTTGTGCGGGATGTAAATCAAAAAATACTGGACAATAAATACTGCCAGTAGAGCCGTAGTAAAGCCCTTCATTGTAGTCCCAATAAAATAGGTAAGAGTCAGGTAGTAGAGATATTTTCTTTTTTCTGCTTTAAAGAAAAGATACGTAAAGATTGCAAAAAGCGCCCCGATCCAGGTTAAAAATGAATCATAATTTAAATAGGAGTTGTAGTGAAGTATGACCGGCGAGGTAAACGAAATTAAGGTAAAAATTACGGCCGTGAAAGGCGATATGTATTTATAGATAAAATAAAAGGAAAAAAGAAACATGGCAAATGAGATTAGATAAAAAAGAACAATGAAACTTATATGTTGGTTAAAAAAAGTCTGGGGTATATCTAGCGCGGGCAAGATGTTGTAGTAAGTAAATCCGGTTGCTAAAGACTTGATAATCAGCGGGGAAGCGGCGCACATGGTCAGATCGGGATTGAAATTTTTGTAGGCCAAGTAGCATAAGTTATAGCGATTGTCCAAGCTCGACCTGTTTTCGGGAAGCGGAGCCGATGCTATGCTTTGATAATATTTAATATTTTGTTCCGGAGTATCAAAGTAAAGATAGCGGTAGGTGTCACTCATTGCTCTTTCTTTTGCGTCAAAAGTGGTAACTATAAAACCAAACAAGAAAGCCGCTGACAGTACAAGAAGCAAAACAATTTTACTTTTGTGTTTGGTGATTTTTTTAAAATATTTAGCCATATTCGAGATTAACCTTTAGTTTTGAAAAAATTAGATTCGTTGTAAATTATAAAGATCAGTCCGAAAAATAGGCAGGAAAACAATATGTAGACATTTGCTGTATTTAAAAACCTGGAGACTAAAAGATTTGGTCTATTTGTATATAAAATGCCGTGGGTGGCGAGCAAAAAGGTGTTAGTTAGAAATCCATTTTTTAAAGTCGAATATTTTTTGTGCTTAATAAATTTATCTATGAGAAACAAGTTGTAAATAAAAACAAAAACCAGAATAATGTAGGATGATATATTTTTATAGATTTTTAGAGCGACTAAATTTACGGTTTGATGCAGATAGTCATTGGCCAAATCAGCAGGAATATGGTAAAGCGCAACCACAACCGGCTCATTTTTCTGTAATGCCAACCCCATAAACGAAGGGTCAATGCCGTTTTTATTTAACGGCCTTATCGTAATTTTATATTTATTCCCTCTTGAGTTTTTTTGGATAGGAAAGCCAAAAGGATATTCTAAAACAGTTGCTTTGTTGTGGAATACTTCGTACTCATTGTTTACGATATACTTGTTGTTAGTTTGGTCAAAAACCGTAATCTTGATATTAAAGTGTCCGTTTGGTTTTTTATCACTTTCTTTTGGGAGACGTTTAAAATATAAAGATATGGATCCCAGAAAATCAACCGGAGATTTAAAGGTTGTTGTAAATCCAGATTCTGGATTAAGCGGAAAAAAACTCAGCGCCTCTGGTTTCGCAACTTCATTTTGCCGATAAGCCAGCGAGAGATCGGATTTTTCAAAGCTGGCTATTGCTTTATAAACCCCTCCGAACAAAAAGAAGGCAACAATATGAACAGCAATTAAAACTGCTGTAATAAATATTTTACGTTTCTTTGCTATCATGCTTGATGGTTTCAAATAGCAAAACACCAATGACCAGTGACCATAACATAAAAAAACCTAAATCAGACTTGATGCGAAACAGCACATCATTTGTTAATTGTCTTAGAGCAGGAACACCCTGTATTAGTTTAAATACCACATCGCCCGTGTTTTCGCACATATAAATACCAATACTGTCATCGGGTTGGCCGGATAGAGATTCCAATTCAAAAACGTATTCTTTGCCTAAGGCATTGGTAATTGGCGGGATGCCGAAGGTAAAGAACTCATCGTTTTGCATTTGATCTACTTTATAAGTGTATTCAAAATACCAGTCTTTGGAATTTTTTTCTTTGATTCTAAATATTAAACTATCGTCGCTAATATCTAAATAATTCGTAAATTTTATGGCGACTATGCCAAACTCATCTGTTTCAGAAACAAACTCTTGGCGGACAATCTCTTCCTCTAAAATGCGTTTTGGTATTTGATTTTCACAATAGGTTTGCATTTTGTTAACCATTATTGCTTGCACTTCATTTAAATAAAGTAACCATAAAGATATAAATACAACTAAAAATAAATTAATTTTCTTGATCATAAGTTTTTGTTAAATAATAAACCCAATATAAATAAGCTGCCGTTAAGAAAGTTCTGGCGATATTTACCCATTTTTGTTTATCCAGGACAAAAATAAAATTTTCAGGTTCAATTGCTTTAAAAACTTCCGAGATCGGTGCTGCCAGACCAAAGGTTGTCGCGATGTTCCAATTCAGAAGATAAATAAAATAAAATGGAATGCTCCACCAGAACGATTTCCAAAGAAAGCCTTTTTTGTCATTAACGATGTTTATTAGCAAAAACGGCATGGCCCAAGTTATATATTGTGGGTGAAAGTAGGTAGTTGCAAAAAATGCGAGAAATATAATGCTGCTTAAAAGGGCAAAATTTTTATAGACTGGTTTTTTAAGAAGTTTACTTTGTTTTTCTAACCACCAAAAAAATATTAACGCGAAAATAAAAATAAAAAGATACAGACTATGCCCCCCAAGGTTGATAAAAGATTGATAAACGTAGTTTTGATGAATACCACTACTTAAACCGGCTGCATCTGGGACTAAAGCTTGAGATTCATTGGCAACAAAAGGGATAGCTTTTAGAATAAGAAAGCCAGTAGTAGTGGTTGCTGCTGCCAAAACAGCTCCGGAGGACACTATCCCAAATGAGATTATGAGCGCGGGAATAATTAAAAGGTATGAAAAACGAAATATTAACAATAGAGAAAGTGCGAGGGATGAAAAAAGGATATATTTTTTATGTTTTGTGGTGGTTTCATAAAGAAACAGGCTGTATATTGCTATGGCGCTTAGAAAAAGATTGTATGACTCATACCTGCCAAACATATAGATTGAATAGATGATTATGGGGTTTAAACTCAAAAACACGGCGGCCTGTTTTTTGATTTTGTTGCCTTTGGGTTTAAGTATTTCCCACATAATCCACCAATATCCCACCTCAAATAGTAAATAGGGTAATTTGAAAAAGAAAAGCACTCGGTTAAGGTTGTCAACCTCAGTATTGCTAATCTGAATTTGAGCAAGATTGTCGCAAGTTATGAAAGGGGTAAATATAAGTGTAAAAGCAGATTCAAGCGTTTTTAGACCATAAGCGCTGTAGCTAAGCGGACTTTTTCCTTGGCAAACTATTTTTTCTGCCCTCCTGTGCTCGGCAAAGATGTCGTCGTGGGCGAAAAAGGGCATGACCAGAAGGCGGATTAGTAACCCAAGCAAAAAAATTTGTTTGATAGAAAGTTTTTTAAATTTAAGTTTCCGCATTGCTCTAGTATACTGCAAAAAAATCACTCGCAGTAGTTTTTTATATTTGGGTCGTTTGTATAAATATAGGCTATGGGTGCGCCTTTTACATCAAATTTTTTTACCAAAGGCAGTTTTTGCACTTCCAAAATGTCGGGGTCGCCGGGCAGGAGTGTTTTGTGGGCATGCTCAAGGATTATTAATTTTTCGTGTTTCCAGTCTGTGGTGATTGTGAGATCACTGTAATAAGGCGCCACAGTTTTGCTGCTTCCTAAAATGGCAACGGAGTTAATGCCGCTAAAGCAATGGTCAATGTATTCCACGGCTTCGCGCGTACCATAGCAAATGTTGGGAAGGTCGTATTTGTGGACGTTTTTAGTGCCCCCTACAAATGAGTTATAAAACATGTAATAATCCGGGAAATAAGCTACCGCAACTGTTAATTGGTACAAGATTAAAATGCCGGAGGCGCAGATTTTAACCATTTGTTTTTGGTTTTTGATTAGTTGCCAAAAAGAATACGCTGACGCCAAATAAATCCAAGGCCAAATGGGAAGGATATATCTTGCCCCCGCCTTTTTATCCATAACACTCATTAGCGTAAAATAGGTAACGCTAAAAAGTAAAATACTCAAAGATTTTTTACTGATCCTTGCCAAATGGCGGGTAGAAGTTATAAAAATAATTGTGATGATAGCGGGCAGGCGCACTATAACCTGAAAAAGGTAATAGGTCATGGACGGGGATTTGGTAATTTGGCCAAAGTAAAAGTTGTCTGTGCCCAGAGTAGAAATGGTTGCCTGGTTCCATAAATAAGTAACAATAAAAAAAGGATCTTTCCATAAATAAGGCCAAAGGATAAATATCCAGACATAGGTTAAGGCGCCGGTTATCACTACTTTTTTCAGCTCGTTTTTGTTTTTGGTCAGTAATGCCCATAGGGCAAACGTTACAAAAACCATAAGGCCGGTCGGTTTTGCCAAAAAAGCAAGTGCAGCAAGAAGGGAAGTAAGAAAAATCGATAGCTTCTGGTTTTTGATTAAGAAGTAAGCAGCTATTGCCAAAAAACAAAAAGCGGTAAGCATGGCGTCCTGAAGGACTATGCGCGATGCTTGCAAAAAAACTGGATCGAGCGCCAAAAGAGTAGCGCCGATAAAAGCCACATATTTATTAGTAAATTTTTTTGCAAAAAAGTAAAACAAAAGTAAAAATATGCCCATAAAAACCGCGTGCGGCAAACGTGCTGCTACTATTTCCGGCATAATTTGGAGCGAGTATGCGCTCGGGTTAACTCCTAAAATTTGCTGGAAAGGCGATATCAACAAAAGAAGCGGTATTCCTATGGCCACGGTGGCGTGCGTAAAAAACCACCAGGCATGTTCAAAATAATCAAAATTCCCCTTTAATATGGCATAAAATATTTCGCGGCTTCGCCCCATCCAGATGATTTCGTCCGGATAGATAGTAGTTGCCTTAAGGTTATAAAGCCTTGGCATAAAAATAAGTACAATCAGAGCCGCAATGATTATAGAGTTAGTGTTTAATTTTTTTATATATTGCATAAGACGCTGTAAAAATAATGGTAAAGGCAGTAATAGCCAAACCCCAGACTAATTCGCGCGGCAGATAATATATTTCAATAATTTTACTGTCCTTTGGCACGTCCAGGCTTCTTTGGGCGATTTCAGTTTCTGAAATTTTTGCCTGTTTGCCGTCAATTTTCGCGTGCCAACCTGGGGAAAATACTTCAGAAAGAATTAACTTACCCGCCTTACTGCCGTCTGTTTGGTAAATCAATTTGTTGGGGCTTAGATAGACCGAATTCAGGGGGCTGCCGTCTCCTGCAAAATATGCCCTGGGCTTATTGAGAATGTTTTTATATATTTTAAAATTGCCGATTTCTTGGACCAACAAAAGGTTTTCATCGCTCAAAGGATGGGGTGAAACCACATATCCCACCGAATATTGAGCTAAATAAATCGCTTGAGGGTCGAGTTTTTCGGAATATGTAATCCACGAGGGCGGAATGGAAAGGTCGTATTTATTATGCCAAAAGGTGCCCATCGTTACTTTTGCCCGCTGGTAATAATTTTTTTGCGCCAAGGTGCCATAGCCCTCGATTAATTCTAGCTGATAAAACGCGGCTTTGTCGTAGTTTAAACACTTTGTAGTACAAAATACCCGCTCGTTTTTGGCTGATTCATGCAAATAAGCATAAACCGCATCCGGTGCCTTGCCGGGGTCGATACGTATGGGTTTAACCATCCTCCCCCAAAACAAAAGTAAAGATTCAGCTACGACAAGGACAGCTACGGCACTCGCCAGTCTAGGCTTTTTTTTGTATAAGACGGCAAAACCCTGTGGCGCCAAAACCGAAACAGCAATGACGGGTATAAACCAAACCCGTGTCATTACGCGCAAAAGAACAAAGAATTTACTTTTTAATAAAAGCGGGTATATAGGGGAGGCATTGCCGAGGGCGATTAACCCGATAATTACAGCCGCCAAAAGCGCACTAATCGTAAGCTTCTTTTTTAAATTCCATAACCCAACTGACGCTAAAGCCAGGCTAAACATCCCGAGAGAAATATATTTTTCCGTGTCCAGATCCCAAACAGCATTTAATCCAACAAAAAACGGGTTAATGGCAGCTTGAATAAATTCCCATTTTGAATGCCAAACGGGGAATATTTCCGGCTTTTGCAGTAAAAACTGGCGCGTGGTAGTGCCTTGCCATGCGAGTTGGGGTAAAAATGAAACGGCAATTAATCCAAAAGTGATAATTACTCCCGCTAAGATCTTTGAAATGCTTTTTCTGAAGTGACCCGGGTTTTTAAGCAGCATGAGATATAAAATCGGAAAAATTAAGGCGACAAGATAAAAAGTAGGTGTATGGGTAAAAAACAAGGCCGCCATGCTAATGCTCAAGCCAAGGGTATTGGCAAATTTTTTTTTGTTTACAATTTTGCCAAGAAACAGCAAAACCCAGGGTAAATAAGCCCAGGAATAAATTAAACCAACGTGTCCTGCCTCAAAATACGCGGCAAGACGCGGCGAAAACAAATATATAGCAGTTCCTAAATAAGAAGAGTGGCTATTTAATTTGAGGTTTTTGTTCAAATAAAAATAAATGCCAAGCGCGCCAAGGTATAAATGGAAAAATGCCAAAAACAAAAAAGCGCTTTTGGACGGAAGAATAAGATGCAGTATATTTGGCAGATAAAAAATCGGCGCTTGCGGGTCTGTAACCAGAGGTGTGCCGGAAAAAATTCCCATATTCCAAAGGGGAAGCTGATGGTAATTAATAAGAGCGTTTTTTACATAAATAATTAAAGGGGAGAAAAAATTGTTTAAGTCGTTTTGCCGTCCAAGATAAAATTCCGGATAGACTATAATAGGGAAAATTGAAATAAGGGTAAAAATTAAAATTGCGGCGTATTTGTTAAGAGCTGCCCCTTGTTTTTTTGCCATTGTTTGTGCCTAAACTATGGTATCATACAAAAGATGAGGACATTAATGACCGTTTTTGTTTTGGCAATAATTTTTAGCGGTAATTCTTATGTACTAGCTCAAGAAAATGAATCCGGCGTGGGTTATGAAGAGATAAATCCTGTTGATAGAGGTGAATATGCAGTCAAACGCGTACGCGAAAAAATTAAGCTTTTTTATTTAAGCTTAGCTCCACAAAAAAAGGCGTCTTTTTACCACGAATTAATGAACCGGCGCATGCGTGAGCTTTTGTATGTTGTGGAAACCAAAGACGAAAACCAAATAGAAAAAGCTTCCAACCGTTATTTTACAACGGTCGGGCAGACGGTGGAATTTGTAGAAAATAAAAACTGGAAAATCAAAGAAGATATTAAAAATACGCTCAATAAACAAATTGATATTATACCCCAATTAATTGATAAATACCCCTCGGGCAGTGCTGGCTGGCTGTTTTTGAAACAGGATTTGGATTATGCACGCCTATACAAAGACCGCCTTTAGGATATGGCAAAATATATCCCGCAAGTAGCTTTTATTTTATTTTTAAGCCTTTTTACCTTAATGGCGGTTTTACTTGCAACCAAGCACCCGGGCTTGGCGATAAGAATCATAAATAAAGCATTTTGGTTGCTTTTTGCCGCAGTTTTATTAATAAAAGTGGGCTATGAAGAAAAATAAAATAGTTATCTTGGCATTTGGTGCCCTGGTTTTAATATTTTTTAGATATTTTTTTGTATCTCAAAATGTCTCCTGGGGAGACGCACCGTATTATTTTCCTCTGGAGTTTAGCGCTAATATAGGGGCTTTTTATGCCTGGACTCATGAGGGAATAAGCTTTGGTGGCCCTAATTTGCTTTTGTGGCTTGAGCCGTATGTGAGTTTAGTGTCCGGCTACTCATCAGCTGTCGGTTGGGCGAGTGATCTGGCGCTAACTGTCTTTTTTTATCTACCGTCAATTTTTTTGGCGTGTGCCGGCTCTTTTGTTTTTGCGCGTTTTATTGGTATTAAAAAGGCGTATCTGGTAAGCCTGTTGTATGTTTTTAATACTTACTTTTTTCTTTTAATAGACGGCGGACAAGTAGGTGTGCTTTTGGCATATGGCCTTTTTCCTTTATCTCTTTTGGGCCTTTTTAATCTGCGCCTAAAAAAGCCGGCCTCTTTTGTACTAGCTGTACTTTTTTTGCAAGCTTTAACCTTTGCCGACCCGCGCGTAAGTGTAGTAGCAATAATCACCTCGGTGGTATATCTTGTTTTTGTTAACCCGGGCTCTCTTGCTGCATTTGTGCCAATTGGCATTGTGATGCTGTTTTTAAACGGCTTTTGGTTAGTACCCCTTATAAGTGTAGAACAAAATTCTTTAAGCCTGGCTGTAAGCGAGCTTAATCTTTATTCGCTTCTTAATGGCTTTTCTTTGTTCCAACCGCATTGGCCGGATAACCTTTTTGGCGCGGTTAATTATCCGGGTCTTATTTTTTGGGTGCTGGCAAGCACTATTTGGCTGTTTTTGCTGCAAAAAAATAAGCTTAAACGCTCCCCTTTCCCTTTAATGCTTTTGCTCTTTATTTTTTTGTTAAAGGGGACAACTGCGCCTTTGGGCAATGTTTACAATTTTTTGCTTGGCCTTCCCTTGGGCTTTGCTTTCCGGGATTCCAGCAAGTTTTTTGCTCCTGTCGTTTTATTATCCGGCGTATTAATGGCAGGTTTTTGGGATAACGCTAAGAACAAACATTCAGAGCTGTTAGTGTGGTTACTGGTAATTTTGACGGTTTTACCGGCTTTGTGGAGTATGAATTTTGTTTTATCCGGACGC
>DYGT01000002.1:19268-124180 GCA_020724555.1 Candidatus Microgenomatus sp.
TTAACAGGGTGGTTTTAGCCCAGAGCCAAAGGCAGGAAAAATTAAGCCCCGAAGAGGCGCTTGAATGGTCTTTGCTGGAAAGAGCCATAAAAGAAAACGCCAAAATAAAGCCAATCAATGCAGCCGAAAATTTTTATGAAATAACCGAAGCATTGCCGCCCATCTTTAAAGCCAAAACTTTGTACGTAACCGGGGATTATCCTGACGATTTTGCTTTTTTGCAGGACTCAATGGGCGCTTTTTTAGCCGACGGCGTGTTTGACGCAAAAATTTTGTCAGAAGCTCCAAAGGGGTCTGTAGTAATTGAAGCCTCAAGCGAGGATATTGCCATGAATTTGCTAAAAGACAAGCTTTTGCCAATGCCTTCTGGCGAGTGGGCAAAATATGCGGCCGACAAGCGCCTGGATTGGCAATATCAGCTTACAATCCGGGCTATGCCGATTAAAGCTTTTGATTATGGATTGGGCATGAGTTTTTCCGAAAAAAACGGAGAAAAATTAACAATGGCCACTGGCGGTGAAGTTTTGGCGGTACGCGCGGCTTTTCGGGATGAGCAAAGTAGCCTAATTATAAAGGATGGCGAGTTAGAAAATATTGCCACCTCGCCAGATGCTGGAAAATTTACTTGGTATTTTTTTGATATAAAAAATAACGAGGTTGAGCTTATAAACGGCGGTGGTTTGGTAGCTTTGAATGCTTATGGCTGGTTTAGCCGGGAAGAGTTAAGTTGGGCCAATTCACGCGCCCATGAATTTATTGCTAAATTTACAAACCCTAAAGAGCCGGAAATTTACGAAGTTTTCTTTGAACAAGTCAGCCCGGTTGAATACCGTGTACCTCAAGCTCCCGGAAATTGGCTTATGTTTTCGGACAGCTACAGTCCCTTTTGGAAGATTGAGGGCGCCAGTCATTTTGTGGCAATGGGGGATTTTAACGGATTTTTGGTGGATAGCCGCGAA
Organism: Candidatus Microgenomatus sp.; assembly: GCA_020724555.1. GTDB lineage: Bacteria > Patescibacteriota > Microgenomatia > UBA8517 > UBA8517 > DYGT01. The sequence continues at coordinate 20,228 of DYGT01000002.1, forward strand.
ATAACTCTTAATTTTGCAGGGCAAAAAGACGTATCGCGTGGCTTAGCGGTCAGTCTGTTTGGCGTAACCCTCTTTGTGGTTGCTATTATTTATTTATGGAAAACAAAAACGTCAACTTAAAAAAGATTTTTTTATCGCAAACTGCAAAAGATGCAGCTGTATTATTTTTGGGTAATGCAATTAGTTCTATTTTGGCAATAGCCTTTACTATCATTTCCGCTCGAATTTTGGGTCCAAGTTCGTGGGGAGTAGTTGCCTCGCTTATTGCTTTTATGGCAATAATAAATGCGATTGGAGATTTTGGACTGGGGGCGAGTTTGTTTAAATTTAGAGAATCTGTTTCGCAAATATTTACGCTCAGGTTTTTAACTGCAATTGTAATTTTTGCTTTGGTTTTTTTGTTTGGCAATCGGCTAGCCTTGGTTTCTGGGTTAGGCATAGCTTCTTATCTTTTGTTTGATTTCTTAGTCTTTTTTGAGCAGTCCGAGAAAAAATTTAAACGTGCTTCAGTGTTTATTGTTTCTTCAAATTTGGTGCGTATAGTTTTGGTACTGGGTTTATATTTTGCCAGTGCTATTTCCGTGGTTACTATTTTGGTCGCTTATGCGGTAAGTCCGCTTTTGGTATTTTTGGTTCTCTATTTTCAGAATAATAACAAGCTTAAGTTAAGCCTGGATTTTAAGCGCCTTAAAGGAGCTTTAAAATTTTCGGGCTGGATGGGGGTAAACAGGATTATTGGGGTTGTTCAGGGAAGGGCGGATACCCTTCTGGTTGTTTCTCTGCTTGGAACCTACGAAGCTGGAGTTTTTGCAGCCGCCAAACAATTAGCGCTTGGTGTTCCGCTTGTCATTGGTAGTTTTGCCACTGTTTTGGCTCCTCGCTTCGGTACGATGCAAAAAACTAAACTCAAAAAATATTTTTTCAAAACTGTTTACCTCTCTTTTGGGCTCGCCGGCGGTTTAGTTTTGGGGATAATGATTAGCCCATATGTAATAAATTTATTTGGCTCTGAGTATCAACCGGCAACAGAGGTGTTACAAGGACTGCTTGCCGCTTACCTACCGTTTGTTTTAGCCACCCCAGCAGTTAATCTGCTTATCTACGGATTTAGCAGACCCAATCTGATACTTATCTTATCCCTTTTGCAACTAGCAATATTTTTGATAATTAATTATTTTTATTTGCCAATCTTGGGGACGTCGGCTGCGATTGTTGCGCTCGGGGCAATTAATTTATTGCAGCTGATATATTCCTATTGTTTGGCCTTTTATTATTTACACCGATGAAAATTGCGGCACACACTTTAGTAAAAAATGAGGGAAGATTTGTTTGGTATAGCGTCATGTCAGTGGCGCCTTTTGTCGATAAAATTTATTTATGGGATACCGGAAGTATTGATTCAAGCCCTCTCATCTTAAAAGAAATAAAATTGGCTTTGGGGAATAAAGTAGACCTTCGGTTTTTGGATGAAGTTGATATCTATGAATTTAGTGGGATTCGCCAAAAAATGCTTGATGAAACGCGCGAAGATTGGTTTATCATGCTTGATGCAGATGAAATTTGGTGGGACAGCTCAATAGCCAAGGTTCTTGCTTTTATCAAAAACAAGGGGAGTAAATATGAATCTCTTGTCGTGCCTACTATAAACTTGGTGGGGGATATGTACCATTATCAAGAAGAAAAAGCCGGCCTTTACACTCTTGCGGGCCGTGTGGGACATTATAATCTGCGCGCAGTTAACCGTGGAATTCCTGGTCTAAAATCCCAAAAGCCACATGGCAGATGGGGGTGGACCGATGGGGACGGGAAGATGATCCAGGACAGAAATCCCAAAAAAATAAAATTTTTAAATGCGCCGCTGCTTCATGCAACCTACCTTAGGCGCTCGGATATGGACAGGGGCGACGCCATAGTCCCCAAACGGCAAAAGAAATTTAAGTACGAGCTGGGAATTAGTCTCCCTTATGATTATTATTACCCTGAAGTTTTTTTCCGACCAAAGCCGAATAATGTTGCCAACGTTTGGGAACCGAGGGATAAAAAGTATTATTTAAAAGCGCTGTGGCAAACGCCTTTAAAAAAATTAAAAAGAAGACTAATTCCGGGTAAAATAGGATACTAATTATATGAAGTGCAAACTTTGTGGCAGTGAAAAATTTAAAGTGCTCTTTGAGGCCGAAGGCCGGTCTATTGAGAAATGCAAAAAGTGCGGCCTCGTGCGCACGGGAAGTGATAAATTTGTCTCGTATGAGCTTTATCACCGCGACACTGATTATCAAAAATACGAAGCTGATTTTTATAACATATTTAAAAAGCGTTTTAATATCCTGTCTAAATATTTTGACAGCCCCGGTAAAGTCATAGAAATAGGCGCATCCACGGGCACACTTTTGTCTATTTTTCAAAAAAATGGCTGGGAAACCTTGGGGGTTGAGCCTTCAAAAAGTGCGGTTCAGGCAGGTAAAAAAGGGGTTAAAATTTTAAACCAGCCTTTTGAAAACGCGGATTTGCCCAAAAGTTCATATGATTTGGCTATTTTAAACCATACACTTGAGCATCTGGAAAACCCTTTTTTAGTACTTAAAAAAGTTAACCATATTTTAAAGCCGGGCGGATTGGTTTATATTGATGTCCCTAATTTTGGAAGTTTTGCGCAGTTTGTACAAAAACAGTACTGGGGTGCGCTTTTGCCACATGAACACGTCCACCACTTTAACAAACAGACCTTGTTTAAACTGGTGCGCAAGGCAAATTTTGAAGTAGTTTGGTGGGGGAGCTGGTCAGGTTTGTTTGATGTGGCAAATCCTGCTAGGCGTGGGGCCCTTAAAATAAAAAGGGGGGATATTCATTTAATTTCGGATTTATTGGATTTACCCGGCAACATTGTTGCGACCATCTTTAAAAAGGGGACAAATCTGGCAGTTATCGGAAAGAAAAGGTTATGAAAACAAAGGTATTATTACTTTTTCTTTTGCTCTTGCACTTTTTTTTATTAACACTCTTTCGTTTTACCGCCTGGCCTGAACTATTTAGTTTCCCGTATTTATTAGCCCGTGGATATTCTTTGTATGGGGATATGGTTCACGTTTACCCGCCATTATTAACTTATATTTTGGCATTTATCTATAAAATATTTGGAAATGATCTAAAAGTTTTGCAAGTATTTAGTTGGACTTTAATATTAGTAAACGATTTATTAATCTATCTAATTGTTACTAAGCTTACCGGCAAACGCACCTTAGGCATAGGCGCAATACTTTTTTACATTCCCCTTGAGATCGCACTGGAAGGTAATATGCTTTGGTTTGACACGTTTATGGTGACTCCTATGCTATTAAGTTTGTACTATATTCTCAAAAAAAATAATTTTGCCACAATTTTTTGGTGGTCTGGCGCGATTTTGAGCAAACAAACCGCGCTTTTGTTTGCTCCTTTATATATCTATTATATTTTCCAAGAAGCCAAACCCCAAAAAAAAGAATTTTTAAAAATTTTGGCGGGGTTTACGCCCGTAATTGTTTTTATTTTTTATTTGTTAATTAGCGGCTCTTTGGTATGGTTTTTAAACTGGAATTTTATTTACCCCTCGCTTTATTGGAAGGATTACCCTGGTTACTATCAGCTGGCAATTAGCAGGCGCGAAGTCTTAATTATTATCGCTCTTATTTTTCCTACATTATTGGGGTTAAAAGCTTTTGGGAAAAATATATATTTGACTGCCTTTATGCTTTTTTCTTTTTTGGCATTTTTCCCCAGGTTTTCATTTTTCCATTTGCAGTTGTTTATCGCCCTGGTGGTTATTGAGTCGGCGTATGTTATTGCAAAATACCGTTATTTAATACCTGTATCAATCGCCGCAGTTGGGTTAATTATTTACTTGAGATACCCATACCTTAAGTGGGATTGGCAGGAAACCCCCAGATTTTTTGAGGAAACAACGCTCGCAGTAGCAGACGAAATAAATGGTAAAGTAAATGGAAAAAGCGTTTACTTTTTAAACTTAACCTCGCAGTATTATGTATTAACCGGCTCATTCCCGCCCAAGCCTTGGGTTGACAATTATGGCTGGTACTGGGAAGTACCAGGTTTTCAGCAAAAAACGATTAAAAGTTGGAACAATAATCCTCCGGAATTGGTTGTCTGGCAAAAAGGGGGGTATGAGCCCGCGATTCTTACATCTTGGATTCGGGCAAACTATAATAGTACTGAGAGAGAGGGTTATGCCATATGGCAGAAAAAAGAAAATTAAAAATAGTTTTTTTGAGTTATTACAGCGGTTTAGTTAGCCGTGGGGTGGAAACATTTGTACACGAGTTGGCAAACGAGTTGACCTCTTTGGGACACGAAGTGGTTGTCTTTCAAGGAGGCAGTAAACTAAAAAACAGCAAATACAAAACCGTCTCTATTAAAACAAAGACGAATGCCAAAGCAAAAAACTCTTATGCGCCTTTTATTAATTATTATGCTAATTTGGTACGTAGATTTACCTATTCATCTTTAAAACAGATTGATAAAGATATTGACGTAATATATCCAACCAATGGCCAGTGGCAAGCAGTTTTTTGCCGTTTGTGGGCATGGAAAAACGGCAAAAAAATGGTAATTTCCGGGCAATCCGGACCGGGTCTGGATGACAAAATAAATCTTTATACTTTTCCCGATCGTTTTGTGGCATTAACTAAATATCAAAAAGAATGGGCAAGAAAACAAAACCCTCTTGTCAAAACCAAAGTTATTCCCAACGGAGTTGATTTAAAAAAGTTTAATGAATCCCATAAACTCCATGAGTCAACGGCTTGCATCCCCAAGGAAGGATCCTTGGATCCTCCTTCGAGCACGGAGGCTCGGGGATTAAAACCCGCTCGTCCCGCTCTACGGGATTTAAAATTGCCAAAACCCATAATTTTAAATGTTTCGGCGCTGGTTGATTGGAAACGCCAAGAGCTTTTGATTAAAGCCGTAGCCAAGCTTAATGAAGGATTTCTTCTAATCGTGGGAAGCGGACAAGAAAAAGAATATTTAGAAAAGCTGTGTGAGGATTTGCTACCCCAAAGATACAAAATAATTGCTTATCCATATGAACAAATGCCGGCGGTATATGCTGCGTCAGACTTGTTTTGTTTTCCCACCGTTCCCTGGGAGTCCTTCGGCATCGTCCTTTTGGAAGCTATGGCATCCGGTTTGCCAATAGTGGCAACGGATGACCCCATCCGGCACGAAATTGTAGGTGATGCCGGGATTTTTGTTAATCCCGAAAATACCGATCAATTTGCCGCTGCCATAAAAAAAGCTTTAGCAACAAAATGGGGAAGCAAGCCCAGATTGCAGGCAGAAAAATACGCTTGGAGTAAAATAGGCGAAATGTATGAAAACTTGTTTTTAGAAATTAGAAATGAAGCTTAGCGTAATCATACCGGTTTACAACGAAGAAAAAGTAATTTTGGCGTGTTTGAATTCACTTTTTGTGCAGACCTACCAAGATTTTGAGATAATAGTTGTGGATGACGGCTCAACCGATGGGACGGCCAGGATTTTGTCTGAAATAAACAAACCCAATTTGCAAATATTAAGGCAGGACCACAAAGGTCCAGCCATGGCAAGAAATCTGGGAGCAGAACGCGCAAACGGTCAAATCCTTGTTTTTGTAGATGCAGATATGACTTTTGACAGGCGATTTTTGCTGGAATTGTGTGAGCCAATTATCAAGGGTGAAACAAAAGGCACTGCCAGCCGCGAGGAATTTGTTAGTAACTGGCAAAATGTCTGGGGCAGGATGTGGAATTATAACCAAGGAAAAACTACCGACCGTTTGCAGCAAAGCAGTAAAAAAGAAGATAAGGTTTTTCGAGCGATTTTAGCAAGCGAATTTAAACGCGTCGGCGGGTTTAGCGAAGGCGGTTATACGGATGATTATACCCTAAGCCGCAAACTAGGCTACAAGGCTAAAGTTGTTGCAGGAGCCAGGCATTACCACGCCAATCCATCAACGCCCGGGCAGGTATTTTCTCAAGCCCGCTGGGTAGCCAAGCGTGAATATAAATTTGGGAAAATCGGCGCTTGGCTGGTTCTGGTTCGTTATTCGCTGCCGTTCACAATTTTACTTGGTATATGGGGCATGTTTAAATACCACGAGCCGAAATATTTTATTTTTAAGCTTGTTTATAATACGGCAGCTTCAATTGGGGTTTTGGAATTTAATATACTGGGAAGAGGAGCAAAATAATGGCATTGTTTTCGATATTAGTATTAGGTTTATTTTTGCGTATCTTGAATATTAATGAGTCATTCTGGCTTGATGAGGCAACTAGCGGCCTTGTCGTGCGCAATTTTGATTTATCCGGCATTTTATACCAATTTTTACCGGGAGACTTTCACCCCCCGCTTTATTACTTTACGCTTAAAGGCTGGAGTGAAATATTTGGCTTCCGCGAAATTGCCCTTAGAAGCATGTCACTGGTTTTTGGCTTACTTACTATTTGGTTTGTTTATAAAACAGTTTTTACTTTATTTGGCAAAGCAACCGGGCTTTTAGCGGCCTTGTTTTTGGCAATTAACCCCATCCATGTTTATTATTCTACTGAAGCCAGAATGTATAGTATGCTTACTTTTTTTGTAGTATTATCTTTTTTCTTTTTTACAAAATTAATACAAGAAAAAAAACAAAGTATTATTTTGTGGGCAGGTTATTCCTTGTCTTTGCTGTTTATAGTCATGACCGACTATGTAGGCGTGTTTGTGATGCCTGTTTATTTGCTGGTTGCCGCTATGTTTAAAAAGGATAGGCAATTTTGGACAAAGCTTATTTTGGCTTACTTGCCGCTTTTTATCGTTTTTATTTTATACAAAGATATTTTTTGGCAACAATTGCAAAGCGGACTAGGAGTTAAAACGGCGGCCTCCGGCTGGTGGCAGATACTTGGCCAGCCCAGTCTAAAAAATATAATTTTAATTCCTACCAAATTTATGCTCGGCAGGATTAACTATGACAGCCGTGCCGTTTATGCTTTTTGGATTTTTGTTTCCGCGCTTTTATGGCTTATTCCGATTTATTTTGCTCTGAAAAAAGAAAAAAGGACAAAAATATTTTTAATATGGGGAACGCTTCCTATCTTGTTTTCGCTTGTGGTCGGTTTTTTTATCCCTGTTGTCGTTTATTTTAGATTATTATTTGTGCTTCCCGGCATTTTAATTTTAGTTGCAATTGGTTCAGAAAAACTTTCTCAAAATTTATTTTTACCTTTTTTGGTTGTATTTTTACTTATAAACATCATGTTTAATTACCGTTATTTTACAAATCCCCGTTTTCACCGCGAAGATTGGCGTAGTTTTGCGCAATTTGTGAGTGACGACAGCGAGCTGGTGTATGTAGCAAATTCCCAAAAAGAGGGAATTGTCTATTATAAACCCGAGCAGGAGATTTCTTATTATCCTGAAATAAAATTTACTAAAGAAAAAATACTCCTCATGCGTTATGTGGCGGATATTTTTGACCCCGAGGATAAGGCTCGCCAAATGGTGGAAGATCGGGGTTTCTTAAAAATAGCTGAGCATGACTTTAATGGTATAGTTGTTTGGGAATACGAAAAATGAAAATAGCGATTGACGTTTCAGCAATAATTTATGGCACAGGTGTTTCGGTTTACACCAGCCGTTTGGTGGAAAATCTTTTGAAAATTGACAGGAAAAATAATTACATTTTGTTTGGCGGATCGTTAAGAAGAAGAAACGAACTGATTTCTTTTTCTAAAAATTTGAAAGGAAATTTTAAAACTAGGTTTTTTTATCTACCACCAACCCTGGCCGACGCGCTGGCAAATAGATTTAATTTGGTGTCGGCTGAAATGTTGGTGGGGGATATAAACGTTTACCACAGCAGCGATTGGGCGCAGTTTAAATCTAAGGCTTTTAAAGTAACTACAGTCCACGATTTGGCGCCTATTTTACTGCCCAAGCAAACACACCCTAAAATTGTTTCAACCCACAAACGACGCCTAAAAAAAGTAATAAAAGAGGCAGACAGGATAATCGTTCCGTCTGTGTCAACCAAAAATGATTTAATAAATTTGGGAGCAAATAAAAATAATATTCGTGTAATACACGAGGCTTTGGGGCGAGATTTTACTGATATTACAGATGAAGACGTAAAACTCGTTAAAAAGAAATTTAATTTGAACGGCAATTATTCTTTGTCCATAGGTACGGCAAAAAGGAAAAACTTAGATAACATAATTCGGGCGTTTGAAAAAGCCAGTGGTGATGCCAATTTAAAACACCATGTCGTGGTGGGGGCAGGTAAAAACAGTGATTTGCGCGGAGTGCGCTTTACCGGATATATATCAGACCGCGAGATAATGTCTCTTTATAAAGGAGCCAGTGTTTTAGTCTACACATCTTTGTATGAAGGCTTTGGCCTACCGATCCTGGAAGCGTATGCGGCAGGAGTACCTGTGGTTACGTCAAACGTATCAAGCATGCCCGAAGTTGCCGGAAGCGGCGCAATCCTCGTGAATCCCCAGAGTGTTGAAGACATAACCGAGGGAATCAAAAAAGCAATTGCAAATAAAAATGATTTGCGGGCAAAAGGCAAAATTCAGCTGGCAAAATTTAGTTGGGAAAAGGCAGCTCATGAAACCTTAAAGGTATATGAGGAAAGCCGCAGCTAAATTCGAAATCAGGACGGCAAAGATATAACTTCCATGAGCTTACGCTCATGGTTTTTGTCATGTTTGCTAAAGCGATTTAATGGAGTTTTACGCCTACATGATAAAATAAGATTTATGTTAATAGGTATCGACGGAAATGAGGCTAACATTCAAAATAAAGTTGGTGTTAATAAATACGCGTTTGAGCTTTTGTGGCACATTTATAAAATGAAAGGGGAGTGGAAAGACGAATTTAAATTTGAAATATTTTTGAAAGATAAGCCAAACAGCCTACCCCCGGAAACAAATAATTGGAAATACCGCGTTCTTCCCGGTGGTCACATGTGGATTATAAAAACTCTCATGCCGAATTTATTTTTTGGAAAGAACAGGCCGGATATTTTTTTTACACCAAGCCATTATATTCCTCCCCTTGCGCCAATGCCCAGGATATGTTCTATAATGGACCTCGGGTATCTCAAATTTTCGGAACAATTTACGCGGTTTGATTATTGGCAGTTAAGGCTTTGGAGTGCTTGGTCGATTATAGTATCAAAATATATCATATCAATATCTGAAACTACAAAAAAAGATATTGTACGACATTATAAATTTGCTTCAAAAAAAATTGTCGTCACGCCTCTTGGACATGATAACGTAGATTCAATTAATAAAATCAGTACCCAAAATGTGCGACGTATTTTAGCGAAATATAAAGTGCAAGATAAATATATTCTTTTTGTGGGTACGCTTAAGCCAAGCAAAAACATCGAAGGCTTACTGGTTGCTTGGGCAAAGATAGAAAATGATTTTCCCGATACCGATTTGGTCATTGTGGGAAAAAAAGGGTGGTCATATGAAACTATTTTCAAAAAAACTAAAAAATTAAGAATAGAACACAGAGTAATATTTACTGATTTTATACCAGATGAAGATAAACACGCTCTCCTAAGCCGTGCATATGGATATATTTTGCCTTCTTTTTGGGAAGGATTTGGGATTGACGTGGTAAACGCGATGGCGTTGGGTGTGCCGGTTATCGTTTCTGACCGCGGAAGCTTGCCCGAAATTGCCGGAAACGCTTGCCTTGTTGTTGATCCTTATAATACAGACGATATTGCGGATAAAATACGCTCTTTACTTATAATGCCAAAAAATAAGTATAATAAGATGGTGTTTCGCGGTAGATCTCAAGCCAATAAATTTAAGTGGGATAATACCGCCAGAGAAACACTTGCGGTTTTTAAAAAAATTAAATAAGATGCTCTACTCCGAGAACATAAAAATAAATAAAAAAGGGCTGGTATTTACGGACAAACACGGGCGTAAGTTAAGCCCGAACGAGGCTGTTGGAAAAATTTTAAACCGTTTTTATAATTGGTGGCTGGATTTTAAATTGTATTTACTGCACGGTATATCCCTTCACATGCCTTTGTGGAGTGTCCGTAAAATGGCCTTTATTTTAGCCGGGGTTAAAATCGGCAAAGGTTCGACGGTTCACATGGGAGCGAAATTTTTTGATCCCAAAGGTGTTTCAATAGGCGAGGATTCAATAATCGGAGCTAATTGTTTTATGGACGGCAGGGAAAAATTAAATATTGGTAATCATGTGGATATAGCAAGCGACGTTATGATTTACAATTCAGAACACGATTTGAATAATCCGGACTTTAATGCAGTTTCGGACATGGTAATTATTGAAGATTATGTTTTTATTGGTCCTCGTGCCATAATTTTACCCGGAGTTAATATCAAAAGAGGTGCGGTTGTTGCAGCTGGTGCAGTAGTGACAAAAGACGTGGCCGCTTATGCTATTGTCGGAGGAGTGCCGGCAAAGACAATAGGTGAAAGAAAAAACAAGCAGTTAACATACCGCTTAGGCAGAGCACGACTGTTCCAGTAATTTATGAAAAAAATTCGTATTCTTTTGTTTTTTGTGTTTTTTCTTGTGGGTATGCGTTATATGATTTATCCGACGCCGCCTTTTCCTTCTCCCCCTCCAGACGCATATATAAGTTATGAGCCGGCAGATATAGAAACTCCTTTGAGAAGAGGCTATTATACCGACTATACGCGCGAGCAGGTGATTCTTCATTATTTGGAACAATTCAAATGGCTGCCGACATTAAGGCTTAATTATCCACCGGAAGAAGCTCAAACAATTATCCGCGATCAAACGCGCAGTTCCTATTTGGAGGAGTTGGTCCATCCTATGCGCGAAAGCTGGTTTATAAATGGTTTTGTACCGACATCACAAAACGAAGAAATCTGGCGTGAAGGGAAAAAGTATGAACAAAAAATCATAATCCGTTATGTATCAAGTAGCTTAAGCGCCAGAATATTTGTCTTTGTACTAACGACTGATGCTTTGTGGTTAGTGCTTAAGAGGTTTGAGCTGGTAATGGGGGAAATTACAGAAGTTCCGTGGAAAAAAATTATTAAAAAGTTTTACAAATGACACATAGTATCCTTAAATATACAACGGCTTTTACTTTGGTAATAATACTTTTGCTGCCGAAATTTCCATTTTGGGAAATACCGGGAAGCCAGGTGGCAATACGTTTTGAAGATTTGGTTATTTTTGTTACATACTTCTTGTTTTTGTGCGCAATATCAAGGGATTTAAAATCATTTTTAAAAGATCGCATAAATCAGGCTATATTTATATATTTTTTTGTGGGTTTTGTTAGTTTGCTATCCGGGATCTTGGTTACCAAAACGGTTGTGCCGGCAATCGGAATACTACATTTTTTACGACGAATCGAGTATATGGGAATGTTTTTCGTAGGCGTATATGTTTTAAAAAGTAAAGAGGATTTAGCTTTTTTTATTAAAGTATTGTTTTTGTGTTTGCTGTATATTTTTGTTATTGGATTAGGTCAGCGCTTTTTTAACTGGCCGATTATTACAACGCAGAATTATGAATATGCAAAAGGCATTGCTCTTTATTGGGTTCCCGGAGCACATATTCCCTCAACTTTTGCCGGCCACTATGACCTTGCCAGTTTCTTGATTACGATCATGCCCTTGCTTACTGGTTTTATTTTTGGGACCAAGCGGGCTTTAACCGAATTGGGAATAAAAAGCAGAGTGCTTGCGTGGAGATTTGCACTGTCTTTAATATTTATCGCCGGGCTATGGCTTTTGGTAAATGCAGCGCAAAGAATTTCCATTGTCTCTTACGGCCTGGGTGTCGGCGTTGTTTTGTCACTTTTGCGTAAGTACAAATATTTGATCGTGGTTGCTATTGCTAGTTTAATTTTTATATCATTATCCTCCAAGCTTATGGATAGATATATCCAGCTATTCAAGGTATATAGCCAAAGGTTTAGCCAAGTAAACGTAGTTGGCATATATGCACAAGAAGAAAGTAGCCCGGAAAGCCAGCGGATAAACACAAAAACGCCAACACCTGAGCCAATGCAGTTAATTGAAGACAGATCCACGTCTATCCGTTTTAATGTTGAATGGCCACGCGCTATACGCGCCTTAAAGAAAAATCCTCTTTTGGGAACAGGATATTCTTCTATTACTTTGGCAACAGACAACGATTTTTTGCGCATGCTGGGAGAAACCGGAATTTTGGGTTTTTTGGCTTTGTGTTATGTACTATTGGAAGTAAGTATACGGGGTTTAATAAATTTTCCTCTGAAAAAAAGAGGGTTGATGGAAATATTTGTCTTGTCATATCTGGGGGCAATACCGGGTATATTATTAATGATGTTTTTTATAGATATATTGGAAGCCTCTAAATATGCTACATTTTTTTGGTTGATTTCTGGCATGTTTGTTTCGGTAACATATATTTTAGAAAGAAAAAATATTGGTAAATAAAATAATCACTTTTTCTCAAAAGTTAGTAAGCAACGACATCTTTAAATATATGTTGCTTTCTTTGCTTTTTATATTCGGCTTTATTTTCCGTTTATATAAAATAAATATTCCATTAACAGATTGGCATTCCTGGCGGCAGGCGGACACCGCGTCGGTGACAAAAATTTATAAAGATGAAGGTCTAGATTTGTTACGGCCTCGATACCACGATATCTCCCAAATTCAGACAGGGTACTTTAATCCCAAAGGATACCGTTTTGTTGAGTTTCCTTTATTTAACCTCTTTCATTTGGGAATGGACGCCGTTTATCCGGGAAATTTTGATGCTGCCGGAAGATTGGTATCGGTATTTATTGGCATGTTTTTAATATTTGTAATGTTTGCTTTTGGGCAGAAATTTTGGGGTTTTTGGGGCGGGTTTTGGGCCGCCTTTTTTGTAGCATTTAATCCTTATACAATTTATTACACCCGAGTTATTTTACCCGACCCGCTGTCTGTTACCCTAGCAACCGCTAGTGTTTGGATGTTTTATTTATACTTTTTAAGCGATAAAAAATGGCAGCTATTTTTTAGCGCTATATTAATGTCGCTGGCACTATTGGCAAAACCATATGCAATTTTTTATTTATTACCACCACTTTATTTAGCTTATAAAAAATTTACTGTTAAAGGGCTTTTTACAAATATCCCTTTATTGATAGCATTGGATATCGCCTTAATTCCGCTTTTTGCGTGGAGAGCGTGGATGGGACAAGGTGATTATCTTGTTGGCATACCACACACCACCAGTTGGGCTTTTAATGGCGATGGCATACGTTTCCGGCCGGCTTTTTGGCGATGGATTTTTGGAGAAAGACTAGGAAGGTTAATACTTGGGATATGGGGATTGTTTCCGGTTTGCATGGGTTTGGTTATAAATAAAATAAAAGAAGAAAAAGAAACCTACGCATATTTATTATCATTTTTCACAGCAATAATTTTATACGTAATTATTATCGCAACAGCTAATGTAAAACATGATTATTATCAACTCTATCTTATCCCGCCGGTAGCTTTGCTTTTCTCACGCGGTTTAATGTCACTTTGGTCTATTAAAGCGGTAAATAGCTACACATTAGGTATAGTAATAGTGTTTTCAATTGTAATGATGGAGGGAATAGGGCTTTACCAAATTAAAGATTATTACAAGATTAACGACTACTCCATCATAACGGCCGGTAAAAGAGCCGACGAATTATTGCCCAAAGATGCTTTAGTTATAGCCCCATATAACGGTAGTACCGCTTTCTTATATCAAACTGAAAGAAAAGGCTGGCCCGTAGTTGATGAAGGGATAGAAGGTATGATTGATAAAGGCGCCCAGTATTTTATATCTTCTGATCCGATGAGCGCAGATACTCAAAATTTTCGACAAAAATATAAAGTTGTGGAAGAAGGACCTGAATATGTAATATTAGATTTACACCAAAAAGTAAAATGAAAATACTTTTAATAGTTCCCTTTTTGCCAAATACAGAAACATCAGGTGGTCAAACCAGGTGGTATAACATCATAAAATATTTATCTAAAAGCCATGAGATTACCCTTCTTTCTTTAATTAAAAGCGATACAGAGCGTAAATATATACCTGAACTTAAAAAATATTGTAAAAAGGTTAAAGTGTTTACAAGACCAAAATCTCCTTGGACTCTACGAAATTTGCTATTTACAGTGTTTACACCATATCCACTTTTAGTTGTAAGAAATTTCTCATTTGCCGAAAAAAGGGCCATTAAAAAAGAACTTGAAACAGGTAATTATGATTTAATCCACGCTGAGACATTTTATGTTATGCCTCATATTCCAAACACGGACATTCCATCTATAATGGTCGAGCAAACTATTGAATACCAAGTATATAAGCATTACGTAGACAAGGAAGTACCTTTTTTTCTCCGGCCAATATTTATGATTGAAATATTAAAACTTCGTTTTTGGGAGCTTTATTATTGGAAAAAAGCAAATCAGCTGGTTGCCGTGTCTGATAAAGACAGCAAAGTTATGGAAAAATTAGTTGGTATAAGGGCGGATGTTATCCCCAACGGAGTTGATACTGATTACTACAAAGCCAAAAAGGTAGCCAAAAAAGTGCCACCACGCGTGATGTATGGAGTGACGAATTTTGAATGGCTGCAAAACATTGAGGCAGTTGACGAACTTTTAAAAGAAGTATGGCCCTATATCCATAAAAAAATGCCTGATGCCAAGCTTTGGCTGGTAGGCAGAATGATTCCGCAAAGGTTTGTTGAACTTGCACATGCGCGGGAAGACATAGAAATTAGCGAATCCATTGCTGATGCCAGGGATGCATATGGGTCTGCAAGTTTGATGGTGACTCCGATAAGAAGCTCAGGTGGCACCCGGTTAAAGGTGTTAGAAGCAATGGCGTCCGGCCTGCCTATCGTATCCACTTCAAACGGAGTGGCAGGGCTTGGGCTGATAGCGGGTAAGCATGCTTTAATAAGCGATAGCGGCAGGGGAATGGCAAAACTGGCCATTAAGCTTCTTGAGGATGAAAAGCTTAGGCGCAAAATCGGAGAGGCGGGGCGCATGTTTGTAAAAGAAAATTATGACTGGAAAGAAGTGGTAAAGCTACACGACAAAATTTATAAGAAAGCGTTGTCGAAATAACAAAATTAAGATGAAAAAAAAGGAACTAACAATTGTAATTTTAAACTACAACACCAAGGAAGTACTTAAGGATTGTTTGGAGTCATTAACCGCGATTCATGATAAAACCGGTTTTGAAATAATCGTTGTGGACAACGGCTCAAGCGACGGCTCAGTTGCAATGGTTAAGAGCTATTACCCTAATGTAAGATGCCTAAAGAATCGTTCAAATTTAGGTTTTGCTCGCGGCAACAATGCCGCGAAAAAATATGTAAAAAGCAAATACGTTTTGTTTTTAAACACAGATACGATCTTCAAAGACAAAGTTTTAGATAAAAGTCTAGAATATATGAAAAAAGATGAAAAAATTGGCGCACTTACCTGCAAGTTAGTACTATTAAATGGAGAATTGGATAAAGATACCAGAAGATCTTTTCCTACTCCTTGGGTAGCCTTCACACATTTTTCCGGATTGGATAAATTGTTTCCTAAGTCTAGGTTATTTGCCCGATATTGGTATGGCTATTTATCCCCCGAGGAAATTCACAAGGTAGACGCGATTCAGGGAGCATTTTTTTTAACTAAAAAAAATATATTAGATAAAGTTGGTTGGTTTAGCGAAGATTATTTTCTTGATGGTGAAGATATAGACTTATGCTGGAAAATAAAAGAGTTAGGCTATAAATTAGTTTATTTCCCCAAGGTTTCAATTATTCACTTAAAAGGAGTGACAAAAGGAAAGAATAAATCAACAAACATAAAAAATAAAAGCGAGAGATTAAAATATGTTCTGGCCGGAGTTAACGCTATGGAAATTTTTTACAAAAAATATTTAGAAAAGAATTACAATATTGTTGTAAATATTTTTGTTTTTGCTGGAATTAAAATATTAAAATCATTTCGTTATCTAAAAGTACAACTGGAATATTTATAAAATAATGAAAATTTTAATTGACGCAAGATTGTATGGCTTGGAGCACGCAGGCATCGGGCGCTATGTGAACAATCTGGTGGCAAATATACCTTTGGTAGATAAAAAAAACACATATACGTTGCTACTCCGTGATAAATACTATAAAAGCAAAAGTGTCCCCAGTGTTTATAACCGTATACTGGGGGATTTCAGGCATTATAGTTTAAAAGAGCAGTTGGCACTGCCCAAAATTATAAAAAATGATAATTATGACTTAATTCACTTTCCCCACTTTAATGTGCCATTAAAGGCAAATACGCCGTTTGTTGTTACCATTCACGACCTGCTAATGCACAAACAAAAAGGCTTAAATGCTACTACCCTTAATGCCCTTCATTACGCATTTAAGCGCATTGGCTATCATCGGGTATTTAAAAGCGCCGTTGTCAAAAGCAGAAAAATTATTGTACCAAGCAGGGTGGTAAAAGAAGAAATACTAAAAGCCTATGACGTTGAAAACCAAAAAATAACCGTGGTATACGAAGGTCTGGACCAAAATATCCGTAAACAAAAAACAACTACGGTAAATCAGACTTTAAACAAATATAAAATTAAACAGCCATATTTTGTATATGCCGGCAGCGCCTATCCCCACAAAAATTTATATCGAGCAATAGAAGCTATCGGCCTCTTAAATAAAAATATGGCTTTAGAGGACAAAAATGTTTATTTGGTTTTAATTACGTCAAAAGCCGTGTTTACCAATAGATTAAAAAAAATTGTGGATGAATTGAGAGCGGAAAAATGGGTTAAACTCATAGGGTTTGTAAACGATAGCGAGCTATCGTCGCTTTATCAAAAATCCGTAGGCTTTTTATATCCCTCTTTGTCTGAAGGTTTTGGGCTTCCGGGATTGGAGGCCTTGTCTGTGGGGACAATGACACTGGCGTCTGACATCCCAATTTTTAAAGAAATATATAAAGACGCCGCGTATTATTTTAATCCGTTTGATTTTACTTCAATAGAAAAGGCCATGGAGGACGCATTATTGATGAATAAAGAAAAAAGAAAGGAATACGAGAGAAAAGCCGCTAAAGTATTAAAAAAATACAGTTGGAAGAAAATGGCAAAAAAGACCGTAAAAATCTATGAAATGGCTACACCTGAAAGACAATAGTTTTAAACAGTGAAAACGGCAATAGTATACGACAGGGTAAATAAGTGGGGAGGGGCAGAGCGCGTGCTCTTAGCGCTTCAGGAAATTTTTCCCAATGCCCACCTGTTCACATCGGTTTATAACCCACCAGCCGCTGCCTGGGCACGGGTTTTTCCTAAAGTGATTCCTTCTTTTTTACAGAAAATTAAATTTTTTAGAAGCAGACATGAACTATTGGCGCCTTTAATGCCAATGGCTTTTGAATCCTTTAATTTTGATAAATACGATTTAGTAATAAGTGTAACGAGCGAAGCTGCAAAAGGTGTAATTACTAAACCTAAAACTAAACACATTTGCTATTGCTTGACCCCCACAAGATATCTTTGGAGTGGTTATGATGATTATTTTAATAATTCATTTAATAAAAGTGTTGCTTCTTTATTTGTAAATTACTTGAGAAACTGGGACTTATTAGGCTCAAAAAGACCGGATAAATATCTCGCCATTTCCAAAGAAGTACAAAAAAGAATTAAAAAATATTATAAACAAGATTCAACCGTTATCTTCCCACCGTTAAAAAAGAATAATAACCTAAAAAAAGTTAAATTGCCGTTTGAAGAGTATTATTTAGTTGTATCAAGGCTGGTTTTATATAAGAAAGTAGATTTGGTAATTCAAACTTTTAATAAATTAAATCAGAATTTAATAATCGTAGGGACCGGTCGCGAGGAAGCTAAGCTTAAGAATATGGCCAACGACAACATAATTTTTATGGATTATCTGAAAGACGAGTTCTTAAATTATATTTATAAAAAAGCAAAAGCGTTAATTATGCCCCAGGATGAAGATTTTGGTTTGGTGTCTATTGAGGCACAAAGCATGGGTACACCGGTGATTGCATTTAAAAAGGGTGGAAGTCTTGATACAATAATAGATGGCAAAACCGGTATTTTTTTTGACAAACAAACAAGCTCAAGTTTAATGGGAGCTATTGACAGGTTTGAAAAAATGAAGTTTGATAACAATTACATAGTTAAAAATGCCAATAAATTTGCATTTGAAAATTTTAAAAAAAGATTACTTTTGGAAATTAAATGAACAGTGACGCACATAAAGAGCATCTTTACGCCCTTATATTGGCAGGTGGCGGCGGGACCAGATTGTGGCCAAAATCTACCAACAAAACTCCTAAGCAATTTTTAAAAATGTTTGAGGGAAAGACGCTTATGCAAATCACCTATAAGCGTTTTCGCAAGATCCTTCCTCGGGAAAAAATTTATTGCGTTACTGTTTCTAACGCCTACAAAAAAGAGATATTAAACGAATTACCAAGCTTTTTGTCAGACAATATTATTGTAGAACCGGCTAGACGCGAAACCGGGCCGGCGCACGGTCTTGGAGCAGCTTATATTTATAAAAAAGATCCGGATGCAGTTATCGTAACCGAAGCCGCCGATCGTTTAGTAAAACCGGTGCCTACGTATTTAAAAACATTAAAGGCCGCAGCAAAAGTGGCGTATGAAGACCGTGTGTTAATTGCAATTGGGGTAGAAGCGCGTTATCCTCACACAGGATTGGGGCATATTAAAAGAGGTATTAAAATAAAGGAAGTAAATGGAATTAATTTTTTTAAGCTTGATAAGTTTGTTGAAAAACCCCCACTTATTTTAGCCAAAAAATATACAGCCTCTCCAAACTATTACTGGAATGCCGGACAATTTGTTTGGAGGGCAGATACTTTGCTTAATTCATTAGCCACCCACGCACCAAAGATAAAAAGCAATCTCGACGATATTTCTTTAGCTTTTGGGACCAAAAACGAAAAACAGGAGCTAAAAAAAGCTTATAAAAAAATGCCAAAAATTGCAATCGATTATGCCATAGCTGAAAAAGAAAAAAATATGGTTGTAGCCGTTGCCGATTTTTTCTGGACAGATATCGGCGACTGGAAAGAAGTGTGGGAGAATTCCAAAAAAGATCATCTTGGTAATGTAATAATCGACGGAAACGAACCCGGAGGAGAAATTATTAATATTGATACTTCAGATGCGCTTATTCATACGAACGGCAGGTTAATAGCCGTAATTGATGTAGATAATATTATAGTTATTGATACAAATGATGCTCTACTGGTTTGTAGTAAAAGTAAAGCTCAAAACGTAAAACAAATTGTCAACAGGCTTAAAGAGCTAAAAAAAGAGGAATATCTATAAGATACTATGTGGTATTTTGTTGCCAAAAGAACCATTGACGTTATCGGCTCTATAATTCTTTTATTTTTTTTCTCTCCGATAATACTCATATCGGCAATAGCAGTTAAATTAAGCTCAAAAGGTCCAATTTTTGCGGATACGCCACCGCGTGTAGGGCAAAACGGCAAACCTTTTTATGCATATAAATTCAGAACCATGATTGTAAACGCTTATGAACTACTTAAAACCGACCCTAAATTTAAAAAAGCTCTAAAAGAACAACAGGAGGCGGGTAATTACAAAATAAAAGACGACCCCAGAATTACAAAAATAGGGCGGATTTTAAGGCGGCACTCTATCGACGAAGTACCGCAGCTGGTTAATGTCCTGCGAGGCGAGATGAGTATCGTCGGACCCAGACCGTATTATGAAGAGGAGCTTGCTCTGCAGCAGAAAAAATATCCCGGTACGGAAAAATACGTAAAACAAATGCTTAAAGTAAAGCCGGGCATTACCGGCTACTGGCAGGTAAACGGCAGAAGCGATGTAAGTTTTGACCAAAGGATTAAAATGGATGCGTATTACGCCCAGAAAAAATCACTTTTTTTGGATTTTTTAATACTTCTTAAAACTCCGATTGTGATGATAACCGGAAAAGGGGCTTTGTAAATGTAAGTAGGCAGACTTTTTTAAACATTTATAGTAGTATGAAGGGATGGACAGTCTAGAAAAAAATATAAAACAAATCAAACCACGTTCAATTCTGGATCCGGATATGCCTCAGATGAAAAAAATTGAGCCTAATACTGAAACTCAGGGCGAAACTAAAGATGATGAAGTTAAAAGTGCGACAGATGTCTCAGTCAAAAAAAAGCGTTTTAATTTTGGGGGCTTTCGGACCAAAAAAAAGCTTATATTATCAGTTTTTGGCGTAATTTTTATATTCTTATTATTGTTCATTATCCTTTTTGTTTGGCCTGTATGGGGAATTTATAAAAACGGTACACGAGTATATGCCCAAGCGCGCGCACTGCAAGCTTCTCTGGCCACACAAGACATAAACTTAGTTGAAAGTGAAGTAAATAAGCTGGAAAGCGACCTTTTGGGTTTTGAAAAATCCTTCAGGCAAACCGCGTATATAAAATATATCCCCTGGCTCGGTGGTTATTGGAAAGACGGTGAAGCTGCTATAAATGCGGGAAAGTACGGGTTGGATACGCTCCAAATTTCTCTTGAGACAATAAAGCCTTATGCTGATATTATAGGTTTTACAACTGGTAATGAGGCTGGCAGCGGAGAAGAGACAGCCAATGATAGGATAGATTTTATTGTCAAAACAATAGAAAGCGTTGTACCTAAAATGGATGAAATATCCCAAAACGCGGTTAAAGCCCAGGCCGAAATCCAAAAAATTGACCCCAAGCGCTATCCTGAAACTTTTCGCGGCAAAGAAGTGAGAAACAACCTGGAAAAAGCAATTTCCTTAAGCCGCGAAATAACAACAATGATCAGCCAGAGCAAACCTCTTATGGAAGCGGCTCCATATTTACTAGGTATAGACGAAGAGCGGACTTATCTCGTGCTTTTTCAAAACGACAAAGAGCTCCGGCCGACTGGCGGTTTTTTGACCGCTTATTCCATAATGACAGTTAACAACGGAAAGTTTAATCAAGCTGTTTCAAGCGATATTTACCATCTTGACGATATTTATAATCCTCGGGTTGAGGCACCTGACCCGATAGTTGATTACCTGAAAGGCCCTTATGTGATTAATAACAATTACCGTTTGCGCGATATGAATTGGGATCCGGATTTCCGGACCAGCATGGAACTGTTTACAAAAGAAGTTGAAAGGGCCGGTATAGATGAAATCGACGGCGTGATCGCGGTAGATACACATGTGGTAGTTAATGTTTTGAATGTCATAGGCCCCATCGGGGTACCTGGCTTTGGGAATTTTAGCACAGAAATTGACGAGCGCTGCGACTGTCCGCAAGTAATTTATGAGCTTGAAAGTTTTGCTGATGTAGAAGGCCCAATTGTATGGAGCGAGAACGAGCCCGGAAAAATTGTCTATGCGCCGGAAAATTACGAGAACAGGAAAAAAATCGTCGGACCTTTAATAAATTCTATTATCAGCAACGCCATGGGCCAGGAAAAGGAAAGGCTACCCGACCTGGTTATGGCGGGCTGGAAATCGATTAATGAAAAACACGTTTTGTTTTATATGTTTGATGAAAAGGCGCAGGCTGGTGTGGAATCATTTAATTTGGCCGGAAGAATAAAAGAAACGGATGGCGATTATTTGCATATAAATGACGCAAATTTGGGAGGGAGAAAATCAAATCTTTATGTAACCGAGGAAGTAGAACAAAACATTCAAGTGACGGATGACGGGACAGTCACAAAAACGCTTACGCTTACGTATAAAAATTCTCAAGATTACGACGGTTGGCTTAATTCAGTACTTCCTAACTGGACAAGAGTTTATGTCCCGGAGGGATCTGAAATTTTAGATGTCGAAGGGTTCGAAGACCCGGGAGAGACTTATAGTGAACACGGAAAAACGGTTATTTCCGGGGGGTTTGAGCTTCGTCCCCAAGGAGTTAAAAAAATAATAATTACGTATAAACTTCCTTTTAAGGTAGAAGACAAGTACAAACTTTTGATACAAAAACAACCGGGGAAAGACAAGCCGCTTTATACGATTAATATCGGCAAAAACAGCGAAGAGCTCTTCCTTAACGCCGATACTTCATTTGAATTTAGCCTGTAGAGATTTTTAGGTATAATTAACTTTATGTACCAGATCAAATCCCGGGCGTTTGTTTTAAAAAAGGTAAATTATTCCGAAACCGACCGGGTTGTGACACTTTTAACTAAAAATAAAGGAAAGATGCCTTTTATTGCAAAAGGCGTACGCCGGCCAAAAAGTAAAAAAAGGGGGCATCTGGAAATATTTAATTTAATAGAATTTTCGGGAAGCATTAAAAACGGGAAGATGGGGTATCTGAGTGAAGTAACTACCGTCAGGAGTTTTCCTTCTATTAAAACGAGCTTAGGAAAAATAGCATTAGCATATTATTTTATGGAGGTTGTCGGTCGTGTAAGCCAACATGAAGATGCCAGTGAGGATCTGTTTAAACTCGTGGGAAAATATTTAGCTAAACTGGAAAAAACAAACAGGCTTAAGCTTTTAAGGGAAGAGTTTATTTATGATTTGTTGGTATTAATCGGTTTTTGGCCGAAAGGCATTGAAATGCAAGACCCAGACGAAGTGCTTGAGGAGGTATTGGAGCGTAAATTAAGTTCACTCCGGGTTGGAAAAAGACTTTTGTAAGGCGCTTCTTTTTAAATTTAAATTCACATCGTATAATCAAATATATGGATTTAATGGACAAAGTTGTTTCTTTGGCAAAGCGCCGTGGATTTGTTTATCCGGGCTCTGAGATTTATGGCGGGCTGGCCAACACCTACGATTACGGACCAATGGGAGCAGAGCTTCTGCGAAATATTAAAAATGCCTGGTGGAAATATTTCGTCCATGGAAATGAGGAAATTATTGGACTGGACTCCAATATATTAATGAGCCCAAAAGTGTGGGAGGCTTCGGGACACACGGCAAATTTTACCGATACACTCATAGATTGTAAATCCTGCCAAAACAGGACACGGGCAGACCACATAATCGAAGATTTTTATGCCCAAAAGGGCAAAGAAATAAAAGTGGAAGGCCTAAGCCTATCCGAGCAAAAAAAACTAATAGATGACAATAAAATTAAATGCCCGGTTTGCGGTGAATTTAATTGGACCGAACCACGAAATTTTAATATTTTATTTGAAACTCATATTGGTATCATCCCGGAAGAAAAATCTCTTGCGTATTTACGCGGTGAAATTGCCCAGGGAATGTTTGTTAATTTTAAAAACATACTGGACTCGATGTCGCCCAAACTTCCTTTTGGTTTGGCACAATCCGGTGCGGCTTTCCGAAATGAGATCACCCTCGGGCGCTTTATTTATAGAACCCTTCAATTTAATTTAAGTGAATTTGAATATTTTTTTGACCCTGAAACAGATGAGTGGAGAAGTGTATATGATAAGTGGCGCGAAGCTATGTGGGATTGGTCCACAAACATCCTTGGTTTAAACCCCCAAAAGCTTCGTTGGCGTGAGCACACGGAAAATGAGCGTTCACATTACAGCATGCGCACGGAAGACCTTGAATATGAGTTTCCTTTTGGCTTTAAGGAATTGTACGGTTTGGCTTATAGAACCGACTATGACCTTACAAATCACATGGAAAAATCCGGAGTGGACCTTCGTTATACCGATCCGCAAACGGGCCGCAAGTTTATTCCCCACGTTATCGAGCCCACATTCGGCATGGATAGAAGTTTATTGGCAACTTTATTGGACGCATATCATGAGGAAAGCGACGGAAAAATCTCCCTTAAACTTAAACCCACGCTTGCACCTTACCGTGTTGCTGTTTTTCCCCTTTTGGCAAACAAACCGGATCTGGTTAACAAAGCGCGTTTAGTCTATGACAAATTGCGCCGTTTTTATAATACAGCTTGGGACAACCGTGGAAATATTGGTAAGCGCTATGCAGCCCAAGACGAAATAGGGACACCATATTGTGTAACTGTTGACTTTGAAACGCTCGAAAACGGGACAGTTACCGTGCGGGACCGCGACACAAAAGCCCAAAGTAGGGTTGCTATTGACAATCTCTTGAATTATCTGAAAAATAAAGAAAGTTAAATGAAAAAATATTTGCCGGTTGTTATATTTGTCCTTGGTGCGCTAATCCTTGCGGGAGGATTTTTTTTCCTTCGCGGCAACGACGACAACCCTGAACAAGAAGAAGACGAAGAAGCTGTAGCTGAAATACCCTTTGAGCAAAGACCGGTTGTGAGTCTTACCCCAACAGAAGACGGACATTATTTGATCATGAGGATGAATAATCTTGGGCTAAAGGCTAAGACTCTGGATTATGAAATATTATATGATACCGCCGATGGAATCACTCAAGGAGTGCCCGGAACGGCCCAGCTAAACGGGTCAGAAGTTGAGCGGGATATACTTCTCGGGTCTGAATCTTCCGGTAAATTCCGTTATGACGAAGGCGTGGAGAAAGGTACCATAACGCTTCGCTTTAGAGATGACAAAGGAAAATTAGTTGGTAAATTAACCACCGAATGGCACCTCCAAACTAACACCGATAAACTAACAAGTAGTGACGGCAAGTTTACCTTTAGCTTAAGCGATGAATCGGACGCTTGGTTTGTAACAATGAATACGTTTGGGGCTCCGGATGGCCTGACCGGGCAGCCGGCAAGCGGTCCCTATGGGGTATTTAGTTCGAGTAAGTCAATTATGGGCACCCCTGAAATGCCCGGAAGTATTCGTTACTACGACGGCAGCCGTTGGAATGAAGTGGAGGGAGAAACTTCTACCGGAATTTTTGTAGCAGAATAATTACTTCAATTATTTTACTAAATTAGCCTTATTGTGAAATAAATTTTTGGGTCTTATTGGTCTTGACATGGCCGTGAAAATATATCAAAATGGTGTTATCTGGTGAAAAATGGTGAATAATGATAATAGGAAACTTTGAATCAAAATTAACAGAAAACAGAAGAGTCGCCATACCAAAAAAATTTCGCCGGGAAATTGGGAATAAGTTTGTAGTTGCACGTTGGTATGAAAATTGTCTGGTACTTATAGGGCACAATAAATGGAACGAGCTAGTGGCTAGGCTAACCGGAAAGAGTGAGATACTAACAGCACCCGTAAGAGATACGGACCGTTTTATTTTAGGATCTGCGTTTGAGCTTGAGGCCGACGCCCAAGGTCGGGTTTTGCTACCCGAGAACCTGGTAAATTATGCCGGACTTTCCCATGAGGTTTTATTTATCGGCCTAGGTGACAGGGTAGAAATATGGGATAAGATGGCCTGGCAAAAAAGAGAAAGTTACGTCGCAGTTAACGCCGCCAAAATGGTGGAGAAAATAGCAAGTGATAAAAGACTTAAGTGAAATCCATAAACCAGTATTGGTATACGAAATATTGGATATTTTGCACATTACACCTGAAGACAAAATTATAGACGCCACTTTAGGGGCAGGCGGACATACGCTGGAATTTTTAAAAAAAGGGGCAAAAACGCTTTCATTGGAAACCGACCCTAAAATGCTTAAACTGGCGCGTAAACGTATAGGAGACAGTGAAGCAATTTTGGAGCACGCCAATTTCATTCACATTAAAGAAATAGCGCATAAATACGGTTTTTCTCCCGTAAAAGGCATTTTGTTTGACCTTGGGATCTCGAGTTTCCATTTAGACGAAGATGAACGCGGCTTTTCCTTTAAAAACGAAAACGCGCCGTTGGATATGAGGCTTGACCCAGGGAATATGGAGGTCAAGGCATCGACCTTACTTAATGTTTTAAGAGAAGACCAGTTAAAAGAAATGTTTATGGTAAGCATGCCGCCGGCAAGTGCCAAAAAATTGGCTCAAAAAATTTGTGAGAAAAGAAAGAATAAAAATTTTTCGAAAATGGGGGATCTGACTGCTCTTTTTGCTAAGCGTAAACCAGGTAAAATTCACCCTGCTACAAGAGCAATAATGGCCCTTCGAATAGCAGTAAACAGCGAATTGGAAAATCTTACTGTTGCGCTTGACCGGTCTTTTGATTTACTTGGCCCAAAGGGAAAAATCGTGGTTATTAGTTTTCACTCAGGTGAAGATAGGATTGTAAAGAATAGGTTTAAATCTTGGGAAAAACTTGGTTGGGGTCTGGGGCAAGGGCCCATTAAACCAAGCGAGGATGAGCGGGTACAAAACCCGCGTTCGAGAAGCGCAGTGATGCGCGTTTTTGAAAAAAATTTTAGTTGATACAATGAAAAACAAATTAGTTACCAGAGGGCTGGTGTTCCCACTAGCCGGTATTATTATGATGGTTATAGCCATCGTGGTCGTAAGTATCAAGGCGGCTTCGCTTGGTACTGAACTTATACAAATAGAAAAACAAATAAGACTGGTTGAGGCTGAAAACAGAAAAATTATGGCCCAAACCGTAGAAGGTACATCCCTGACGCGCATCAATCAAAAAGCCCTTGATCTTGGTATGATAAAAGCAAGCGAAGTGTATTTTCTGGGACAGGAAACAAGCCAAGTTGCCCAGCTTCCTTAACATGAGAAATAGACTTAGATTTATAAGTGTCTTTTTTTTATTAGGATCCATTGCTATTGTTGCCAGACTGTTTTATTGGCAGATAATTAAAACCGGTGAATTAACCCAGCAAGCTCGCGCACAACAAATAACAAATCAAAAATTAGATGCCCAACGCGGAAGTATCCTTGCTAAGGATGGCACCTGGATGGTTTCAAGCGTTGACGCTTGGCGGGTTTATGCATCTTTGCCTGAACTTACTAAAGACCCCAAAACTCTGGCTAATATTTTAGCTCCAATTTTGGTAGATTCACCCAAAGAGGGTGAAGACCCCGAGCAGTTACTCAGAAACGAAACTGTGCGTCTTGAAAATTTATTAAACAGAGAAGGTGTATGGGTTGCTTTAAAAAATCAAATTAGCCAGGAGAAAAAAGAGAAAATCGAAAAATTGGACATACCCGGAATCGGACTTGAGCTTCAGGAAAGCCGCATTTACCCCGAAGGAAGCTCAAGTGCACATCTTTTGGGGTTTGTAGGGCAAGACGAAGAAGGTATGAGCAAAGGATATTTTGGTTTGGAAGGCTTTTATGACCTGACTCTTGCCGGCGAACCTGGTTTTTGGCAACGGGAAGCAAACGCTTTGGGCGTGCCCCTAATCGGCGGTCTTTCCCGCCAAAAAGAAGCGACGCGTGGGGTGGACTTGGTAACCCACATCGATAAAACAATTCAAATTATAGCCGAGCAAAAACTGAAGGAGGGGATGGAAGTTTACGGTGCAATACAGGGCACTGTCATTGTTTTGAGGCCGAAAGACGGAGCGGTTTTGGCTATGGCGGCTTTGCCGGCATTTGACCCGGCGAAATTTGTAGATTATGGAAATGATTTATTTAAAAATCCGGCTATATCTGATTCGTTTGAGCCCGGGTCTGTATTTAAACCCATAATTATGGCAGCAGCACTTGATGCGGGTGTGGTCAAGCCAGATACAAAATGCGATATTTGCGGGGGGCCCCTAACCATAGGCAAATACCAAATTCGGACTTGGGACAATAATTATTTTGAAAATTCGACAATGGCTGAAGTCATTATGCATTCAGACAACGTTGGCATGTCTTTTGTCGGGCAAAAACTTGGTAAAGAGCGAGTCATTGATTACCTTAAAAAATTCGGCTTAGGTGAAACGACTGGCATTGATCTTCAAGGAGAAGCAAGGCCACCACTTAGGGATGAAGATGATTGGGGAGACATTGATGTGGCAACCTCTACTTTTGGTCAGGGCATAGCGGTAACACCCATTCAAATGGTTTCAATGATTAATACCATTGCCCGCGGAGGAGTAAAAGTTACGCCGCAAGTGGTAGATAAGCTAAAAATTGATGGCTGGGAAGAAGATATCCTCCCCAAAGAAGGCGAGCGGGTGATTAGTGAAAAAGCTGCCCGCGAGATGACGGAAATGATGGTTTTGGCAGCTTCCCAGGGTGAGGCTAAATGGGCGATTCCCAAAGGTTTTAAAATAGCCGGAAAAACCGGAACAGCACAAATACCTGTATCCGGCCATTATGATACAGACAAGACAATCGCCAGCTTTGTTGGCTTTGCGCCACCCGTAAACCCGAAATTTGTCATGCTTGTAACTTTGCGCGAGCCACAAAGCTCTCCATGGGCCAGTGAAACTGCAGCGCCTTTGTGGTTTAGCATTGCGCGTGAACTATTTACTCATATGGGTATCCAACCAATGTATTAGTCTGGTTCCAAGTCACCTTTATAATTTCTGACACAGCTTGTTTTTCATTGATATAATATCACTACTGCAGCAGTTTTTTATGGATATTAAAATTCAAGGTGGGAAGTCAATAAAAGGGGAAGTTGAAACTCATGGCGCGAAAAACTGTGTAACGAAGGAGTTGGTCGCTTCGCTCTTGACTAGTAGTGAATGTGTGTTGGAGAACGTTCCTGATATAATTGATGTTTCATTAACGCTTGACATGATTACTGCGTTGGGTGGAAAGGTTGAGAGGAAAGACAGGTCGTGCGTTGTTAGGACTTCAAACATTAAGTTAATGAAAAGGAGTGAAATTGATAGCTTTTCTGGTAAAAGTAGAGTACCGATTCTTTTGTGTGGTCCACTGCTGGCTCGACTCGGAGAAGTGTTTGTGCCTAGCTTGGGCGGATGTAATATAGGTCCTAGGCCGATTGATTTTCATATTAATGCATTGAAAAGTTTGGGAGCTATAGTTGAGGAGAATGAAGATGGTTTATATTTAAAGGCTGATGGGCTTATGGGTGCTAAAATTGCTTTGGATTACCCAAGCGTGGGAGCTACTGAGCAGGTGTTGCTTTCTTCCGTATTGGCGAAGGGCAAGACTGTTCTTAGCAATGCTGCGGTTGAGCCGGAGATTATTGACCTTGTTTCCTTACTTCAGAAAATGGGGGCGGAGATCTCTGTTGATACAGATAGACAAATAACGATTGTTGGAGTTGAGAAATTGCATGGGTATCGTCATGTTGCTATGCCGGATCGTTTGGAAGCCGTTTCCTGGGCATGTGCTGCTATTGCAACCGGGGGCGAGGTCTTAGTTAAGGATGCCAGGCAAAAAGACATGATCACTTTTTTGAATAAATACAGACAAATAGGAGGAGGTTTTGAGGTGAGGGATAATGGCATAAAGTTTTGGAGGGAGACAGACATAGTTAAACCTGTGTTTATTGAAACTGATGTTCACCCCGGGTTTATGACTGATTGGCAGCAGCCGTTTGTTGTCGTTCTTACGCAGGCTGACGGGGTGTCTATTGTGCACGAAACGGTTTATGAGAACAGATTTGGTTTTACTGAAACTTTAAACAAGATGGGGGCAAAGATTCAGCTTTATAGGGATTGCCTTGGTGGCATGAGTTGTCGGTTTGGTCAGCGGAACTACCTGCATAGTGCAGTGATAGTAGGGCGAACACCACTCAAAGCCGGAAAAATTGTAGTCCCAGACCTTCGTGCGGGTTTTTCTTATATAATTGCAGCATTGATAGCTAAGGGTGTCTCTCAAATACAAAACATCAATATTATTGAGCGAGGTTATGAAGATTTTGTTGGTAAGTTAACTTCCTTGGGTGTAGATGTATGTTCTTAGTAGTCCGGATGAATTATGAAGAAAGATGCTGGATGAAATTTCAAATACCAAATCACAAATATCAAAGGGGTGTGTTACTGCGGGATCTGACAACTTTTCATACCGGTGGGCCAGCAAAGTATTATATTGAGATTGATGGACGAGAAGAATTGGTGGAAGCTGTGGAATGGGCGAGGAAGAACAATCTTTCGATTTTTGTGCTTGGTGGGGGAAGTGATATCTTGGTTTCGGATAAGGGGATTGACGGTCTTGTTATCAGGCTTGTGAATAAAGATATTAAATTTGAGGATGAAAGGGTTTTGGCTGAGGCAGGTGCTGTCTGGGACGAGGTTGTGAGGCAAGCGGTTGAGCGAGGTTTGCAGGGAATAGAGTGCTTATCTGCCATACCGGGTACTGTGGGCGGGGCACCAGTTCAAAATATCGGAGCCTATGGTCAGGAGTTTAAGGATACTTTTGAGAGGCTTGTTGCTTATGATGTAAAACAGAGATCTTTTGTTGAGATGAAGAGTGGTCGGTGCAAATTTGGATACAGGGACAGCATTTTTAAAAAAGAGAGGGGAAGATATATCCTCTATGAGGTGATACTTAAGTTAGTAAAAGGGGGAGAGCCGAAAGCCAGTTATGGCTCTTTGATTGAGTATTTTGAAAAGAAGGGAATAAAAAAGCCAAGCTTAGTACAAGTCAGGAATGCGGTGGTTGACATAAGATCCCAAAAACTTGAAGATTGGAACGAAAACGGCAATGCAGGCTCGTTTTTTAAAAATCCAGAGATCACTATAGAAGAGTATGAAAAACTTAAGAGAAATTTTAGAGAAATCCCGGGCTATGTTAACGGTAGTTTAGTTAAGATTCCTGCGGGGTGGTTGATTGAACGAGCAGGTTGGAAGGGAAAGAGATATAAAAGCGCAGCGGTTTCCAGAAAGCATGCATTGATACTTATAAGTCTGGGGGAAAAAGGGCGAGCTCAGGATGTAAAAAGATTGGCAGAAAATATTATTGAAGATATTAATCTTAAATATGGAATAAGACTTGTTCCGGAGGTTGGGTTGATCGGTTTTTAACATGAAATTTAATAAATTATTAAAGGATTTGGATTATCAAGCGTTTGGAAATATTCCCAAGGAGGTTTCCGGTGTTTTTGATGATTCCAGAAGGGTTGTGAAGGACGGAGTGTTTGTGGCTATTTCTGGGTTGACTGTTGATGGACACCAATTCATTCCCCAAGCAATTAAAAATGGAGCGAAAGTGGTTGTTGGCGAGGCAGATCCGAAAAAGTTAAAACTGGAAGGAGCTGTTTATGTTCGGGTAGATAATTCTCGCAAAGCTCTGGGGCTTTTGGCGGCAGCTTGGTATGATAATCCTGCCAAAAAAATGAAAATCATTGGCGTTACCGGGACCGACGGCAAAACCACAACAGCCAATATGCTTTACCATATTTTAAAAAAATCTGGTAAGCGTGTTGGACTTATTTCCACAGTCAGCGCCAAAATCGGGGAAAAACAATACAATACCGGTCCCCATGTTACGAATCCTGAGCCCCTTGCCCTGCATAAATTTTTAAACCAAATGGCCAAAAAGGGCTGCGAGTACGCAGTTTTGGAAGTGACTTCACATGGGCTAGATCAAGAAAGAGTAGCGGGGATTGATTTTGAGATTGCGGTTTTAACCAATATCACCCACGAGCACCTTGATTATCACAAAACTTTTAGTGCTTATAAAAAAGCCAAGCTTAAACTTTTTCAAAATGCCAAAGTGGCGATTTTGAACAAAAATGACAAAAATTCAAACTGGATTAAAAAAAATATTAATTCCAAAGTGCTTTTTTATGGAAAAAACCAGCTTGCCAAACAAGAGTTTCTCGAACCTTATAATCAGCAAAATGCCAGTGCAGCAATTGCCGTTGCTAGATATTTGAAAATCCCTAAGACAAAGATTGCTCACGCACTGGAAAGTTTCCCGGGGGTAGAAGGGAGAATGCAGGAGGTTAAAAATAAACGGGATATAAAAATCATTATTGATTTTGCGCACACCCCTAATGGTTTAAAAAATGTGCTTGACGTACTTTCGAAAAACAAAAAAGGCAGACTGATTGCCGTGATTGCTTGTGAGGGAGAAAGGGACAGACAAAAGCGGCCAATGATGGCTGAAATTTCCGGCAGGTTAGCAGATGTTACCATTTTAAATGCAATTGATTTAAGAAGCGAAAAGGCCAAGAATATTATTTCGGATATGCAAAAAGGAATAAAGAAGACAAAAGGGCAATATTTTAAGATTGAAGACCGCGCAAAAGCAATTGCTTTTGCGCTCAACCAAGCCCAAAAAGGCGATACTGTCGTGCTTTGCGGCAAAGGCCATGAAAAAAGTATGAATTTGGGAGGAAAAAAGGAACGCCCATGGTCAGACGAAAAAGTTGTGAAATCTTTTCTTAAAAAAACAGGCGAAATCACAAAATTTAAAAGAATTCATTTTACCGGAATAAAGGGTGTAGGTATGGCTTCTTTGGCAATTTGTTGCCAAGACTTAGGGATTAAGGTGCGAGGGAGTGATATTGATGAAGTCTTCGTGACCGATGAAACACTGAAAAAAGCCAATATTAAATGGTTTCATGGGTTTAAGGCGAGCAATCTAAAAATGAAGCCTGATTTATTAGTAACAACGGGAGCCCATGGGGGGTTGAATAATCCTGAAGTTCTGGCTGCTAAAAAAAGGGGTATTTCGGTGATGACCCACGCTGAAGCCTTGGGTTTTTTAGCTGCCAAAAAAGAATTAATTGCCGTTTGTGGAGTTGGTGGCAAAACAACCACCTCTTCCATGATAGCCACCATTTTAGAAAAAGCTGGCGAGAAACCCTCTTTTGCAATTGGGGTGGGTAATATCTTCCCGATCAATACTCCGGGAAAATTTTCAACCGGCAGGCATTTTGTCTGCGAAGCTGACGAATATGCTGTTTCTCCGGGTATTGATATGCGGCCGCGGTTTTCTTTTCTTAACCCCAAGATTTTAGTAGTAACTAATATTGAGCACGATCACCCGGATGTTTATCCTACCTTTGCCGATACTAAAAAGACTTTTATTCAATTTTTTAAGAGAATTCCCAAAGACGGCTGGTTAATTGCAAATCTTGATAATAAAAATATTGCCAGCTTAATAACTACTCTTCGGGAGGAGGAGGTTCCAATTCAAACTTATGGTCTAAGCAAAAAGGCCGATTGGCAAATTGGCGATGTCAAAATCAGTAGAGGAGAAACTACTTTTTCACTGAAGCGTAAAAAACAAAAAATTCAGGGAATAAAAATAACTGTCCCGGGTGAATATAACATTCATAACGCCGCTGCGGCAATCATCTCAACGCTTTTTGCCGGCGTAAGTCTGAGTAAAATAAAGGACGGAATTTCAGCTTACCAAGGGTGTAGGAGGCGGTTTGAGAAAATGGGTTTATCCAAAGGAGTTTTGTTTTATGATGATTATGCCCACCATCCAGCAGAAATAAAAGCCGCCTTAAAAGCAGCCCGGGATTGGTTTCCTAAAGAAAAACTAATCGTTGTTTTCCAGCCCCATACATATTCGCGGACAAAAATGCTTTTTGACGATTTTGCTAAATCTTTTAGGAAAGCAGATACAGTTGCCTTAATGGATATTTATGCTTCAGCCAGAGAATCCCAGGATTTAACGGTCTCTTCAAAAAAGCTTGCAGCTGAAATGAAAAAATGGCAGAAAAATGTCTTTTATACCAAAGGTCACCAAGAAACAATTTCCTGGTTAAAGAAAAACGCCCAAAAAGGAAATGTGGTTTTAACGCTTGGGGCCGGCGATATCTTTCACCTCTACAATAAGCTCTTCTAGTCCCACATAAATATTGCCGCTGGCTGTTCTACTTGTGCTATATTATATATAATTTATCCGGATTAATGAGCAAAAGTACGAAAAATCTAAAAGTGGCGGTTTTAGGACTGGGTTTGGAAGGTAAAGATTTAGTCAACTTTTTACAAAAGCAAGGGTACTCATTAACTATTATTGATGAGAAACCCAAAAAGGAATTAGATTTGACGGAAATTAAGACTAAAGGCCTAGCTTTTATTTGCGGTCCGAACTCATTTGCAAGGGCAAATTTGCAAAATTTTGATATTGTTTTCCGCTCACCCGGAATTTATCGCTTCCGCAAAGAGCTGGTGAAGGCAGAAAAGCAAGGTACAAAAATTAGTAGCGCATTAAAACTTTTTTTTGACTTGTGTCCGGCGAAAATCATTGGGGTAACTGGGACAAAAGGCAAAGGCACGACCAGCACTTTAATTTATGAAATTTTGAAAAATTCAAACAAAGATGTTTATCTAGCCGGAAATATTGGCAAGCCTTATCTAGGATTATTGCCAAAATTAAAAAAAGATTCTTGGGTGGTTTTGGAACTTTCTTCTTTTCAGTTAATTGATTTAGAAAAAAGCCCGTATATTGCTGTGGTTTTAAACATTACTTCCGACCATCTTGATTGGCACAAGGACAGAGAGGAGTATGTGGATGCCAAGAAAAACATTGTCAAACATCAGAAAAAATCAGATTTTGCAATTCTGAGTAAAGATTATCAAACGCCAAAAAGTTTTGCCAAAAGCACATCACAAGTCGTATTTTTCTCAAAGAAAAATCTGCAGCAGAAATACCGCGAAAACTTACTTTTGCGAGGTGAACATAATTTGGAAAATATATCTGCGGCCGTAACAGTTGCCAAGATCTTAAAAATAAAAGATGAAGTTGTAACTCAAGTTTTAAGAAATTTTAAGGGGTTGGAGCACCGTTTGGAGTTGGTTAGAGAAATTAAGGGAGTGACTTTCTATAATGATTCTTTTGCCACCAGTCCTCAGCCGACGATGGCAGCCCTGGCTTCTTTTATTGAACCCACAACGGTGATTTTGGGTGGTTATGATAAGCAGCTTGAATATGACGAACTGGGGCGATTTATAGCTAAACGCAAAAATGTTTCGACGGTGATCTTAATTGGCGATACTGCCTCAAAAATCAAAAAAAGCATTAATAAAGCCAGATTTAAAGGAAAAATAATTAAGTTAGGCAAATCCAA
Organism: Candidatus Microgenomatus sp.; assembly: GCA_020724555.1. Lineage (GTDB taxonomy): Bacteria > Patescibacteriota > Microgenomatia > UBA8517 > UBA8517 > DYGT01. The sequence continues at coordinate 54,984 of DYGT01000002.1, forward strand.
AATGGAAGAAATTGTTGAATGCGCTTTTAGTGAAACCCCAAAAGGCGGAATTGTGCTTCTTTCTCCCGCCGCTGCTTCTTTTGATATGTTTAGGGATTACAAAGAGCGCGGGGAAAAGTTTAAACAAAGCGTATACAAACTAGGAATATCAATCTACTGAACCAGTGTCTGGGGTTCAATCTTACCTGCCTGCCGGCAGGCAGGCTCATGAAGTTTCACTTAGCATGATAAAATATAATTATGAATAAAAAAACTGTAGCGGTATTATTTGGCGGCAAATCACCGGAACACGAAGTGTCGATTATAACGGCAATACAACTCATGTACGCCTTAAAAGGCGCAGGGCACGAAGCCTTACCTGTTTATATAAGCAAAGAGGGGCAGTGGTATTTGGGTGACGATAGTTTTTGGGACCCCAAGACCTTTTCAGATCAAAAGAAAGCAATCTATAAAAAACCAAAAATATTTTTACCGGTTGGACAAGCAGAAAATTTCTATTTACAGGAATTGCCGGAATATTTATCTTTTTTTAAAACTCAACAGAAATTTAATTTCGACATCGCCTTTCCTTGCTTACATGGCCGAAACGGTGAAGACGGTTCAATCCAAGGAGTATTGGAATTAGCAAATGTACCGTATGTAGGTTGTGGAGTAGATTCCTCCGCGATAGGTATAGATAAAGCATTGTCAAAAAATATAGCGCAAAACCTTGGAATTCCCGTTTTACAGCATATTATTTTAGAAAAAGGACAAAAGTTACCTTTAGGCATTAAATATCCGGTCTATGTAAAACCCGCAAGACTAGGCTCTTCAATAGGGATTTCTAGAGCTAATAATGAAACAGAACTGAAAGATGCTTTAGAAGTGGCTTATTTTTATGATACGAAAGTATTGATCGAAGAAGCAGCAAAAGATTTTATTGAGGTAAACATTTCCCTTATTGGTAACGGGCCTTATGAAGCATCACCCACGGAACAGCCACTTGCTACTTCTGAAATTCTTAGTTTTGAGGATAAATATCTTTCCCACGAGGGAAATACAAAAGGTATGGCTACTGCCAAAAGGAAAATACCGGCTCCTATCAAAAATGCCACAACTAAAAAAATCCAAGACTATGCGAAACAATTTTTTAAAACAATCAACGGAAAAGGTATCTGCAGGATAGATTTTATTGTAAGTAAAGACGAGAAAAAAGTTTACTTTAATGAAATAAACACTCTGCCGGGATCATTATCTTTTTATTTGTGGAAAGAAGCCGGGGTTAGTTTTTCTGAACTTGTTGACAAACTTGTTAAGTTTGGCCTTGAAGAATATAAACAAAAGCAAAACTTAATTACAACATTTGAAAGTAATATTCTTTCTTCATTCAAGGGAGCAAAAGCCGTAAAGCTTTAATAATTATCAGTCAAATCATTTTCAAGAAATATCCAATCATATTTCTCGTCTACGTATTTTTGTATATATTTTTGATAATCCTGCTTATTATCCGATATAAATATGCTTTTTTTGCCAGATGCTTGTTTTAAAGCTTCAGTACGCCTGCTTTTGCCAACTAAGACTATTTGGTCAAACGAATCTTTTGCTAACGCACCCAGTTTTTTATGGACACTACTCTCTTTATTGCCCAGCTCTACTATGCCAGGAGTTATAAGCACTTTTCTGCCCGAGATGCTTTTGGCTGTTTTAATTGTCTGTTTAAAGCTTTCCAGATTACTACTATATGTATTGTCAACTATTCTTGTATTCCCAAGTTTTTTAACAATAAAGCGATTTGAAAATGGTTTAAGATTATTTAAGGCTTTTATAACTTCCTTTGGCTTCATACCAAGCTTTAAAGCCATCTCAGACGCAAGACAAATGTTTTGTGCTTGTGCTTCTCCGAAAAGATTAGCAGTTATTGAGTATGTATTTTTGTCTATAACTATTTTCAGAAGCATTCCGTTTTTTGTGAGTTTTAGTGATACCAGCTTTATTTTAGGTTTTGAAACTTTATAATTACGCTTTTTAATCTCAGCGTTAATATTTTTGTTTTCTAAATTAAAAACAATTCGCTTTAGATTATTTACTGCTTCAACCAATTCAAACTTGGCAGATACAATATTTTTAAGACTGCCAAAACGCGCAAGGTGCTGATAAGTAATACCTGTTAATATCCCGTAGTCGGGTTTTACCATATCGCAAATTTCTGAGATTTCTCCTTTTTTATAAGCACCCATTTCACAAATAAACATTTCGTATCTATGCTCAAGTTCATAATCAACCACCTTTGCGACACCCAGCCAGGTATTATAGCTTTCCGGTGTGCGAAGAGTTTTATATTTTGTACTCAGAATCTGATACAAAATCTCTTTAACAGATGTTTTGGCATAGCTGCCGGTTATGCCAATCACTTTTAAGTTTGGTAGATTGTTTATCTTTTTTCTGGTTTTTTGTTTAATTCTTAATTTATTTAAATATTCGTATGGCCAAAGCGTTGCTATTGCCATAAAAAAAAGCAGATAAGGTTGAGAGGCTAGTAGCAAACTAACGACAATTCCAGCTAATGGTGAGGAAAAGACAAAGACGCCTAAGATTGTTAGCCACCATATAAAAGCGAGCGCGAGTATTAGTTTAACTTTGTTGGTATAAACCAACTCTCTTTTTTGTTCTAGTTTTCTTTTGAAAAGATTATTGCGATACCAATTTAGGAATCTTAAAGGCTTATATTCTTCTAATTGAAAAATGTGCAGATGTGTTTTGATGGGGAAGATAATATTAAGTTTCATAGGTATTCATCTATTATCCTTAGGAGCCTATCTGGGTCCGTAATGTGGGGTGAATGATTTGCTTTCCACAGTACTCTTAGTTCTGAACCTGGTATTAGCCTTTTTAGCTTCTTGGACCATTTTAGATTGACCTGTTCATCCCTTTCGGGCCAGATAATAAGCGTGTCACTACTTATTTTTTTGGCCTCTTTATCAACTTTAATAGGCGCGACTCTTTTAAAAGTGGGAAGGAGTTTACCGGCAGTTTTATAATCATAAGAATATAAATAAGTAACACCCTTAAAGGCATTAGTCCATGGTAGAAATTTAAACATTTTAATCAAAATAATTTTTAATCTTGTAAAAATACCTCTTTCTTCAATACCGGATGGGGAGATTAAAATTAATTTGCTTACAGCACTGTTGTTTTTGGAAGTATGGGCAATTGCTATTTTACCTCCAAAAGAATGGCCGATGAGTATATAGTTTTTTAGTTTGAATTTTTTTATTAAAGATGAAACAAAACTAAGATAATCCTCAAAACTATAATTTATTTCGCCTTTCTTAAAACTACCAAATCCCAAAAGATCGGGAACAAAAATTCTGTATTTTTGGCCCAGTCGTATGGCGACTTTTTCCCAATCTTTTGCACTTTGTCCCCATCCATGAAGTATTAATATATCTTTTTTGTTTTTATCCCCGAAAACTTTGTAATTAATAAGATAGTTGTCAATAGTAGTTTGCATCTATAGTATAATACTAAACTAAGCATGAATTTTCCAAATATCCTTCCGCTTGCTCTGGGCCTCATATTATTTTCATTTTTTATGAGCAGTATTTTTACGGTTCCCTTTATTAATTTTTTATATAAGATAAAGATGACACGAAGAGCGGAAGGCGGTAAAAAAAAGCTTCTTTTTGACAAACTTCACGATAAAAAAGTCGGTACTCCCATAGGAGGTGGAATATTGATGATCGCCTCTATCACTTTATTGTTCGGTTTTGTATTTCCGCTTATTGATTATATGGGTGTATTTGTTGAAAGCTCATACAATCTTCGGTATGAATTGATTGTAATATTTTTTACCTTTATCTCTTTTGGACTTTTGGGTCTGTTGGATGATTATATAAAAATATTCGGGCGTCCGGCCAAAAAAACTATTTTTGGCGTTGTAACGGGGCTTTCTAAAATGCAAAAATTTGCTCTCCAGTTTGTTTTGGCTTTTATTTCAGCCAGCATGCTTTATTTCTTATTGGGAATACACATTTTATATATCCCCGTTTTAAATGTGGTCCTGGATTTGGGTATATTTTACATTCCCTTTTCCGCTTCGGTAATTATTTTTTTTACGAATGCTTTTAATTTTACCGATGGGCTAGACGGTCTTGCCTCCGGACTACTATTAATTTATTTAATGGCTTATGTCTTTATAGCCGTAAATGCACTGGACACGCCTTTGTTTATTTTTATTGGTATCTGGCTGGGAAGCCTTTTGGCGTTTTTGTATTTTAACGTTTGGCCTGCCCGGATTTGGTTGGGGGACGCAGGGGCTTTAAGTTTTGGCGCTATGATCGCCATAATTGGGCTTTTACTTGGGAATGTAGCTGCCCTTTTTGTAATCGGTGCCCCTTTTGTAATTGAAGCGGTTTCGTCTTTAATTCAAATTTTGGGCTGGAAGTACCTAAAGCGGCCGATATTCCCCTTAGCACCAATTCACCACGCTTTCTTGGCTATCGGTTGGGAAGAGCCAAAAATAGTTATGCGGGCATGGCTTATGGGGATAGTGTTTGCCGTCTTTGGTTTATGGCTCGCCACCATCTAATGTGCAAAAAAGAAATAAAAAGACAAAAAGGATACAAAGTAATTTAGCTTCAGGATCAATAGATCGTGGTTTATTTATTTTGACTTTAATTCTAACGATATTGGGAATCGTGGCTGTTGCCGATTCTTCTTCTCCTCAAGCGCTTAGGGTATATTCTGATGCTTTTTACTTTGCCAAACAACAATTAACCTGGGCCGGAATCGGTTTATTTTTACTCATTGTATTTGCAAGTATCCCATATAGGTTTTGGTACAAATATGGTGGTCTTATATATTTTGCTGTTTTGGTTTTATTGGTTATGGTGCTACTTCCAGGTTTTGGCTCACAAGTTTTAGGCGCCAGACGGTGGATACGTTTTGGACCCATTGGCTTTCAGCCATCAGAGCTATTAAAAATCGCGATCGCCATGGTTATTGCTCGCTGGTCTGAACGAAGCTCAAATTTGTGGCAGCCTTTACTATATTTAGGACTTGGAATTTTTTTGGTTATGCTTCAGCCTGACTTTGGGACTTCACTTGTAATTGTGGCGATAGCCATCTCCCAATTATTCGTGGCCGGCATGCCATGGTTATATTTTATTGGTATCGGAGTAATTGGAGGTCTTATGGCTTTTTTAACTGTAATTTTTTCAGATTATCGGCGTGGACGCCTGATGTCTTTTTTGCAAGTTTCAGCAGACCCTTTGGGTAGCTCCTATCACATTAGGCAAATCTTAATCGCACTTGGTTCTGGCGGACTTTTCGGCATAGGCTTGGGCAATTCGCGACAAAAGCATTTATTTATTCCGGAAACGGCAACCGATTCGGTTTTTGCGGTCATAGGGGAAGAGGTGGGATTTATAGGTTCTTTGACAATTATTATTCTTCTTGTCATGTTTTTAATGCGGATTTTTAAAATAGCCAAAAATGCTCCCGATGATTTTTCTTTTATATTTGCTGCCGGCATCGGAGTATGGGTAGGTGTACAAATGTTTTTAAATCTTGCCTCAATGGTAGCCTTAACACCGATAACAGGTATTCCCTTACCGTTTTTTAGCTATGGAGGCAGCAGCCTGACGACGACACTGGCCGCTGTTGGTATACTATTAAATATCTCTAGGCATGAAAAAGTTCAAAAAAAAACAAATATCCGAAAAAGAAGCTAGACCTATACTTTTGACCGGAGGCCATGCAGGAAGCACTGCTTTAGCTACTATCGAAGAGTTAACAGTAGAAGGATATAAAAATATACACTGGGCCGGACCAAAGTATTCAAAAGAAGGCTCAAAGGCAAAAACTTTTGAATTTATTGTTTTTCCCCAAAAAGGTGTTATCTGCCACCCCATCCGAGCGGGAAGATTTCAACGCAAACTTACACGCTATAGTTTAGTGGCATTATTAAAAATTCCGCTTGGTTTTTGGGATGCTATTAAAATAATTCATAAATATAAACCGCGTCTTGTGGTGTCGTTCGGAGGGTTTGCGGCTTTTCCATTGGTTTTTGTTTCATGGCTCTATAAGATACCGGTTATAGTGCACGAACAAACAATTGCTGCCGGACTTGCCAATCGTCTAAGCATACCGTTTGCAAAAAAAATTGCCATAGCAAGAAGAGAAAGCAAGGCTTTTTTCCCCGATAAAAAAACCGTTTTGACCGGAAACCCCCTCAGGAGAAATATCCGCGATATTCCTCAAAAAACTAAATTGTCCGTCAGGCCTTGTATTTTTGTAACAGGCGGATCGCGGGGATCTACCTGGATAAACAACGCGGTTGAGCCGTTGATCCCCGAACTTGTTAAAAAAATGAAAATAATCCATCAGTGCTCTGATGTGGATTTGGATAAATTCGAAAAAATAAAAAACTCTTTGGGGGTCTATAAAAAATATTATCAGGTAAAAACTTTTTACTCCGAAGATGAAATAAAAAAAGTGTATAGCTGTGCCGACATCCTGGTCGGCAGGGCGGGAGCTAATACTGTTTCAGAAATTATTTATTTGTGCCTTCCCAGTATTTTGATTCCTATCCCATGGGCCCAACAAAACGAACAGGAAAAAAATGCAAAAATGGCAAAATCTTTAGGGATTGCCAAGATAATCAACCAAAACGAGCTGGGACCGGAAAGTCTAAAAAATACCATAAACAAGGTTTTGGGCGATTGGAAAAAAATGGTGGAAGTATCCAAAAAATTTAAAAATACCGATAGTATGGCGCACAAAAATTTAGTTAATCTTATAAATGATGCTTTACGATGAAAAAAATATTACTACTTTTAATAATTTTGCTGGTATTAGTAGGCATACTTGCGAGCCCCTTTTTTATTAAAATAAATAATCTTAATTGCACAAGCCAGTTTGGAGCCTGTAGTAGTGATATTAAAAATGATCTGGATGGCATCGAGCCGGGAAGCCTTAGGGATAGCAAAAAGAAAGTACAAAGCACTCTTTTAAAACATAAAAAGGTTAAGGAATTTGCAATTAACTACACTTTCCCTAAAACCTTGAACGTGGTAATTGTTGAAAGAAAACCCCAGGTGGCAATCCTTCGTAAAAACGCGACAAATTATATTCTTATTGATAAAGACGGAACAATTTTAGAAGAAAGCGACTCAACTACTTTCCCGATAATTGCCATCCAGGAGGTGGGGCATACAAATAGTGAGCTTTCTTTTGCTGCGAACCTGCAATATGAATTATTCATCAATTTTAATGTAAATTCTTCTATAATGAAAAAAGATCACTTATTAATTACAAAAGACGGGGTTAATTTTCTTTTGCCCCTAAAAGGTGATTTAGATGTAGTCTTAGGTTCTTATAATTTAATTCTTTCCTGGTTGAAGAGTGAAAAAGAAAAATCTAGAATAGATAAAGTAAATGCCGTATACGAGGTAGATTTAAGATACAAAAACCCTGTGATGCGAATATAACAAATGGCAAAAAGCAATATAATTTCAGCTATAGATATCGGATCATCCAAAATTGTCACCCTCGTGGCTCAGGTAAATTATGACCAGATAACCGGAGACCCGAGCGTAAACATCATCGGTGTCGCCAGTACTCCCTCAAGAGGTATCAAAAAAGGTCAAATTGTCGATATCGAGGAAGCAGTAGAAGCTACAATTGAATCGGTTGAGGCGACAGAGCGCATGGCCGGTTTTAATCTGGACCGGGCGTTTATTTCTGTAGGGGGCGGCCACATTGCTTCGCAAAATTCAAGCGGAGTTGTCGCGATTTCAAACCCCGAAAACGAAATAAATGAAGAGGATGTAGATCGTGTTATTGAGGCTGCAAGAGCCGTGTCGCTTCCTTCTTCCCGGGAAATAATCCACGTCATTCCCCGCGAGTATATTGTTGATGGTGAGCCCGGAGTGCGTGATCCTGTGGGCATGACCGGAGTCCGGCTTGAGGTAGATACGCATTTGGTTACGGCCAGTTCCCCTGCGTTAAAAAATCTCACGAAAACTGTCAATGAAGTAGGTGTTGAAATTGAGGAGGCGGTTTTTTCCGGACTAGCTTCAAGTTATGCCACTGTAACGGACACCGAAAAAGAACTTGGATGTGTGCTTTTGGATATCGGTTCTGGTACAACCACGATCGCTGCATTTGTAGAAGGGGCGCTCGCTTATTCATCCGCGATCCCAATCGGAGCCAGAAATGTGACTAATGATCTGGCCATAGGACTAAGAGTATCTTTGGATACAGCCGAAAAAATAAAACTTAGCCTTATTGAGGAAAAACCATTTAAAGAGCAAAGCAAAAAAGACAAACAAATAGAAATACCGGATGAAAATGGGAGTGAAATAAAAACAGTACAAAAACGGACACTTATCGAGGGTATTATCAGACCCCGGTTAAATGAAATATTTTCGATGGTAAAAATGGATTTGGATCATTCTAATATCACTAACCGCATACCATCCGGTGCCATTATTACGGGTGGCGGCGCCTTAACCGTGGGAGTTGCCGATGCAGCAAAGAAAGTCTTGGGGCTGCCGGTTCGTCTTGCTTCGCCCGAAGGCGTGGGGGGTTTAACAGATGATATTATGAAGCCTCAGTTTTCAACGGCTATCGGGCTTATTTTGTATGGGGTAAAGAATGCACATTTGTATGCAGGCAAGCCTTCGAGCAGCCTGAGTAAAAACATCCAATTGCCAAATACGGCAATATTTTCTAAACTAATAAACACTATCAAAGATCTTCTGCCCTAAACGCTTTGACAAAAGCTATAAGTCTGGTAAACTGCCCGTAGAAAAGTTATATATGGCCTTAGTAAAACCCGATTCTTCAAGGATAGCCAAAATTAAAGTTATTGGAGTTGGCGGCGGTGGTGGAAATGCGGTGGCTTCTATGGTCGAAGGCCAGGATATAAATGGGGTTGAATTTATAACGATAAATACAGATGCACAAGTGCTTTTGGATAATCCTGTATCCACAAAGCTTCAGATCGGAGAAAAACTGACGCGCGGTCTTGGCGTGGGAGGTGACCCGGAAATCGGCGCACAGGCGGCGGAGGAATCTGTAGATAAAATAAAGGAGCTCTTGGTGGATTCGGATATGGTTTTTATAACAGCCGGCATGGGCGGTGGCACTGGTACGGGAGCAAGCCCGGTGATTGCCAGGATGGCTCGTGAAACCGGGGCTTTAACCGTAGGAATTGTCACAAAACCATTTGCATTTGAGGGTAACCGCCGTAACATGATCGCAGAAGACGGAGTGGAGCGACTGCGCGAGGAAGTAGATACGCTGATTGTAATTCCTAACCAACGGCTCATGGATGTAATAGACCGTAAAATGACGCTCGTGGAAGCGTTTAAAGTAGCGGATAGCGTTTTAAGCCAAGCAGTTGGAGGAATTGCTGAAATAATTACAACCCCGGGTCTTGTCAATGTAGATTTTGCTGATGTTAAAGCAATTATGAAAGACGCAGGCTCGGCTCTACTGGGAATAGGCACTGGAGTGGGGGACAACAGAGCAGCCATGGCCGCACGCGCTGCCATAAGTTCACCACTTTTGGACCTGTCAATTGACGGTGCTCGGGGAGTCTTAATTAATATTACCGGCGGACCGGATTTGACCATGTTTGAGGTAGACGAAGCGGCACGTACCATTTCAAGCGCTGCGGACGCGGACGCAAATATTATTTTCGGCTCAGTGATACGCCCGGATATGTCCGATCAGGTACGCATCACGGTGATTGCCACCGGTTTTGACGAAACCCAGGCAAGAATTGCAAAAATGACGAGACCCACGATCGCCCCAAAATTTGAAGGCATAATTACTGATAAAGCAAAAGGTGAAACCGAAACAGACCAAGACGGTAACGAAGAGTCTGAGCGTGAGAAAAAAGATGAAGACGAAGATGATTCAACAGATATTAAAACCAGAGACGAATTTGGTAAAGAATTTGAAATCCCCGCTTTTTTAAGAAAAATCCACTAATTTTCACTCCCTTTAAAACAACTTCATTTTCTAGTACAATTAACCCCATAAATGGCATATTTTAATAAAGTAAATACCAAACAAAATTTTCCCCAGCTTGAAAGCAAAATCATTGATTTTTGGGAAAAAGAAAAAATATTTGAAAAAAGCATAACCAGCCGCTCAGAAAGCAAACGCTGGACTTTTTTGGATGGCCCTCCGTTTATAACCGGCTCCCCCCATTATGGCAGCCTTTTGTCCAGTATTCCCAAAGACGTCTTTCCTCGTTTTTGGACAATGAAGGGGTACCGTGTACGCCGCGTCTGGGGGTGGGATTGCCACGGTCTACCGGCCGAAAACAAAGTGGAAAATAAGCTTGGTATTAAGCGAAAAAAAGATATTGAGGAAAAAATAGGTGTCAAAAGATTTATTGAGGAATGTAAAAACTACGTATCCGAGGTATCAGGGGAGTGGAAATGGTATATTGACCACATCGCCCGCTGGGTAGATTTTGAAAATGCCTACAGGACAATGGACCGGGATTACATGGAAACCGTGATGTGGGTTTTTAAATCTATGTATGAAAAAAATTTAATATATAAAGGCTTGCGAGTTTCTTTGTATTGTCCGCATTGCTCAACTCCAATATCTAATTTCGAAGTAGCGATGGATCCTGACAATTACAAAGCAATTACCGAACCTGCAAATACCTATAAATATAAAGTACAAGGCGAGGAAAATACCTATTTTTTGGCATGGTCGACCACCCCTTGGAATAAAATCGCCACACCCGCCCTTGCAGTCAATCCAAAACTGGCTTACGTAAAGGTAGAGCAGGGTAGGGAATATTATATCTTGGCCAAAAAACGCCTTGAGCATCTAAATGCAGAGCCTGAATATAAAATTGTCGAAGAAATGAAAGGGGCAGATCTTGTCGGTAAAAAATTTGAGCCGCACTGGGATTATTATAAAATTGAGCCCGGAAAACAGGCATTTGTTATTATACCCGGCGATTTTGTAACTGCCGAAGAAGGAACCGGTATAGTTACCATAGCAGCCTATGGTGAAGACGATTTGGCTGCGATAGAAAAAAATAATATCCAAATAGTTATGCACATTGACGAGGAAGGTCACCTAAAACCGGACGTTCCCAAGTGGGGCGGCCTGTATTACCTAAAAGTTAATAAGCTGGTAAACGAAGATCTTGAGAAACGCGGTCTTATCTACAAAGAAGAGCCATTAACCCACACTGTGCCTACTTGTTGGCGCTGCGGCACCCGCCTTATATACGCCCCCCAAGATGCTTGGTTTGTGGACATCCAGTCTTTAAAACCCAAACTTTTTGACAATAATGAAAAGGTCAATTGGGTTCCGAAACATTTTAAGCACGGCCGTTTTACCAAAAGCATGGAGTCCGCTCCTGATTGGTGCATTTCAAGAAGCCGCTATTGGGGTTCACCCGTGCCAGTATGGGAATGTGAATGTGGCGAGCGTTTTGTGCCTGGTTCAATCGCTGAGCTGGAAAAATTAAGCGGACAAAAAATCACTGACCTTCATAAACCGGAAATTGACGACGTGACAATTAAATGCACCAAATGCGGTGGAGTTGCCAGGCGGGTCCCTGAAGTATTGGATAGCTGGATTGAGGCGGGTTCGGCAAGTTTCGCCGAACGACATTATCCTTTTAACCAAAACTTTAAGCTCGAAGATTTTTTCCCTCCCGATTTTATCGTTGAATATACGGGCCAGATACGCGCCTGGTTTTATGTACTGCACGTCATCGCAACTGCACTTTACGACTCCAATGCTTTTAAAAATGTGGTTGTAACCGGGGTGATTTTGGGAACAGATGGACGAAAAATGAGCAAAAACTGGAAAAATTATCCGGACCCAAAAAACATGCTGGAAACATATGGTGGGGACGCACTTCGGCTATATTTGCTGGGTTCGCCGGTCATGAAAGGCGAGGATATACTAATCTCCGAAGACGAATACCGCGACCAAATAAAAAATTTTAGTTTACCGCTTTGGAATGTCTATAACTTTTTTGTGACTTATGCCAATCTTGATAACTGGAAACCGGGTGAAAATAAGGCTGTAAAAAAATCCAAGCTCGATCTTTGGGCAATAAATGCCTTTCATAAAATGCTTGGCGACTTGACTCATTCATTGGAGAGCTACGATACTCCCACTGCCGTAAATATTATACAGACTTTTTTAAATAACAATTTATCGGGCTGGTTTATAAGAAGAAGCCGTGAAAGGCTAGGGATATGGGTTAACAATGAGGATGATAAATTAAGTTTTTACGAAACGGCTTATTTTATCTTAACAAATTTTTGCAAAGCCATAGCCCCTATCGTTCCTCTGATCAGTGAAGAAATCTACCGCAATTTAACAAAAGAACAGTCCGTTCACCTAACCGATTGGCCAAAAGCGGGTGAGATTGATACAAAACTTTTGAGGGATATGGAATATGCCCGTATCATCACAGAAAAAGCCCATGCCATAAGAAAAGAGAAAGGTATCGCGGTTCGCCAGCCGCTGCCCAGCCTAAAAATTATATCAGATCAAGATGCCCTAGATAACGAAATTTTAGAAATTGTAAAGGCGGAGCTAAATGTTAAAAAAATTATCTGGGAAAAAGGTAAAATTTTAGAACTTAAGCTTGATACAAAGATTACACCGACCCTGAAAGAAGAAGCTAAAACGCGCGAACTGGTGCGAGCTATACAAGTGGAAAGAAAAAATTTGGGTATAGGTTTAACAACAAAAGTAAAAGTTATAAACCCATGGTTTCCCAAAAATGAAAATTTACTTCAATGGCTAATGCAAAAAACCGGCACAACCAGCCTGGAAAAAGGTGACTTTGCAGTGAAAAAAGCATGAAATTAAAGAAATTATTTACCGGTGATCCGTGGTTGGTAGGAACAATATTATTAACTCTTGGCTTGGGATCGACCATTTTGCGCTCGGTAGCTGGATATGCATTCCCCTCTTATTTTCTCTTTATTGCTTTGTCTCTCCTGGCTTTTATAGTATTTTCACAACTGAATTTTACGATATTACAATCGTTTTCAACAATTTTATATGTTGTAAGCGTATTTATACTAACCTTGCCACTTTTAATCGGAGAGGTAACCCGTGGTACAATCCGCTGGATTCAAATAGGCAGCTTCACCCTGCAACCGGCCGAAATCGTACGACCGTTTTTAATCTTATTTATAGCTCAATATTTAACCAGCGAAGAACTTACTGTTAAACGTTTTGCCACGGCCGTGGCTTTATTTATGGTGCCTACTTTTTTAATCCTTCTTGCTCCTTCTTTGGGAGTTTCGGTTCTTACCGTTGTTGGATTTATCGGGGTCGTTCTTTCTCTTGGTTTTAATAAAAAGCTTTTACTAACGGCTTCCGCCATAGGTTTAATAATTTTGCCTTTTACCTGGTTTTTATTAGCCGATTATCAAAAAGAAAGGGTAGTTGCTTTATTTTCCCCCTCCCTGGACCCGCAAGGCATTGGCTACAATAGTATCCAGGCTTTAATAAGCGTTGGTTCCGGAGGGTTATTTGGACGAGGCTTGGGTGAAGGAGTGCAGACACAGTTATCTTTTTTACCGGAACGGCATACTGATTTTATTTTTGCGTCAATCGCTGAGGAAATGGGCTTTGTCGGTGCTTTCTTGGTGATCATCTTATTATTTTTTCTTTTATTAAGAACGCTATCTGTAGTCATAAATGCCACAAACTACACGGCCCGTGCTTATGCGTCCGGTGTATTTTTGACGTTATTTGCACAAATCATGGTCCATATTGGGATGAATATGGGTTTATTACCCATTACCGGCTTGCCATTGCCGCTAATATCTCTCGGAGGATCCTCACTGTTGGCAACAATGATTATGCTTGGTATGGTAGTAAGCGCAAAATCCAAAAAGCATAGCTCTGGCGTTTTTTAACTAATTGCGCTACAATAGCCTTTGCTAATTACTATGAAATACGCCATTATCCGCCTTGGCGGTAAACAATATAAAATAGAAGAAGGCCGGGAAATAGTCCTTGATAAACAAAAGCAAGAATTAACTCCCGAGGTACTGCTTGTGGTTGATGAAGGTAAAGTAAAAATGGGTACTCCTGTTTTGAAAAACGCAAAAATCAATTTTAAAAATTTGGGAGTAGAAAAAGGAGAAAAAATTTATGTTAAAAAGTATAAAGCAAAGTCCCGTTACCGCAAAAAGAAAGGCTTTCGCGCGCAGCACACAAGAATATTGGTGGAAAAAATTATATAAACTATATCAATATATATCTTTGTGATTTATTGACAACTGTGAAAAGATAAACTATATTTAAATAATATTATGGCACATAAAAAGCAAGGCGGAAAAACCACGCAACATAAAAGACCGAACCCAAAATATTTGGGTGTAAAAGTTAGCCATGGGCAGAGTGTCACACCAGGCATGATTTTAGTACGTCAAAGAGGAACAAAATTTAAAGCCGGAGAAAATGTCAGGGTCGGGCGTGATCACACATTATTTTCAATGGCAACTGGAAAAGTGGTTTTTGAAGAGAAAGCCGGCCGTAGTTTTGTAAATGTATTTGCCTAAAAATATGGCTGAAGAAGTAATACAAATAGACATTAATGAATTGCAACCCAATCCGCTGCAGCCCCGGGGAGCGATAACTCCGGAATCCCTCGTTGATTTGGTTGATTCCATTAAAGAACACGGAATACTCGAACCACTAGTTATTGCCAAAACTCCGGCAGGATTTCAAATAATCGCGGGTGAGCGGCGCTGGAGAGCGTCCAAGCTTGCCGGATTAACCCATGTTCCCGCGATTGTTCGTGAAACATCACCAAAAGGGATGCTGGAGATGGCTTTGGTAGAAAATGTCCAAAGAGTAGACCTTAACGCTTTAGACCGTGCGGCCGGTTTTGAGAGGCTTATGAACGAATTTGGCTTGACCACAAGCGAAATAGCTGTGCGTATTGGAAAATCTGTAGCATACGTCAGCAACTCCATGCGCCTTTTAACACTACCCGATGCTTTAAAAGACGGTTTGCTATCCGGCCTTATAACAGAAGGCCACGCACGTGCGCTTGCATCCATAGACGATCCCGGCTTGATGGTGGAAGCATACAAGATTATCCTCAAAGAAAACGGCTCAGTCAGGCGGGCAGAAGAGCTTTCCCGGAGAATGAAGGCTAAATCCCAACAAGCCCCGAAGCCCAGAGCTAATATACACAATTTACAAGTAGTTTCCGAAGATATTGACCGCATCCAGGCTGACTTAAGTAGTGCCCTTTCTAAAATCGGCGGTGGCGATGAAAGTAACCCGAGAAATACACAAGTAAAGTTAACTCGATCCAGAAGCCAAACTAAACTGATGTTTGTTTTTAAAGGGTCGCTTGAGGAAACAGAAGAAAAACTTCAGACAATTTATAGAAGTATATTAGAATCATCGCCTCACGAAGAAAATAACCCGGAAAATTAAAAAGTTATTTCATTTTTTACAACGCCGGCTTCGGTTGGAGGCCAATACACAAACCAGGCTTTGCCTGTAATTTTGTCTAAAGTTACATATCCAAAACGGCGCGAATCTAAAGAATGAGGCCGGTTGTCCCCCATAACAAAATACGAATTTTCGGGTAAAGTAATTTCTTCACCTTCTTTTAAAAATGACCCGTTTTGTGTTGGTATTTCGTCGGGTATATAGTTTTCCTCAAACAAATTTCCGTTTATATAAATTTTATTGTCTTTTATCGATATGGTTTCACCGGGAAGTGCAATAATCCTTTTAATAAATTCTTCTTTATAATCCGGTGGGGCTTTAAATACGATAACGTCACCGCGTTTTGGTTCATTAAAACGATAGCTGATTTTATCCGTCAATAAATATTCGCCGTCATGAAAATTGGGTTCCATTGACGAACCTTTAATTTTGTGAGGCTGAAGAATTAATAAATAAAGAAACAAAAAAATTGAAATTGCAAAAACGACAATTTCAATGATTTCCAAAAAAAACGCGCCAAGTTGTTTAATAAACATCTTGTAATTATATTACTTTATAAAAATTATTTAAACCAGACAGTTTATGAAATTTTCTATAATTTAATGTTAAAATATACATATTTCGGTCGCGTAGCTCAGTTGGTTAGAGCGTTCGATTCACATTCGAGAGGTCCCTGGTTCGAGTCCAGGCGCGACCACAAAATATGGTTAGTTATATGTATAATTGGTTATGGCCTTAAGCACTTCACCCCAAAAGCAAAAATATTTACGGCAATCTGATGGTGAAGCCTCCCTTACTAACCAACAAAATCTGGCTTCCTGGTTTGGTGAAAAATCCGGAGTGATAGCACTTATCTCCATGCTCATTTTTTTGGTTTATTTAAATGCGTTAGATAACGCATTGGTTTCCGATGACATCTACGGTCTGGTCCAAAACCCCAGTATCGGAAGTTTTTCTTTAGTTACTACCAACCTGTTTAGGTTTATGCGCGAATTGTTTTATTTTGTGATCTATAATATCTCAGGCACAACGCCGTTTTTGTACCGTTTGGGGAATATCTTGTTTCACTTGGGTACCAGCATAATTTTGTATGCCTTTGTTTCACGCCGTGTCAACGAAAAGGCCGGTTTAATAGCCTCGTTCATCTTTGCCGTACACCCCGTGGTCGTTGAATCTGTAACCTGGATATCCGGAGGTGTGTATGCGCAATACGGATTTTTCTTTATGCTTTCCTTATTTCTTTACAGCGAATCTGCTCGCTGCAAAAAGCTATACATTTGGTCTTTAATTTTTTTTATCATGTCTTTGTTTAGTTCGGAAAAAGCCTTTGTGTTGTCGCCAATATTTATTTTGTGGGAATATGTCTGGGGTAAGCCAAAACAGTATCAACGCTGGCTTCCTTTTGTTGCCTTATCGGCGCTGTGGTTTTTAATGTTTATAGGTTTAGGCGGAATATTGGGGCAAAGAAATATGGATTTGACTACCCAGTTTTACCAGGAAGGATCCCGATTTTATAACCCCTTAATTCAATTGCCGGCAGCAATAAGTACTTATGCTAGGTTAATTTTTTATCCTATGAGTTTGTCTTTTTATTATTCCGAGTTTAGCTTTAGCGAAATAGAATACGCTGCCCGGGTTATTTTTAGTTTAATTGTTATCGGTTTGTATGTCCTAAGCTTTTTTAAAAACAAAAAAATTTTTTTCTTCTTGTCTTTATCTCTCGTCAGTCTCAGCCCGTTTCTGACTCCTCTAAGAATTGCCTGGGTAGTAGCTGAGCGCTATGCTTATTTAGCTACCCTTGGGGTAATATCCGGTGTGTCCGTTTTCATTTATAAATATCTAAAATATTTACCCCAATGGATATTTTGGACGTTAATTGCGGTAATTATTAGTTTATTTTCTGTTCGTACCATATTGAGAAATAACGCATTCCAAAATGAAGACAATTTATGGCTCGCGACGGCAAAAACAGCTCCAAGTGACCCCAAAACCCACAATAATCTGGGAGATTATTATGCACGCCACCGGGATTACGATAGCGCAGTCCACGAATTTACAAGGGCAATTGAACTTAACCCAAACTATGCGGATGCCTACCACAACCGCGGCTTGACATACATGCAAAAAGGGGACTCAAACAAGGCAATTTCTGATTATTTAAAAGCCATAGAACTAAATCCCGGCTTATGGCAAAGCTACCGCAACTTGGCTGGGGTGTACTTTGGGGAGGGACAATTTGAGTCGGCCTTGGATTATATGCAAAAAGCAATAGAAATAAATCCCGATGAACCACATTTATGGACTAATTTAGGTGCAATTTATCTAAAATTAAAGCAAAAAGAGAATGCTATTCTTGCATTTGAGCGCGCACTTGCTCTTAATCCCGACGATCAGGTAGCAACAAAAGGTTTGATGGAAGCAAATAAATTATAAAAATGGGTTACAAAAAAGAAACTTTAAAAGGAGTGCGTTGGGTGGGTGCCCTGAGGGGATCTACCCGCATTGTTTCATTTATTAAAACCATAATCATCGCTCGTATTCTTGCACCAGAAGACATTGGCCTTTATACCATCGCTTTTTTTATGCTCGCACTTATGGAAGTATTAACTGAAACAGGCATCAACGTGGTCCTTTTACAAAAAAAAGGAGGTGCAGAAGCGTATATTTCGACAGCTTGGATTATTTCAATCATCCGCGCTCTCATTATATTTATGGTACTTTTTATTACTTCCCCCTACATCGCATTGTTTTTTAACATGCCCCAAGCTGTTGGCTTAATTAAATTAATTTCAATTGTTCCTCTTATGCGGGGATTTATTAATCCTTCAATCATACTTTTTCAAAAAAGACTTGAGTTTAACAAAGACTTTATTTTCAGGTTTACAATCTTTCTTTTTGACGCTTTGGTAGCAATCTTGGCCACACTATACTTAAATAATGCATACGGCTTAATTATTGGTTTGATAGCGGGTGTGATCTTGGAAATTATTTTGTCTTTTGTTATGGCTCGTCCATGGCCTACACTTGTTTTTGAAAAAGACAAAGCCCAAGAAGTTGTAAACCGGGGAAAATGGATGACGGGAGCAGGGATTTTTCAATACTTATTTCGCGAAGGCGACGACGCAGTGGTCGGCCGTTTATTGGGTGGTACGGCCCTTGGTTATTATCAAATGGCATACAAAATTGCCACTCTGCCCATTAGTGAAGTCGCTGATGTATTTGCCAAGGTGACTTTGCCAATCTATGTAAAAATGTCTAATGACAAGACACGCCTAAGAAAAGCTTTTTTACAAACGACCATGGTTGTATCCGCGTTTTCTCTTATGTTTGGTGCGGTTTTGATTATTTTTGCCCATCCGATCGTAAATATTTTGCTTGGAAAAAAATGGCTGCCCGCAGTTCCGGCGCTTCGGATTGTATCTGTTTATGCGATTATCAGAGCTGTCATTCAGCCTGCTTTTACACTACTTTTGGCGTTAAATAAACAGGAAAAGGTCACGACAATAACTTTAGTTGGAATTATAGCTATGTTTATATTTATCTTACCCATGACGAACGCTTATGGAATTATCGGTACGGCAATTTCTACAATAATTGGCGTCACCGCCATGCTTCCGTTTATATTTTTTTATGCATTTAAAAACAGTTAATTATGTTAAGCGCCGTGATATTAACTAAAAACGAAGAGAATAAAATCGCAGCCCTTATTAAAAGTTTGAAATTTGCAAAAGAAATAATTGTCATAGACGATTATTCTTTGGATAACACGGTAAGTATTGCAAAGAAAAACGGCGCAATCGTCTTCAAGCACCATTTAAACGAAGATTTTGCAGCACAAAGAAATTATGCGTTGAGAAAGGCAAAATTCAAGTGGGTATTTTTTGTAGATGCCGATGAATTTGTAAGTGAAGCGTTGGCGCGGGAAATTGTAAAAAAAGTTAATGAGAACCTCTACAGCGGCTTTTATTTAAAGAGAAAAGGCCGCTTTATGGGAAGGCAAATGAAATGGGGAGAGTGGTCAAATTCACAAATACTGCCAAAATTTGGTCACAACAAGTTATTGCGTTTGGCGAAAAAAGACTGCGGCCGGTGGGTGCGCCCGGTGCATGAATACTGGGACGTTAAAGGCCCCGTGGGAGAGCTTACCAACAGCTTAATTCATGAAAGCGATAAAAATTTAAAGGAAATAATAAGTTCTCTTAATTTTCAAGCCCGCCTTCATTCAGTGGCTAACAAAAAAGAAGGGAAAAAAGCAAATATTTTTAAAATTGTGTTTTACCCTCCCTTAAAATTTGCAGTCAATTATCTTTGTAAAATGGGGTTTCGTGACGGTACACATGGCTTTATCCACGCGTCGCTCATGAGCTTCCATTCTTTTTTGGCATGGAGTCAACTTTATCTAAACCAAAAACAAAAATAACCAATTTACTATTTTTTTTATGCTTGGCAATATTCCCTTTCGGGCAAATACCTGCTTTTGTCTTTAATGCTGATGTGCTTGGATTTCGCTTTCACCTTTTGGATTTATTGGTCTTAATTTTGTTTATGCTATCTGTCTTCACTACAAAAAAGCTGTGGTTTGCTGAATCCGGCGCATTTGTGCTGACTGCGCTATTTTCTTATTTGCTCTCGGTTTTTCTGGGCTTTGCCACGCTTAAGGGCTTTTTTTATTTAATCCGCCTAGTTTCTTATTTAAATTTGGCTAACATTACCATTGGCTTGAAAAAACAAAAAAGAATAATAAAAAATAGTGTTGTTAATTATTTTGTGGCAATAAGCGGGGTAGTTGCTGCTCTCGGGTTGCTGCAGTATTTGTGGCTTCCCGACCTCACGGCATTAAAATATTACGGTTGGGATGACCACTATTTTCGCCTTGTATCCACTTTTTTGGACCCGGCATTTACCGGAATTATTTTGGTCTTGGGAATACTGCTGCTTTTAGCAAAAACACAAAAATATAAGTATTTAATGCTAACTTTTTTGGGCATATCTTTGGCCTTAACATTTTCCCGCGCGAGTTATTTAAGCTTACTGGTAGCAACATTATTTTTCGCCGATTACAAAAAGATAATCAAACCGATATTTTTTACAATTATTGCGATTCTGCTTACCTTGGCAGTCTCGCCAAAACCAGGGGGTGAAGGAGTAAACCTCGCGCGTACAAGCTCGATCTCAGAAAAAATTACCAATTACAAAACCAGTGCAAAAATAATTGCCAATTCACCTCTTTTTGGAGTGGGCTACAACAACGTTTGTCTATTTAACAGCGACAATCTTGATGCTAATTCCTGCAGCGGGCTGGATAATAGTTTCTTATTTGTTTGGGCAACGACAGGAATTATTGGTCTAATGAGCTTCATATATTTTGTAACTGCAATCTATAAAACTACATTCATCCGGCCTACCTTAATCGCGATTTTAATTCACTCACTATTTACAAATACTTTTTTTTATGCGTGGATTATGTTCTGGCTAATGGTCTTGTGGGGAATGTTTAAGGGTGATAATTGACGGTTATTTGTGTTTCTGTAGAATTACCCGCACGATCCACCGCGTTAAGAGGTATTACATTTTCGCCATCTGTAAGCTCAATTTTCGTACTAAAACTATAATCAGATGATACATATACGGATTTACCTGCTATCTTCAAATCAACGTCTTCATTGGTTTCGCCTTTGATCTCAATTTCCTTTTCACCCCCGGAAAATGTTTGGCCGTTACCCGGCATTTCAATCGTTATTTCAGGGGCTTTTGTGTCCAAAATTACAATTTCCGGCTCAGATTGATTACTCACATTACCGGCTGTGTCCTTGGCTTGGGCAATTATTTCATTTTCACCTGCTACCAATTCAAAAGAGAGCCTAAAACCCCCCTCCTTGGTGGCCACCGTTTCTTTTTTGATACCGTTTACCGATACGGTAACCAAAGAGCCTGCCTCAGCCACTCCGATAACATCAATATCTTTATCGTTTGTATAGTCGTCCAGGTCCTCAAGGCGCGGTGGTGCCGGCGGTGTTTTGTCGGTTATTGCCACAGGCGCGTTACTGCCTAAAAGACCGCTTACAAAGCCGGAAAAATCAGATAAAATGCCGATTCCATAAAAAAAGATAAGAAGAATTAAACCTATAGTGAGGGCAATATACACAAACGCACTGCGGCGTGCCTTTTGCGCTTCTACTTTTTCAATTCGGCTATAACGCCTGTGTTTGCCTGCCATATAGCAAAAGTATATCTCACAAGTTCACCTGGAGCCAGGAGTGGGGATCGAACCCACGACCTGCGGTTTACGATACCGCTGCTCTACCAGAGCTGAGCTATCCTGGCATTTTACGGATAACTATAATGCCTTGGCTTGATTATAACAAAATATACCTATTTTAGTGTTACAATAATTTATGAATCTTTACAAAATTCGCAATTTTATTTTTTCTTTTTTAATCGTTGTTGTCGCTTTACTATTTTTCTGGATGATTTTTGTTAATCCGTGTGACAAATATACTCCCATAAGAGCTGACGAAAAACGCTGCAGCTGTTTTGGCAAAAAAATAAATTTTGACGAATATTTAGGCAATGATACAAATGAAAAATACGGAGAGGGAATTTGGTATAACTTTTGTGTTGGCGTTATTACGCTAAAAGCAGGTTATTAACTATTAAATTACTTCTTTTTATTTACTTTAACTAATTCTTGAGGCTTAATTTTAGCTATCGCAAATAAGTAAATTATTTCAGCAATTCCCATTGTATTTAAGATCAAAAGCACTATAAACCATATCTTGTCTGTGCGTCTGGCCGAATGCCACAAGGCAAGCCCTTTCCAAAAAATCGTCCAAAGCAAAATTAGTAAAAATACTGCTTCATTCCCACCTGTTGTAAATTCATTAAAATTAAACATATTTTATATTAGTACAAAACTTTCTGACTTTCATAATTTTTTGTGAGCGGTGGAAGGGATTTGAACCCTCGACCTTCTCCTTGGGAAGGAGACATTCTACCACTGAACTACCACCGCATATTTAAATCCCGCAGAGCGGGACGAGCGGGTTTTAATCCCCGAGCCTCCGTGCTCGAAGGAGGATCCAAGGATCCTTCCTTGGGGATGCAAGCCGTTGACTAATCTTTAAAATTATACCAGATGTAACACAAAAAGGCTTTAAGTTTAGCGGGGGAGAGTAAAAACATTACCGGCGTGGATTATGTCAGGGTTTTTAAGGTTATTAGCGCGAGCTATATCTACCCAACGGTAGCCGTCGCCATAAGCGCGTACAGCGATATCCCACAAGGTGTCACCTCGCACCACAGTATATTGCTCGCCTTCGATTTCATTGATATCGGCTTCCTCGGGTGTGCCGGTAGGTACGGGAGCTTGTGTGGCTATCGGTGTGGCTGTGGCTACAGGGGTAGCCGTTTCCGCTTGGCCGCGCGAGACAACATCGGGGATTACCAGACTTTGGCCTTCTTCTATAGCATTTGGATTGGGCAAATCATTTGCTTCTTGAATATCTATCCAGTTATAACCTGTCTCATAATATTTCTCTGAAATATCCCACAGCGTTTCTCCGCCCTGTACGACATGAGAAGTAGGAAGTGTTCCTTCCTCGGTAGCAATACCATCCGGCAGCTGAGGCCCAGGCTCTATACCCCTGAAATAATTTATAACTAAAAGTCCTACAACTACAATTACTATCACACCCAAAATCATACTGATTGTGGATTCATTTAATTTTAGTTGTTTTAAAAGATTCCTCATGGATATAACAAATTAATTATGGGGCAAACTTATTTGACATGAATTTAATCTATATTTTTTCACTTGTCAAGCGTCAAAAATTAGGGCAATTTTAAGATAAGAAGCAATCAATATCCGGGGCGGGGCTGACGGGACTTGAACCCGCGACCTTCCGCGTGACAGGCGGACACTCTAAACCAACTGAGCTACAGCCCCAAACAAATATCAAGGCAATTATAACCCACCGCTTCGTGTGACACAAGACTTTTACTGGTATACTTAAAATGGAATAAATGGAAATGAAAAGAAACATGAATAATTTAGAAATCGCCGAGCTTTTGCGAGCTATGGCAGCCTCTTATGAAATCAGAGCTAGCGCTAACTCGCGTTTTAGGGTAATTGCTTATGAAAACGCAGCCGATGCGGTTGAACACCTAAGTAGTGAGTTAAAAGATTTGTGGGACGAAGGTATGCTTGAGGATGTGAGCGGAATAGGCCCATCTATAGCAAAAAATCTGGGCGAAATATTTAAAACCGGCAAATCAAGGCATTTTGAGCATATTTTGTCAAAAATCCCCAAAAGTGTTTTTGAACTTCTTGACTTAACCGGAGTCGGGCCCAAGCGCGCTTACCGCCTGGCCATTGAGCTTAATTTGCCGGATAAAAATCCAATTAAAAAACTTAAAAGGCTGGCCCTAAATGGAAAAATCGCAACTTTACCAGGATTTGGTGAGGAAAGCGAGCGCGATATCCTAAAAAGTATTAAAGAATTTGAACAAAAAAAGGAGACACGTATGCTCATCTCAAGGGCGGAGGAAGCAGTTCTACCAATAATCAATTGGCTTAAAAAAGACAGAAATGTAATTGAGGCTGTTCCCTTGGGGAGCCTTCGCAGAAGGGCATCAACCATAGGGGATTTGGATTTGGCAGTTTCAACGAAAAACCCGGAAAAAGTTATAAAACATTTTTTGAATTTTCCCCATAAGGGGCGCGTCTTGGACCAGGGTGATAAATACGTTTCAATGCTTGTCCCGGGCAATATCCAGGTTGATTTGAGGGTACACGAACCCAAAAGCTTCGGTAGTTTACTCCAGCATTTTACCGGCTCCAAACACCATAACATTGCTCTTCGCGAATACGCTTTAAAAAAAGGACTTAGCCTTTCTGAATACGGCATAAAAGAGCTCAATAACAAAAGGGGTAAAGTAAAACCCGTGGGAAGCGAAAAAGAATTCTACAGGTGTTTAGGACTTCAGTGGATTCCGCCGGAATTACGAGAAGGCGACGATGAAATAGAAGCTGCCCGCAAAAAAAACCTGCCCGAACTGGTTGAATTAAAAGACGTTAAGGCAGATCTTCAGATTCACAGCGATTTTGACATAGAAACAAGCCATGACTTGGGGGTTTCAAGCATGAAAGAGATCGTGAAAAAAGCAAATGAGCTTAAATATGAATATATTGCCTTTACTGAACACAATCCAAGCCAGAGAGGCCATAGTCAAAAACAAATCGTGGAAATATTAAAAAAGAAGCGTGAAAAAATAAATATCCTAAATTCCCAATTACCGGACGGCACAATAAAAAAAGTTTTTAACAGCCTGGAGATAGATATTCTTCCGGATGGAAAACTCCCGATCGACGAGACAGGATTGTCAATTTTAGATTTTGCTTTGATTTCTATCCATAGCAGCTTTAGGTTAGAGAAAAACAAAATGACGCAAAGGGTATTAAGGGCGCTAGATTACCCTAATGTCAAAATTTTCGCCCACCCGACCGGCCGACTAATTGGGAAAAGGGAAAGCATTGAGCTAGATTGGGAGAAAATATTTTCATTTTGTAAAGAAAAAAATATTTGGATTGAGATAAACGCAGACCCCCACAGGCTGGATTTGCCTGATTATCTTGTTAGAGAAGCTATTGCCAAGGGCATTTTGCTGACCCTCGGGACTGATGCGCACTCAAGTCTGGGAATGGATAACATGCGCTACGGAGTGGACGTTGCCCGACGCGGATGGGCTAAAAAATCTGATATAATTAATGCCAGAAATTTAAAAGAATTTGAAACATTATTGAAAATTCAAGAAGCAGTAAGATAATTTATCATCGTTTGGATGACACAAAAAACCAAAAATTGTGCTATCTTACTTAAAGGAGGTGATTTATTTATGAATTTAGTATTAGTAATCTTAGTTATCGCCATAATTGCTGTCGTAGGCTATGTCATCATGACATATAACTTTTTTGTCAGTAGCAAAGCCCGGATTAAAGCGGCCGTACAAGAAATCGGCAACCAGCTTAAGCGCCAAGCAGATTTAATCCCTAATTTAGAAAGCTCAGTTAAAGGTTATCTTAAGCAAGAAAAAGAAATCTTTAAAGCCTTGACAGACGCCAGAAAAGCCGTGGACGCGGCTGTTAAATCCGGAGATTTGCAAAAAATGGCAGATGCGGGTAGCCAAGTGGCGGGGCTTCTTCCCAACCTCCGGGTCGCAGTAGAGGACAACCCTGAAATCAAATCCGATGCAGTTGTTGGAAAACTGATGGATGAGCTACGCGACACCGCAGACAAAGTTATGTATGCCAGAAGGTTAGTGATTGATCTAACGGCCGATTATAATGTTAAGCGTGTCAGTTTTCCGTCGAATTTTATAGCTAATGCCTTTGGTTTTAAAGAGCAACCCGGCTTAATTACACCAGAAACCGGTGAGCACGTAGAAGTTACAGCTAACGAAACCAAAAGCCCTAAAATTAACTTAGAATAATTATTTTTATGCAAAATATTTACGAAGTTCAAGCTGCAAACCGGAGAAAAAGCTGGCTCGTGATAATCAGCTTTATCGTCTTTATAACAATTGCCGTTTATTTCCTTGGCCAGGCCTTTTCGTTGTATTTAGGCTATGAACCGGGAACGCTTGGTATGGTAGGCATGGCTTTGATAATTTCCGGCATTATGAGCCTTACCAGTTATTATTATTCCGACCGCATTGTTTTAGGGATATCCATGGCAAAGCCAGCAAATAAAAAAGAGCATTTTAATTTTTATACTGCAACAGAAAACCTGTGCATGGCCGCAGGTATTCCGCTTCCCAAGCTTTATGTCATTAAAGACTCGGCACCAAATGCTTTTGCTACAGGTAGGGATCCGGACCACGCCGTAGTGTGTGCTACTACCGGCCTTTTACAAAAACTCAACAGAACCGAATTGGAAGGCGTTATTGCCCACGAACTAACTCACATTAAAAATTACGATATAAGACTAATGTCTATTGTTTCAGTGATGGTGGGGTTAGTAGCACTTTTGGGCGATTGGTTTTTGAGAATGCAATATTTCGGAGGCCAAGACCGGGAAGATAATAAATCCGGAACGATATTTTTATTAATCGGGCTTATTTTTGCCATATTGGCGCCGATTATCGCCAATCTCATAAAATTGGCAATCTCAAGAAGGCGGGAATTTATGGCAGATGCAGGAGCTGTAGCGATTACCAGGCAACCAAACGGGCTTATTTCAGCTTTGCAAAAAATTTCCGGCGACAAGGAAGCTTTGGAGGCAGCAAATAAGGCAACGGCTCATATGTACATTATCAACCCCTTTAAGGGAAAATTGGACAACAGAGCCATGTCCAAAATGGCTGATTTATTTAACACCCACCCATCTGTTGAAGAGCGCATTGCCGCCCTGCAAAAAATGATTTAAATAATTATCACTCTTGACACATGAGTGCTAAATTGACATAATAGAGTTATGAATGGCGACAACAATCAAGGCCCAAGAATAATTATCGACACCCCCAAAGAAGAAGGGCCGTTGCTTCCTAAATACACTATTAATTTAACTAAAGATGCAAAAGCCGGAAAACTCGACCCGGTTATCGGGCGAGACGCGGAAGTCCGGCGCATTATGCAAATACTCTCCCGGCGTACAAAAAATAATCCTGTTTTAATAGGCGACCCCGGTGTGGGGAAAACCGCAATTGTCGAAGGTTTGGCACAAAGAATTGCATCCGGCGATGTGCCGGAGTCTTTAAAAGACAAGGAACTACTGGTGCTTGATATTTCCTTAATTCTGGCCGGCGCAAAATTCCGGGGTGAATTTGAGGAACGTTTAAAAGGCATCATCAAAGAAGTTACCGAAGGCGCGGGAAAATATATTTTATTTATAGACGAGCTTCATACTATAGTAGGCGCAGGGTCTGCTGAAGGAGCGGTTGACGCCAGTAACATGCTCAAACCCAGCCTGGCCCGGGGACTTTTGCGCGTAATAGGCGCAACTACGATTGACGAGTATAGAAAACACATAGAGCGCGATGCGGCACTTGAGCGGCGTTTCCAGCCTGTCATGGTTGACGAACCGACCCTCGAAGACACGATCGCAATCCTCCGGGGAATTAAAGAAAAATATGAATTACACCACGGAATCCGCATTACCGACGATGCAGTAATTGCAGCAGCGACCTTATCAAACCGTTATATTTCAGACCGTTTTTTACCAGATAAAGCTATCGACCTCATGGATGAAGCAGCCTCGGCTTTAAAAATTGAAACCGAATCGAGCCCCGCTGAATTGGACAATAAAAATCGCAAAATTACTCAGCTTGAAATAGAACTTGCAGGATTAAAAAGGGAAAAGGGAGAGCTTGCGCATAAAAGAAGCGAAGAAATTAAAGACAAATTAAAAACTCTTAAAGATGAAGTAAATAAACTCAGCAAAGATTGGCAGGAACAAAAACAAATTATTGGTAAACTCCAAACCACAAGAAAAGAGATAGACGAGCTAAAAATTGAACTTGAAAGAGCCGAGCGGGAGGTAAACCTGGAGAAAGCCGCAGAAATAAAATACGGCAAGCTTCCCAAACTCCAAGAGACTGCCGCTGAACTGGAAAAAAAGTGGAGTGAAATTCCCCCAAACAACCGTTTGTTGCGTGAAGAAGTAACGGAAGAAGATATTGCCAAAGTTGTATCAAGATGGAGCGGTATTCCCGTCAACAAGCTTATGGCCAGTGAAGTTGAAAAATTAACAAAACTGGAAAGCGTTCTAGCGGAACGCGTTGTGGGGCAGGATGAGGGTATAAGTGTAATAGCTAAAGCCATACGAAGAAACCGAGCGGGATTGGGTAACCCCAAAGGGCCCATCGGAAGCTTTATGTTTTTAGGTCCAACAGGCGTTGGAAAAACAGAAACCGCCAAAGCCTTAGCAGAATATATGATGGGGACAGAGAACGCATTAATCCGCGTTGATATGGGCGAATATCAGGAAGAGCACTCACTGGCACGGTTAATAGGCGCACCTCCAGGCTATGTGGGCTACGACGAAGGAGGACAACTTACTGAAGCGGTAAGAAGAAAGCCGTATAGCGTGATCCTTTTGGACGAAATTGAAAAAGCCCATACAAATGTTACAAACACTTTGCTTCAGGTTCTTGACGACGGGCGTTTAACCGACGGTAAAGGACGCATTGTTGATTTTAAAAATACTATCATTATCATGACTTCTAATCTAGCCTCAGAGACTATCAGAGAATTAGCCAAAAACAAACACGCCGTTGAAATTAAAAAAGAGATTGAACCAATCCTTCATAAGGCCTTCAGCCCGGAATTTTTAAACCGAATAAGCGCAATTGTGGTTTATAAACCGTTGGGTCGCGACATTATGGATAAAATTGTCGAAATTCAGCTTAATTCTATAAAGTCTAATTTGTCCGCAAAACAAATAGGATTTAGCGTTACAAGCGAAGCAAAGGGTTATCTTGCTGCCAAAGGGTATGATCCGGTTTTTGGAGCCAGGCCGCTTTCGCGTTTGCTCGAAAATGAAATATTAGACGAAATATCAATGCTCATTTTAGAAGATAAAATAAAACCCGGACAAAATGTAACTGTAAGTTTAAATAAAAATCAGCTCAAAATTAATGCAGTCGAGGCATAACTGCTTTGAGCTGATAGATTACCTCTAAACAAACTTATTAAATACAAACAAAACGACACCCACAACAAGGGCGTAAAACATATAAACAAAAACTTCAAAAAAGCCAAGAGCCAGTACTATCGACATAATTATGAGCCATCCTATAAGTAACATCTCACCGGAAACTTGACTTAAAATAAACCAAATGAGCTTCATCACGGTTACCTCCTTAATGGTATGCCGTTTTGTCTAGCATTATACACTTGTTTCAAGTGTGGCTGGATTGTATCATATAGGCATGGCAAAATTGTCCGAAAAACAGGTAAGGTACGTGGCTGGTTTATCCCGATTAACCCTCACAAAGGCAGAGGTTAAAAATTTTCAAACCGAACTTTCGCAAATAATCGACCATTTTTCTGAGCTTAACGAAGTAGAAGTAGACAATGTTGAGCCCATGAGCCACCCTACCGGATTAACTGACGTTTTGGCAGACGATGAACCAAACCCCACATCTTCACTGACTTCCAATAAGGCTTTAAACGCAACTAATAAAATACACAATAATTACTTTGTTGTCCCACAATTAATAGATAAGGAGGATTAAATGGAGGCCCCTAACAGTTTTAAAACTCTAAAGGCGGATTTATTAAGCGGTAAGTACAGCACTGTTGATCTTGTTGATTATTATTTGTCCCGCATTCATGCTTTTGATGGAGAAATCCAAAGTATTTTAACGATCACTGATGAAATTGCCTTCAAAAAAGCTAAAAAAGCGGATGCTTTAATAAAAAAACTTAAAGCAAAAGCCTTTGCTGAATACCCGCTTTTGGGAGTAGTGGTTGGCTATAAAGATATGTTTTTAAAAGACGGCGTCCGCACAACTGCGG
Source organism: Candidatus Microgenomatus sp. (assembly GCA_020724555.1). GTDB lineage: Bacteria > Patescibacteriota > Microgenomatia > UBA8517 > UBA8517 > DYGT01. Next base: position 84,970 of record DYGT01000002.1, read on the forward strand.
GATCGCGCGTTCTTAATGGCTACGTGGCTCAATATTCTGCTACTGCCGTTGAAAAATTAGAGACCGCAGGTGCCATAACCATAGCCAAATTAAACCAAGATGCTTGGGCGCATGGGGCAAGCGGCGAAAACAGCGATTTTTTCATTACCAAAAATCCCTATGACAAAGCTCGGGTTGCAGGCGGGTCTTCAAGCGGTTCAGCCGCGGCTGTGGCTTCTGATTTTTGCCTTATTGCCTTGGGAACTGATACCGGAGGCTCTGTCAGGCAGCCTGCAAGTTTTACTAATTTGGTCGGCCTTAAACCTACATACGGAGCCATATCCCGCTGGGGTGTGATTGCCATGAGTTCATCACTTGATACAGTTGGGGTCATTGGAAAAAATATAGCAGACGTTAAGCAAACCTATGATGTTCTAAAAGGCGAAGATGGCCACGACAGCAACGTCCGCCTGCAAACAAAAAGCTTTGATCCAGGCAAAAAAGTAACCATAGGCATACCAAAAGAATTTTTTGCAGAAAGACTTGATCCCGAAGTAAAAACAAAGGTTGAAGAAGTAATTAATACATACCAACAAATGGGGCATAAAATTATAAATATCTCGCTACCCCACACGAAATACGGCATTTCCGTTTACTATATCATCCAGCCAGCCGAGGTTTCATCTAATTTGGCACGCTACGACGGTGTGCGCTATGGCAAAGACAGATTGGCCTTTGGTAGCGAAGCCAAAAGAAGAATCATGCTGGGAAGTTTTGTTTTGTCTGCCGGACACTATGATGCATATTATCTAAAAGCCATGAAAGTAAGGAATTTAATAAAAATGGAATTAGAAAAGGCTTACGAAAAAGTAGATGTTATACTCGCTCCGGTTTCTCCCACGCCGGCTTTCAAAATTGGGGAAAAACAAGGTGACCCCATAAGTATGTATTTGTCTGACATTTTTACAGTAACGGCAAACTTAACCGGCACGCCGTCCGTCGCAATTCCGGGTGGTTTTAGCAAATCCGGGCTACCGATTGGATTTCAACTCATGGGACCAAGGTTTTCCGAAGATTTGCTATTTAATCTTGGACAAAAATATCAAGCACAAACAGATTGGCACACCAGAAAGGCAGTACTATAAATGGGTGATTACAAACATTTGCTATCTCAAAAGTCTTTTCTTGCGCTTTGGTCTTCACAGTTTCTTTCCCAAGTTGCCATACATACATTAAATTTTTTAGTGATTTTAATTGTATTTGAAGAAACCGGATCTACTCTGGCTACAAGCATAGTTTGGCTGGTGAATATACTACCGGCTATTATAATCGGACCGTTTGCCGCAGCCTTTGTGGATTTGGTAGACAAACGCACGCTTTTACTTTTAACTAATGCGCTACAGGCTATAATATTGGCTTTATTTTCATTTTTTTACTCTCAATATATATTTTTGGCATACGGTATCGTCCTTTTGTATTCACTCCTAAACCAACTATATGTGCCTTCTGAAGTCGCCAGTTTACCGGTAATTGTTAAAAAGAACCATTTAGCAGAAGCAAATGGTTTATTTCTGGCGTCTTACCAGATCGCACTGGTATTAGGCTCCGGTTTATCGGGAGTAATGGGAGAGCTTCTGGGATACCAAAGTGGATTTCTAATTGCAGCAGGCTGTCTTACCGTTGCTTTTCTTGCCATCTTGAATTTACCCAAAATTCAGACGAGAAGACGCTTTAAAATACAAAACAATCTAAAACAAAACATTTATGAATATGGCCGAGACGTTTACGAAGGATTTTTATATATTAGAAATAACAAAGACATTTGGTTACCTTTTATTACAATAGCGGGGTTACAAGCCAGCTTGGCTGTTGTTTTCGTAAATCTTCCTGCTATAGCCAACGATATAATAAAAATTAACCCAAATTATTCAGGAATTGCCGTCGTTGGTCCTGCCGGACTTGGGGCTGCTCTCGGAATATTTTTAACCCCAAAGTATTTAAAATCTCATACTAAGACAGCCGTGGCTAAATATGCTCTGACTATTCTTACCTTAGATATCGGTTTATTAGTAGCTATAGTACCATATCTTTCTGAAATAGTGCGGTATCCTTTGTCTATTGTGCTTTTTATACTGTCCGGTATTTCATTCACCGGAATTTTCATACCTGCTCAAACACATTTGCAAGAAGTTACTCCGAAGCAAATGCTTGGTAGAGTATTCGGTAACTCTTGGTTCATAACTACCATAGCTACAGTATTTCCCTTGATGTTTTCGGCAACTATCACCGAACTTCTTGGCCCCAGAGTTATGTTGGCCTTTATCGCAATTGTACTGATATTATTAAGAATCAAATATGATCAACTAGTAGATATAAAACTATGAAAAACTTGATCCCGGTTATCGGACTTGAAGTCCATATCGAGCTTAATACTGCCACAAAAATGTTTTGTCGCTGCCGGGCTTATCATTTTGGCGAAAAACCAAACACCAATGTCTGCCCGGTTTGTTTAGGCCTTCCCGGAGCGCTTCCATCTGCTAACAAAAAGGCCATTTGGGACACGATAAAATTCGGGCTAGCTCTTAATTCGCAAATTTCTTCTTTTAGTAAATTTGACAGAAAACATTATTTTTACCCCGATTTGCCTAAAGGTTACCAGATTAGCCAGTACGACTTACCCTTTTGTACAAAAGGTACTTTTACCCTTAAGAATGGCAAGGTTATAAACATAAGAAGAATTCATTTAGAAGAAGATACCGGAAAGTTAATCCACAAAACGGTTGATGGGAAAAAAGTAAGCCTGGTAGATTATAACCGCTCGGGTGTGCCTTTGATGGAGATGGTAACAGAGCCGGATTTCACCGACCCGAGCGATGTGGATGAATTTTTAAAAGAAATTCAGTTAATTGTTAAATACCTCGGTATTTCAGATGCAGATATGGAAAAGGGCTCCATGAGGCTTGAAGCAAACATATCCCTAAAAGAAGAAGACCAGGGTTTACCGGATTATAAAATTGAACTAAAAAACATAAATTCATTTAGATTTTTAAGCAAAGCTCTTCAAGCAGAAATTGTACGCCAGAAACAAATTCTTGAAACCGGTTCCAAACCTGTCCAAGAAACGCGCGGTTATGACGAAGTAAAAAATACAACATTTTCCCAACGCACCAAAGAAGAAGCTCAGGATTACCGCTATATGCCGGAGCCCGACATACCCCCAATCACCATAAACGAAAAAGTTGTTTTAAGAATCAAAAATAAACTCCCGGATTTACCCAACCAAAAACGAAAAATTTTTAAAAAATTAAATTTATCTGAACATTATATAGAAACCTTAGTAAGCGATAAAAACCGCGCTTTATATTTTGATGAGGCTATAAACATTGCAAAAGACCACAATATCTCAGCTAAAGAAATCGCAAGTGTCATGGTAAACCAAAATATGGACCTTAAATATCCCGAACCCGCCGGCTTAATTAAAAAACTTTTGGAAATTCAGAAAGCCGATTACGCAAGCCAAAAAGAAGTAAAGGGGGCTGTTAACGTCGTTTTAAAGCAAAACACAAAAGCCGTAGATGACTACAAAAACGGAAAAACCCAGGTTGTCGGTTTTTTAATAGGACAAATCCAAAAAGAGCTTAAAGGCAAGGGTGAGGTAAAACTGGTTCAGGAAATTTTAAGGAAAAAATTGGAAGAATAGCCTCTAAAATTATGACTTTTACCCCATAATATGGTATGATTATGTTTTATACATCAAGACTAGACACGGAGGCCAGTCTAAGATGTACATTAAAACGCGCAAGGCAGTCGGGTGGATCGCACTCTGCCTTTTGTTCGTGATCATTTACATCACTCTCGCCGCTGAAAGGATTGCGACGCAGGTAGAAGTGGGAGCCCCTCAAGAAGCAGAATTTTTTTTAAAAAACATTCTGACCACCACCTGGTTTCTTTTAACAGGATTGGCTAAGTGGTCGATGATTCAGGAAGCAAGACCGAATCTAACCAACAATTTGCTCTCACTATTTACGTTCTTTGCTGTTATCATTTTTATTCGCACTACTCCTGACGACGGAACAACACTGATAATCAGCGATCCAGATAAAATCATAATAGCTGTCGGGGTGACAGCGCAGCCTGTGACTGATTTTTGGGATTTTATTTTTGGTGGTGTATTGCGAAAGTAAACCTGCTCACATTAACTGTTAGCCGGACCGTAAAGAGGTTTTTAAAATCTTAAATAGGCCCGGCTTTATTTTTATCTGCTAAAATAGAAATATGAGTGAATTTGTTCACCTTCATACTCATACTGAATACAGCCTTTTGGATGGACTTAGTAAAATCAAAAAGTTAATTAGCTACATAAAAGAGCTTAGCATGGATAGTCTGGCAATTACCGATCATGGAGTCATGTATGGAGCCATAGAATTTTATAAAGAAGCCAAAAACCAGGAAATTAAGCCAATAATCGGGATGGAGGCATATATCACGCAGGACAGACTGCTTAAACAAAAGGGTACACAAAAAAATAATCATTTACTACTTCTGGCTAAAAATTTGGAAGGGTATAAAAATTTAATGAAATTAACGTCTATCGCCCATTTGGAAGGTTATTATTATAAACCCCGCATAGACCACGATATTTTAAAAAAATATTCCAAAGGGCTAATCGTGTCCTCAGCATGTGCCCAGGGAGAAGTGGCGCAGGCAATTTTAAATGATGATTACGGGGAAGCAAAAAAAATAATTGATTGGTATTTGGATGTTTTTGGCGATGATTATTATCTTGAAATTCAAAGACATTTTTATGATGAACACGCACAAAATGCACAAAACGAAGAAATCAAACGCGATCTAACCACCATGGCCCGCAACGAAAAGATTATAAATAAAAATATCATCGAACTAAGCAGAGACTATGGAATCCCAATAATTGCCACAAACGATGTGCATTATATCAAAAAAGAAGATGCGCAAGCCCAAGACGCTTTGGTGTGCGTGGCAACCGGCAAAGAAGTAAGCGACATCCACAGGCTCCGGTTCGTAGATTCCCCGTCATACTACATAACAAGCCCCGAGGAAATGAAAGAAATGTTCGCCGATGTGCCAGATGCGGTTGCCAATACTCTGGCTGTTGCCAATAAATGTAATTTGGAAATAACGCTAGGAACTTATTTTTTTCCAAAAATAGACTTACCCGAAGGTAAAAGCGCCGATGAAGTATTGAAACAAAAGGCCAACGAAGGGCTTAAATGGCGTTACGGTAAAATTACAACAGAACTTAAAAAAAGGTTGGATTACGAGCTCGGTGTCATTATCGACAAAGGCTATTCTGCGTACTTTTTAATCTACCAAGACATGGCTTATTGGGCAAGAAAAAGACGCATCCCCATTAACATCCGTGGGTCTGTAGCAGGATCATTGGCTTCTTATGCTTTGGGGATCACCACCGTGGACCCTATCCGCTTTAATCTTCCCTTCGAACGGTTTTTAAACCCTTATCGACCAAGCGCGCCCGATATCGACCTCGATATCGCAGACGACAAAAGAGGGGATATGATCAAATACTTAATTGACAAATACGGTAAAGATAAAGTCGCACAAATATGTACTTTTGGGCGGATGCTGGCACGAGGCTCTGTGCGCGATATTGCCCGAGTTCTTGGTTACCCCTATGAGGTTGGCGATAAAATCTCAAAACTTATTCCCCTCGGGTCTCAAGGCTTTCCCATGACAATTAAGCGGGCTTTGGAGGAAAGCCATGAGCTGCGCGAACTTTACAACAACGATGGCGACGCAAAAAAAATCATCGACCTGGCACGTAAGATAGAAGGAAACGCCAGGCATGTATCGGTGCATGCCGGCGGAGTAGTGATTTCACCCACAGACCTAACGGATTTTACTCCACTACAAATTGACACCTCGGATGAAAAAAAGCTAATTACACAATATGAAATGCATGCTATAGAGGATGTTGGATTGGTAAAACTTGACGTCTTGGGAATCAGAAACCTTTCTATTTTACGGGAATCGGTTGCGTTAACAGAAAAAACCACCGGTAAAAAAATTGATATCGGCAATATTCCCCTTGATGATAAAAAAACATTTGAGATGCTTGCTCGGGGCGAAACCATGGGAGTCTTTCAATTATCCAGCGGTGGCATGACAAAACACTTGGTGGAACTTAAGCCCGAAAGGATTGAAGATATTATGCAAATGGTGGCCCTTTACCGACCCGGTCCTATGGCCTTTATACCGGAATATATCAAAAGAAAACACAACCCCAAACTCGTTAAATATATGGATCCCCGAATGGAGCGTTTCTTAAAAAGCTCATATGGAATTCTGGTTTATCAGGATGATGTTATTTACTGCGCCTTAGAATTGGCCGGATATGACTGGGGAGAGGCAGACAAGTTCAGGAAAGCAATCGGTAAAAAAATTCCAGAAGAAATGCAAAAACAAAAAGATAAATTTATCAACGGCTGCATTAAAGGAGGTATGGATGAAAGTCTTGCAAAAGAGCTATTTTCCCAGATTGAAACGTTTGCCGCATACGGATTTAATAAAGCTCATTCGGCTAGTTATGGTTTTGTTGCCTATCAGACGGCTTATATGAAAGCCAATTACCCGGTAGAATACATGACTGCCTTTTTAACAGCCGAGTCTGGAGATACAGACAAAATATCGTCCGCAATAAACGAATGCCGAAGGATGGGAATAAAAGTACTGCCACCGGATATAAACGAAAGCGATACCGGCTTTACCATCGTAAAAGACGAAGAATCCCTGGATAAAAAAGCCATCCGTTTTGGCTTATCTGCCATTAAAAACGTGGGGGAAAGCGCGGTTATGGCCATTTTGGACGCCAGGCATGAACGGCCATTTAATTCTCTTGCCGATTTTCTAAGCAGGGTGGACTCACGCAAAGCAAATAAACGCGTTGTAGAAAGCCTAATAAAAGTTGGCGCCTTGTCTGCTTTTGGCAACAGAAATGCACTGCTTTCATCCATAGACGAAATTAAAAGCAAACTCAAGCCTACCGGATTAAAAGGGCAGCAGGATTTGTTTTCCCTGGGAAATGATGAAAAAAAAGCAGAAGATTCTTCGTATAATATCCAAAAAATAATTTCCGATATCAACGAATTTCCCGACGATGAATTGGAAAGCCTTGAAAAGCAGCTGCTGGGCTTTTCCTTATCTGCCAAGCCTCTGCACGAAGTTATTCAACAGCTGATTCCGTACCGATCTCACGCCATAAAAGATTTAAATCCGGAAGAAATAACGGATACGGGTGAAGTTAAAATTGCCTGTGTCGTAAAAGAAATCAGGGTAATTACTACCAGAAAAACCGGGGCCGAGATGGCTTTTGCCAAAGTCGAGGACGAAAGTGGCTCTACCAATATTGTGGTCTTCCCAAAAATTTATGCACAAACTAAAAATATCTGGAGCGACTATAGACCACTTTTACTTACCGGCAAAATCGAAAACCGCGAAAATGAACTAGCGCTTTTAATCAATCAGGTAGAAACCGAGAATAGTGTAGAAGCTAAAACCGGAACACTTCAGATAAGCGTTCCCCAAAATATTAATAAAGAAAAACTATTAATGCTAAAGGAGTTATTGTTGAAAAATCCGGGCAATCACGCCGTTTCTATGCGTTTTGAGAGTAGCGGCAAGTCCATGATTTTGCCCTTTAAAATTGACTGGAACGAAAATCTGTCGCGGGAAATATCCACACTTTTCAACTCTTCCGGTTGAAAATGACCCACGCTTTAGGTTACAATAGCACACATGGCAATCACTGCAATCCACAAGGAAACAAAGTTTGGCGTTGGAGATATGATACGTGTCCATCAACAAATTACGGAAGAGGGTAAAAAAACCCGTACTCAGGTTTTTGAAGGGATGGTTATTGGTATAAAAGGTAAAGGTAATGGCAAAACCTTTACGGTGAGAAAAATTGGTTCACAAAAAATTGGTATTGAACAGATTTATCCCATTAACTCACCGGTAATTGAACAAATCCAGGTAGTACGCGAAGGAAAACGTGGAGTACGAAGGGCAAAGCTTTACTATACTCGCGACAAAAGTACACGTCAGATTGAAAACATCTATTCACGCGCAAGAAGGCGTGAAGAAGCAAAAAAATCTGCTCCAAAAAAGTCCACCCCCAAAAAGTCTTGACTTTTATAAACTATCCCATATAATTAAACTCTAACGCGCCCGTAGCTCAATGGGTTAGAGCACTCCGATAGTATTGCTGTCGGAAAGAAACAGGTTCAAATCCTGTCGGGCGTTTTGGGAAGCGGCATTGAAACAGCGCGGGTACCCTTACCCTACCTATCCCCAGCCAACTCTGTTAAATGCCGCTTCCCTACGAAATACTTTAAACTCCAAAACTTGCTTCTTTATTTTAAGTAGTATAATGACTTAATGGTAATTTTAGGAATTGACCCCGGTACGGCAACCACTGGCTACGGCATAATTGAAACCAATGGCGACAAAACTATAAAGGTTATAGAGTATGGACTCATCGAAACCAGCAAAGACACAAGTGCAGGGAAGCGCCTTGCCAGTATCCAAATCCAATTAAGCAAAATCATATCAGATCATAAACCCGATGTTTTGGCTATCGAAAAGCTTTTTTTTGCCACAAACGCAAAAACAGCCATCCGTGTTGGCCAAGCACAAGGCGTGATGCTCTATAGTGCGGCAATCGCAGGAATACCTGTATATGAATACGCACCCGGAAGTATAAAAAAAATTGTGTCCGGAAATGGTCGAGCCGATAAATTGGATATCCAAAAAGCGGTCCGCAAATTTCTTGGCGCAAAAGTGAGAAAGAAGAAGGGAGGAAAAACACACTTTGATAACGCAGCCGACGCCTTAGCCGTAGCCATCTGCCACATTACTAATCAAAATGGAAAAATATAAAATAGGAGAAGTTATTCATTATTATGATAAGATCAAAGTTGCCATTGTGGATTTGACTAACTCTTTGGCAGTGGGGGATAGAGTCCGTTTTGTTCGTGGCGGAGAGGATCTTTTTACTCAATATATAGAATCTATCCAAATAGAAAATGAAAAAGTTGAAATCGCTAAAAAAGGTGAAACTGTTGGAATTAAAACCCAAAAGCCAGTCAAGGAAGGGGCGGAAATCTACAAAGATTAAAAGCATCAGGTGGCAGGAGGCTCGCGATATTGCTACCCGCATTAACCATTTAATCAAAGCAGCAAACTTAACCTGGATTAACCAAAAAAATATAAGCTGTTACCGCTCAACTAATGCTAATACCAATGCCCGTGCCCGCATTTGGGGATTGGGCAGAATTTGGCAGCTTGCTTTAAACAAAGAGCCCCACTATATTATTGAGGTAATTTCCGAAAAATTCGACAGATTGCCACAAGCAGAAAAGGACCGTACACTTTTACACGAACTGGCTCATATACCTAAAAATTTTAGCGGTGCAGTCTTACCACATACCAGACGGGGAAAAGGCAGTTTTTATAATAAACTTTCAAACATGATTAAAGCCTATGAAATGAAATGAAAATAACAGTTATCCATGGAGAGCACGAAACAGGCTCAAGAGAGCGCTATTTTAAAATAATGGCCACAGTAAAATCCCGCGGCTGGGAAGTTGTTCACCTTAATTCGGGGAACGTCTCTGCACTTGACCGATTGACTACACCATTTATGTTTAACAAAAACCAATTGTATGTAATAGATGATTTGGATAAAATACCCGCGACCGAGCTAAAATGGCTCAGAAAAAACGAAAACAGGCTTGAGGCTAATTTGCTCATCTGGCACAAAAAAGAGTTAGGCAAAAAATTAATAAATGAACTGCCAAAAAATACAAGCTTTGAGCTGTTTAAACTCCCCAAACTCATTTTTTCTTTTTTAGATGAAATTAAGCCCGGTAGCTCAAGAAATGCTCTAAAAAAATTGCAAACTATTAAAAAGACCGAGCCATTGGAGTTTGTATTGGCATTAATTGCAAATTTGCTACGAGATATGATGGCCGTTAAGGCGGGCGGAAAACTGCCTTATCCAGCCTGGCGAATAAAAAAGATAAAAACGCAAGCCGGCTATTTTTCCAAAGATAGCTTAAAAAAATTTATTAACGACTTGGCACTCATAGATGTTGAGGCAAAAACAGGCGGGGTAGGCCTTGAGACTTCGCTTGACCTGATCCTTTTGAAACATCTAGAATGAAAGATAAGAAATGAACACCTCAATCAACCCCAATATATTTAGAGGATATGACATCAGGGCGCTTGTAGGAACAGATATTAACGAACCGACAATGGATATTTTGGGCCGTGCATATGCTACTTTTTTATATAGAAGGCAAATCAGACACGCAGTGGTAGGCAGGGATATGAGAGAAACTTCAGAAAATTATCAAAAAGTATTTATGAATGCACTCTTGGAATCCGGAATTAATGTAGTGGATATAGGGCTTACGCTTACACAAATTATGTATTTTGCCCAATACTACTACCTGACAAAGGGTGGGGCTATCATAACAGCATCCCATAACCCAAAAGAATATAACGGTTTAAAACTGGCGGTTGGTTTTTCGGATACGCTTATCACGAGCGAAATTCAGGAACTAAGGCAAATAGCTGAAAGCGGTGATTTTAAATCATGGGGAGCCAAGGGTTCATATCAAGAAGATGACGTATTTCCTGCTTACAAAGAAGATTTACTTAAACGAGTTCCACTCAAAAATTTAGGCTTAAAAGTGGTTATAGATTCCAGTAATGCAACAACCGGAATTTTTTTGCCGGAGATCTTGCGGAGTGTGGGGTGTGAAGTGATTGAACAAAACACAAACTTGGACGCAAGCTTCCCCCTGGGAACACCGGATCCCACGGAAAAAACCGTACTTGAGCGCCTAGCAAAAAGGGTATTATTAGAAAATGCCGATTTAGGTTTGACATACGATTCAGACGGCGATCGAGTGGGATTTGTTGATGGCGAAGGAAACCTTATCTGGAACGATATCCTAGTCGCATTGTTTGCCAAAGATATCTTGTATTTTCTACCACAAAGCCCCATAGTATTTAACACCCTTTGTTCCAAGGCAGTCTCTGATGTTATTGTTTCACTCGGGGGAAAACCGATTATAGAAAAAACTGGGCATAGCTTTATTAAGGCCCGGGTCAAAGAAGAAAGGGCACCGTTTGGCGGGGAATTGTCCGGTCATTTTTTCTTTATGGATAATTTTTACGGACACGACGATGGAGCATTTTCAACTTTACGCTTACTGCAATATTTAGACAGGACACAAAAAAGCCTTAAAAAAGCATTGTCCGAAATACCAAAATATGTATCCAGCCCCGAGATTAAACTAGGTCTTGTTGATGAAATTAAATTCGAGCTTGTTAATAAGCATATCTCTCAAGATATACAAATGCTTTTTCCTAACGCGCAATATACTGACATTGACGGCTTTCGTGCGGATACAGAAGAGGAAATGGTTATTATCCGCGCCAGCCAAAACGGACCTTATATTACAATAAAATTCGAAGGAAAAACACAGTCGCAGTACGACTCGTTGAAAAAAAACATCAAAGCAATCCTTTTAAAATATAAACAAATAAAATGGGAGGAAGGCGTTAATATAAACGCTCTTGAATAAATATGGAAAACCGCCTACCCAATAGTTTAAACGAAATCGAGCACCTTGATGTTTTAAATTCAACACGCCTCCTCGCAGACCAGATAGAGGATGGCTATAATTTGGTAAAATCCCAACTAAACCCGCAAAAATGCCAGCTTGCAAGACGCGTAATAATTTGTGGTATGGGTGGCTCCGCGCTTGCCGGACGGGTAGTTAAAAGCATTTTTGAATCATACGCCCGCTGCCCTCTAGAAATTATAAACCACTATCAGCTACCTCAGTCTGTCGGCAACGACACTTTGGTAATAATATCTTCTTATTCCGGAAATACAGAAGAAATAATAAGCGTTTACCACCAGGCCGTATCTCAAAACGCACAAATTTTTATAATAACTTCCGGCGGCAAATTAAGCGAAATGCCGGACCGCGAAATTGTAGACAAATTTATATTTAATACAGATAAAAATCCCAGCAAGCAACCAAGGCTTGGCACAGGATATAGCCTTGGGGCAATTTTGGCAATTCTATCGGGCTGCGACTTTATAAGCCTTTCTTGGGAGCAACTATCTGAAAGCATTAAGGATTTGCGGAACTTTTTGTCGGATTTTGCTGTGGACAAATTCGAAGACGAAAATCCTGCCAAAAAAATGGCCTTAGCACTTTTTAACCGTTTTCCGGTTCTTATCGCCAGCGAGCATTTGGTTGGTTCAATCCATGTTTTTAAAAACCAGCTAAACGAAACAGACAAAAATTTTGCAGTTTACTTTGACATACCGGAGCTTAACCACCACCTTATGGAGGGTTTGAAACGCCCGCCGGACCTAAAAAAAATTATGATTTTTGTATTTTTTGTCTCTAACCTTTATCATCCCCAAGTAATTAAGCGCTACCCTTTGACAAAAGAGGTGGTTGAAAAACAGGAAATTGCCACACTTGAATACCATCTGCAGTCACAAACGCGTTTGTCACAGTCTCTTGAGCTATTGGCGCTTTCCTCATATGTACAGTTTTATTTGGCATATTTATATAAAGAGGACCCCAGTTCAATTCCCTGGGTGGATTATTTTAAAAAGAGTCTTGCAAATAATAATCAATAACCGCTATAGTGATAAAGATGACTGCTCAAAAACCATTGGTCGCATTTTTTAAAGACTTGGATAAAAACGATATTCCGCTTGTTGGCGGAAAGGGTGCAAATCTTGGCGAAATGGTAAATGCCGGTTTTCCTGTACCCAATGGCTTTGCCGTAACGGTTGCATCTTATGATTTATTTTTGCAGGAAAACAACCTCAAAGAGAGAATTAATGAAATATTAAAAAACACTAACCGCAACGACCCCGCCGAGCTCGAAGCCTCTTCCAAACAAATAGAACGCCTGATAATGAAATCTAGAGTGCCGGATGAAGTGGCAAAAGAAACCATTAAAGCTTACAAAAAACTGTCAGGGAAATTCCGGCGCTCTTTGACGGCTGTTCGATCATCAGCAACCGCCGAAGATTTACCCGGAGCTTCGTTTGCAGGCCAGCAAGCTACATTTTTAAACGTAAAGGGAGACGCAAACCTTTTGGAATCCATAAAAGGCTGCTGGGCATCTTTGTTTACCGGCCGCGCCATCTTTTATCGTGAAGAAAATAAAATCGACCATGCCAAAGTTAAAATTTCAGTCATTGTCCAAAAAATGATTCAATCAGAGGTTTCCGGAGTTATGTTTTCTATTGATCCGGTAACAAATGATAAAGACAGAATAATCGTGGAGGCTGTTTGGGGTTTGGGGGAAATGATAGTCCAAGGTTCGGTGGTGCCGGATACATACGCCGTGCAAAAAGATACTTACGCTATCTTAAGTAAAGTCATCTCCGACCAAGCCATACAACTTATCAAAAAAGGCAGCAAAACTATTGAGACAGAAGTCCCCCCAAAACTTCGCGACAAACAAAAAATAAGCGATGAAGAAATCGTCAAACTGGCAAAACTGGCAGCTCGTTTGCAGGAGCACTACTACTACCCGCAGGATATTGAATGGGCAAAAGAAGGAAAAGAATTATACATTGTCCAGGCCCGTCCGGTGACTACGATCGAGAGCACAGATAAAAAAACAAGAGAGCTAAAAGACGGTGAAATTATAACGGCAACTACACCGATTGTTAAGGGCGCAGCAGCAAGCCCGGGAATCGGTACCGGCACTGTGCGTGTTCTCAAATCGCCGAAAGAAATCGGAAAAGTGAAAAACGGGGACGTTTTGGTTGCCCCCATGACAAGCCCGGATTACGTTCCGGCAATGAAACGGGCATCTGCCATAGTAACCGACGAAGGCGGTTTAACATCTCACGCTGCAATTGTTTCCAGGGAACTCGGTGTCCCCTGTATCGTCGGAACCAAAGAAGCCACCAAAAAATTAAAAGAAAATGTAATTGTTACGGTGGACGGGACAAAAGGAGTAGTGTATTTAGGGGGTAAAGTAAAAGTAGAAAATAATAAGCCCCCTGAAAAAGAGGAAAGTAAAAAAAGAATTAAAACAGCCACCAATTTGTATGTCAACCTGGCTGAGCCTGAGCGGGCAAAAGAAATATCCAAAGAACATGTTGACGGTGTTGGGCTTTTGCGGGCAGAATTTATGATTGCTAATATCGGCATTCACCCCAAAGAGGCAATTAAAAATAAAAAGCAGGATCAATTTATTGACAAACTATCAGGAAACTTAACTGAATTTTGTAAACATTTCGACCCAAGGCCGGTAGTATACCGGGCTACGGACTTTAAGACCAATGAATACAGAGCCTTGCCTGGCGGAGAAAAATGGGAGCCGGAAGAGCCCAATCCGCTGATGGGATACCGTGGAGCATACCGCTATATGAACGACCCGGACGTTTTTAATTTAGAAATTCAGGCTATCAAAAAAGTCAGGGAAAAATACAAAAACTTATGGTTGATGATTCCCTTTGTCCGTTCCCCCCAAGAATTGGCACAAATTAGAAGACTGATTGCCGCAGAAGGGCTTTTTGACAGCACCACCTTTAAACTGTGGATGATGGTAGAGTTGCCCGTTAATGTCATTTTGCTCAAAGACTTTATAGAAGTGGGTATAGACGGTGTGTCCATCGGTAGTAACGATTTGACAATGCTTTTATTAGGTACGGACCGCGACAATTCCGAAGTTGCAGAAGCATTTGATGAGCGCTCAAAAGTCGTCCGATGGGCGCTAAGACGCACAATAAGAACCTGTAATAAATATGGAATAACATCATCAATCTGCGGCCAGGCTCCATCAAGCTACGACGACTTGGTACAAGACCTGGTCAGATGGGGTACAACAAGTATCTCTGTAAACCCGGACGCTATCTATAGAGTCCGGGATATTATTGCAGAAACAGAAAAGGAGATTATAAAGTAATGGCAGTCATAAAACGGGTCTGGGCAAGAGAAATTCTTGACTCAAGAAGTACGCCCACAGTAGAAGCCGCCGTTATGCTGGACAACGGCGTCGTATCCGTTTTTTCCGTTCCCTCAGGAGCATCCACCGGCACCCATGAAGCTCTGGAGCTTCGTGACCATGATGAAACACGCTATCGGGGCAAAGGCGTACTCAAAGCCGTAAACAATATTAACCAAATAATAGGACCTAATTTGATCATGGCTAATCTAGACCCCACACATCAGGAAGAAATTGACAACAAAATGAAGCAAATGGACGGAACCGATAACAAATCTCGGCTTGGCGCTAATTCCATCCTTGCCGTATCCGGAGCGGTGTGTAAAGCGGCAGCCATCGCTCAAGGTAAAACTTTATATCAATGGATTTATGAAAACGCTACACAAAAAGGCTTGAAGCCTATGATGCACGCTCCTACTCCTTTGTTTAATATGATAAATGGTGGCCTTCATGGGGCGGGGAATCTTGATTTCCAGGAATTTTTCGTTATCCCTGCCTCCAGCAAAAACTTTGCAGATGGATTGCGATTGGGATCTGAGATTTACATGATGATCGGCCAAAATCTTGCCCGCCGCGGCGCCATTCATTCGGTTGGGGATGAAGGAGGCTATGCGCCTAACCTTTTTACCAACGCCGATGCCTTGGAAATATTGGTAGAAGCAATCAGACAGACTAATTACCAAATAGGCAGGGACGTATTTTTAGGGCTTGACGTTGCTGCTAATTCTTTTTATGAAGATGGTGCTTATAAAATCCGCGACAAATCCGCCCCTATGAATGAAGCCAGTCTGATAGCCTACTATAAAGAACTAAACAACTTATACCATATGGCGGTTCTTGAGGACCCTTTGCACGAAGACGCGTGGGACGGCTGGAACCAATTAACAACCGAGATGGGACAGCAAATTACCATAGTAGGAGACGATCTGATAGTTACAAGCATGAAGAGACTCGAAAAAGCCATCCAAACCAAAGCTTGCAATGCAATTTTGATTAAACCCAACCAAATAGGCACAATCTCAGAAACTATAGATGTTATCAAGCACTCACGCGAAGCTAATTGGAAAATTATCGTCAGCCACCGTTCCGGTGAAACAAATGATACTTTTATAGCGGATTTTGCTGTAGGAGTAGGAGCAGATTATGTTAAATTTGGAGCCCCTGCAAGAGGAGAGAGGGTAAGTAAATATAACCGCCTAAGCTCAATAGAAATAGAGCTGGCTTACAAAAGCCAGCAACAAACCCCACCACAACCACCGCCGCAAAATTAATTTTAAAGTGTAACCCAGGATTAATTGAGAGTATTAAATTTGCGGATGAGGCCGACGACTTTTCCCTGAATACGGACGTTTTTAACAAATATGGGTGCCATGCTTGAATTCGCGGGCTCCAAACGGATACGCGTTGCTTCCTTAAAAAAACGCTTAAGCGTTGCCATACCGTTATCCAAAAGGGCGACCACTATTTCACCGTCACGGGCACTTTCCGTTTCCTCGACAACCACAAAATCCCCGTCTCTGATTTGTTCTTCGATCATAGATTCGCCTCTTACCTGGAGAACATACACTCTTTTTTTACCGGATACAAACGAAGGGGCAATGCCCATCGATGCATTTGGGTCCGTATGCGGCTCAATGGGCTGACCGGCTGCAATATAACCCAAAATCGGCACCTCCATAGGCCGCTCCGAAGTAAAGTCGATGGTGGTATCGACAAGCTCGATGGAGCGGTTTTTACCCGGACGACGCTTAATTAAACCTTTTCTCTGAAGAGTTTCCAAATGCTCGTGTACCGTTGCCAGGGAAGAAACGTCGATAGCCTCCGCAATTTCACGCAAAGTTGGGGCATAACCGTGCGACTGGATGAACTGCTGGATATATTCCAAAATCTGTTTTTGTCGTTTGTAAATTACCAGTGGCATATTTATAAATGAATTTACTAATAAAACCCGAATGTGTCAACTACATCTTTTTATAACAAAACTATTTTTACTCCAAAACAAATTTGGTTGCAAGCGGCATTTGGGTAAAATTTGGGTTGGGTGATATAATGATAATTCATGGCAAAATTTAATTTAAAATCAAACTACACACCATTATATGACCAAAAAAGGGCGATATCCGATATTGTTAATAACATCAAAAGCGACGTTGATTATCAAGTACTTTTGGGTGTAACCGGCTCCGGTAAAACTTTTACCGTGGCAAATGTAATCAACGAACTGAATATGCCTGCGCTTATAATTTCCCACAATAAAACGCTGGCAGCGCAACTCTTTCAGGAATTTAGGGACTTTTTTCCTGACAATGCCGTTTCTTATTTCGTCAGTTACTATGATTATTATCAGCCAGAGGCGTATATTCCTCAAACAGATACTTACATCGAAAAAGATTCGGACGTAAACGACCTAATAGACAAACTACGCCTAGCTGCAACGACCAACATTTTGACGAGAAAAGACGTAATTGTTGTCGCGTCAGTTTCGGCAATCTATAATATTGGTTCACCCAAACAATACGGTAAATTTATTTTTGAATTTACCCGGGGGATGAAAGTTACGCGCGAGCAAATAATTGACAGGCTTTTGGATTTACAGTACGAGCGAGGTGATTTTGGCTTTAATCGAGGTATTTTCAGGGTGCGCGGGGACATGATTGAAATTTTTCCGGCCTATCAAGACGAATCCATCCAAATCGAATTAAACGGCAACACCATTACTGATATAAAAATCGTGAACCCCTTAACCGGTGAGGTTGATAAACAAAAAAACGAAGCTGGTAATTTTGCTCTTTATCCGGCAAAACATTTTGTGACCGATCCTAATGAAAATAAAGACGTATTTGAGCAAATCAATCTTGATTTAATAAAAAGGGTGTCAGAGCTTAAATCCGAAGGAAAACATCTGGAGGCACACAGGTTAAAACAAAAAGTAACTTATGATTTGGAAATGATCCAGGAAGTGGGATATGTAAAAGGCATAGAAAACTATTCGCGCTACTTCGACGGACGGGCACCGGGGGAAGCGCCTTTCAGCTTGCTTGATTATTTTCAGGAAGCTTACGGTAAAGACTGGTTGGTTGTGATTGATGAATCTCACATCACATTTCCCCAAATCCGAGGAATGCATGCGGGTGACTTATCGCGCAAAAAAACTCTAGTTGATTACGGCTTTCGATTGCCTTCCGCCTTTGACAACCGCCCATTGACTTTTCCTGAATTTATGCGCCGAATACCTCGGTTTTTGGCAACAAGTGCTACCCCTGGGGATTGGGAACTATCTCTGGCAGGCAAATATGTTGTCGAGCAGCTTATGCGGCCAACCGGCATTCCGGACCCGATTGTAGAAATACGACCCACCAAAAAACAGGTTACAGACGTAATGGGAGAGGTGGAAAAACGCGCCAAAAAAGGACAAAAGAGTTTGATTACGACCCTTACTAAAAAAACAGCAGAGGATTTAGCAGAATATATGAGTGAAAAGGGTTTAAAAGTCCACTATCTACATTCAGACATTGATACTTTGGATAGAACCGATATTTTGGACGACCTTAGAGGCGGAAAGTACGATGCTTTAATCGGCATTAATTTACTCCGGGAAGGCTTGGATTTGCCTGAAGTCTCTTTGGTCGCCATCTTGGATGCAGACAAAGAAGGCTTTTTGCGAAGCGACGTTACCTTGATACAAACCATGGGGCGTGCGGCCAGGCACATTGAAGGGCGAGTAATTATGTATGCTGATACCATAACCGGCTCCATAAAACGCGCGCTTGATGAGGTAGAAAGACGCCGTAAATACCAGCGTAAGATGAATAAAAAATATGGCATTACACCCACTCCCATCCTAAAACCCATCCGGAAAAAACTAATAGAGCGGGATATAGACCCGCTAGCCATTAATGAAAAAAGACAAAAAACAAGTTATAGCAGCTTACCAGAAATAGATATTGCCGCCCTCACTCCTATGGATAAAAAGAAAATGATTGGGCGTTTAAAGCGTGAAATGCGCCTGGCAGCAACCGATCTAAATTTCGAGCTTGCCATCCAGATCCGAGACAAAATCAGGGAGCTGGAGAAGTAAGCAAGTCGTTTTTCAGTTTATTCCAATCTAATACGGTAATATATTCTCTACTGCTTTCTCGGCTACTGAATGGCTGCCGATATGAATAAGTGCCAATTAACAGTTGTTTTGCCGACATCTCATCTTCAGCTAAACCTTTTAGTACCATCTGCTGCATAATTTCTCCAAACGCACCACTAACTTCTGAACTTCCTTCAGTGTCAAAATCAGCAGGGTCTAAATAAATATCGGCGACATCTGTACCGGAAGTAACAATATCTCTACCGTCCGCTTTAATTTTAGTTAAGCTGCCGACGATCAAACTGTTTCGTGGCCAGCCACCTGTCTGTTCCAACCAGGTGCGTTCCTCTCAACCAAATGAATTGATATTACCACCAGCGGCAATTACAAAAGCTTGACTCCCGGAAACCGCTTTGTAAAAATCTGTAAAACTATCTTGTGCTTTTTCACTTGAGTAAGGCTCATTTATACTCATGTAAGGGTCTTTAATTTCAACCGGTTGTCTCATAATCTCTCTATATTTTGTCTCTAAAATTAATTCTTGTGGTATTTGCTCACCGCTTTCATCCAATGTATATGCATAAGCTTCTTGCCCCCCTTCGCTATTAACTCTAAGTCCGGCCAAAACTTCATGACCAAAATTATCTTGCGCTCTATAATACAAAAATTCATGAGTGTTTGGGTCTTCAATGGCTTTATACATTTGTCTTTCAGTTGCTTCTTCTTGAGCGGCATACTCTTGCATTGTTACTTCCGAGATACCAAACGGAAAAGCTGCTACAACAAGTTTTTGTCCGCTTCCATTTACTGCACTAGCAAACCTATCTGGGTCAACTCTAGCCGAAGCTACACTGTTTCCTATGCTATTTTTCTTAATCTCAAAATCTATTATCATACTTGTTAAATCAGCCATTTTTCTCTCAGGCATGCCAATCTCGTTTAATTCCAAACTTGCTCGCACTTTATTGGCTGCATCAACAACTAATTTACCATGCTGGTAATAAGTTTTTAGAAATTCTTGCGCAAAATCAACATCTTCCTTGTTTAATCCACCTTGACCCAACAAGGTCGCAACATTATCTGTGTTCATTTTCCTTGAGGAATATCAACAATTAAGATACTATCTCCAGGCTGCCTCAGGGCTTCTTGACCATTAGGTTCCCCAAAACCAGAAGCAATCCCAGCAGCAGCAGCGAAGGCTTTTATAAAATTTCTTCTTGTTATCAAAGTAAGGTTTGGGGCTCGTGATTCAGATTCGCCATCTTCCATAAATTGATTTTAACAAATAATCATATAAAGCGCTTATCCCACTATAAATTAGGCTACTGGAAAAGTAGGCACAAGATAACCCAAACATTCCCCAAAGACAGCGCTTGATTTTTCTGGTATACTGGATGTTGTTCAAAAATGGCCGAAAGCTATATCCGAGTGCGTGGCGCCCGCCAGCATAACTTAAAAAACATTAATGTCGATATTCCTAAAAATAAGCTGGTAGTCTTTACCGGAGTATCCGGCAGTGGTAAAAGCAGCCTGGCTTTTGACACAATTTACGCCGAAGGCCAGAGGCGATATGTCGAGTCTTTAAGTACATATGCCAGACAATTTTTAGGTGTTATGAATAAACCGGATGTGGATTTAATTGAAGGCCTGTCTCCGGCCATATCAATTGATCAAAAAACAGTATCCCATAACCCCCGCTCAACCGTCGGAACCGTTACAGAAATTTATGATTATTTAAGGCTTTTATTTGCCCGTATCGGCCACCCGCATTGCCCTGTTTGCGGCCGTGAAATCAGCACACAAACCGCCCAACAGATAGTAGAACAGATTGAAGCGTTAATAGGAAATGTCGCTAAAGCAGAAAAAATTGCCCGTTTTTTTATACTTGCGCCGGTTGTAAAAGACAGAAAAGGCGAGTTTACAAGCCTTTTTGACAACCTCAAATCCAAAGGCTACCGCCGCGTGCGCATCGACGGAGTTATCAAAGACACCAACGAAGATTTTGTCTTGATTAAAACAAATAAACATACCATTGAAGCCGTGATCGACAGGATAGCGGTAAGTAGCAAAGATTTAAAAGATGAAATAAGACAAAAATCCTTAAAATTAAGATTGACGGATTCGGTTGAACAAGCTTTAAATCTATCGGGCGGCCTTGTTATTGCCACCCTAATTAAAGATCCTGGTTACGATATCCCCGAAAACCCCAAAAATTTTACAGATCACCTTTTCTCCGAAAAATTCGCCTGTCCGGTAGATAATATTCAACTGCCAGAAATAGAACCAAGGACTTTTTCTTTTAACTCTCCACATGGTGCATGCCCAACCTGTAGCGGCATTGGCCGTGTTCTAAAAGTCAATCCGGATCTGGTATTTGCTCCCGAATTGTCTATAAAAGAAGGCGGAATTATTCCCTACGCAACCATTTTTGAACACGATACTTGGTTTTCCAGGTTAATTTTAGAAGTTGCAAAACAAAACGGCATAGATGCCAACGCACCCCTAAAAACCTTTTCCCAAGAGCAGAAGGAAATTATTCTGTACGGTACGGGCGATAAACTATACCATGTTTTTGGGACCAATAGGCAAGGAAGGATGACTAGTATCTGGGAAAATTTTGCAGGTATTACGGGCGAGTTGGAGAAAAGGTATGAAGAAACCGATTCGGATTACATAAAAAGCGGCATTGAAAAATATATGCTTGAGATTGCTTGCGAAGCTTGTGGCGGCACCAGGCTTAAGCCGGAAGCGCTGAGTATAACTATCGACGGAAAATCCATATACGATGTCACCAATATGAATATCAGAAAATGTCTTGACTGGATAGACTCTTTAAACCAAGACTTACTTAATAAGCGCGAACAGGAAATATCTAATTTAGTAATTAAAGAAATAAAAAACAGATTACAATTTTTGGTGGATGTAGGGCTTGATTACATAAACTTAAGTCGCTCAGCCTATACTTTATCCGGAGGTGAAGCCCAGCGCATTAGGCTTGCGAGCCAAATCGGCTCCGGTTTATCCGGTGTTTTATATGTTTTAGATGAGCCTACGATCGGCCTTCATCCCAGAGATAACGATAAACTCATTGATACTTTAAAAAAATTAAGGGATTTAGAAAACACCGTTGTTGTGGTCGAACACGACCGCGACATTATGAGCTCGGCTGATTATATATTTGATTTCGGCCCAAAAGCAGGCGGAAATGGTGGTATGGTTGTAGCTCAGGGATCGATTAACGACATCAAAAAAGATAAAAATTCCACGACAGGCGCATATTTATCGGGGAGGAAGAAAATAAATTTTAGTGATATTAAAAAAGAAAATAAAAACAAAGGTAAACTGGTTATTTACGGAGCCAGACAATTTAATTTAAAAAATATAAATGTAGAATTTCCTCTGGGAAAACTCGTTGCCGTCACCGGAGTTTCGGGAAGCGGTAAATCTACGCTTGTGGTAGAAACTCTTTATCATGCGCTTGCTAAAAAAATAAACAAATACCATAAAACACCGGCCGGAGAACACGACGCGCTGGAGGGATATGAAAATGTCAACAAAGTTATTTTAATCGATCAGTCTCCGATAGGAAAAACACCAAGGAGCAACCCCGCGACTTATACAAAAATTTTCGACGACATTAGAGATGTATTTGCACTCACTCGTGAAGCCAAAGCCATGGGCTATAAAAAAGGCCGTTTCAGCTTTAACGTCAAAGGTGGGCGCTGCGAAGAATGCGAAGGACAGGGAAAAATCAAAATAGAAATGCAATTCATGCCGGATATATGGATTGATTGTGAAGTTTGCGGTGGTGCCAGATACAACAGCCAAACTCTGGATATTACATACAAAGGAAAAAATATTGCCGACATATTAACAATGACTGTTTCTGAAGCCAAAGAATTTTTCCATGTTTACGAAAAAATAACAAGAAAATTAGAAACTCTGGAGAGCGTAGGTCTTGAGTATATTGAACTAGGACAAAGTGCAACAACCCTGTCCGGCGGCGAAGCCCAACGGGTAAAGCTGGCGTCCGAGCTGAGCCGACGTGCCACAGGAAACACGGTCTATATATTGGACGAACCGACAACCGGTTTACACTTTTCCGATTTAGAGAAACTCCTTAAAGTACTAAAAATCCTCGTTAGCCGAGGCAATACAGCAATCGTCGTGGAGCACAATCTCGATATTATTAAAAATGCCGATTGGATAATAGATTTGGGACCGGAAGGTGGAGAAGATGGTGGTAAAATTGTAGCTACGGGCACGCCAGATGATATTAAAAAAACAAATTCTACGACAGCAAAATATTTACAAAAGGCTAATTTTTAAAATAGCTTTTTTTCTTTTCTTTGTGACAGTTGCCAGTAAACCTGTTTTTGCCCAGGAAGTCACCCAGTCTATAAATACAAAATACCAAATTAACCAAAACGGCAGGGTAAACATCAGCTTTGACATTTTACTGACAAATCTCACCTCAGGCATTGCTACACAAAGCTACAGTTTAAGCCTAGCTCAAACGAACCCTCAAAACATTGAAATTTTTGATCAAAGTACACCGTTAACCCCACAAATAACTAACGAAAACGGCATATACACCATCAAAATAGTTTTTGACGCTCCGACTGTGGGAAAAGGCGCTAGCCGCAGGATTTCCATAAATTTTACCGATGATACTTTGGCCGAAAAATACGGAAATGTTTGGGAAATTACCTTACCGCTCCTGATCGGGGACCATTTTGATGGTGTTACCCAAATGCTTTCAATACCAACTGATTTTGGAGAGCTAGCCTACATCTCACCTGAACCCATAGAGATTCAACATCAACAAGACAAAATAAACTATATATTCAATCAAGGAAATAGACCACAGGCAATATCAGCCGCTTTTGGTGAATTTCAGGTTTACTCCTTTGGCATAACTTACCATTTAGATAATCCTGTACAAAAAGAAACGGTTATGGAAATTGCCATTCCGCCAGACACCTCAAGACAAAAAGTCTTTTATGAAAATTTAGACCCCAAACCGGAAAATCTTACAATAGACAAAGATGGCAACTGGATAGCACAATATACGCTAAAAGAGCGTGAAAGCAAAGAAGTAAAAGCAAGCGGGTCGGTACAAATATTTTCGTTCCCACAAAAACATAAAAACCCAAATAAAGACTATCTTACTAGTTTGCTTGAGCCTACAAAATATTGGCAATCTGACAATCCCAGTATTAAGGCCTTAGCGGCTGAGTTAAAAACTCCTAAAAATATTTATGATTATGTCGTTGAGGTCTTGTCTTATAATTACGACAGAGTCCGGCCTGAGGTTAAACGGATGGGTGCCGTGAATGCCCTGCAAAACCCAAACCAGGCTATGTGTATGGAATTCACAGATCTGTTTATTGCGATAGCCCGCGCTGCCGGTATCCCGGCACGCGAAGTAAACGGTTACGCTTACACGGAAAACCCAAAGCTGCAGCCGTTATCTTTAGTGGCGGATGTCTTACATGCCTGGCCGGAATATTGGGACGAACAAAAAGAAGTTTGGGTACCGGTTGATCCTACATGGGGAAACACAAGCGGGCTTAACTATTTTGATAAGCTAGATCTTAATCACTTTACCTTCGTTACGCATGGGATAGACTCTGAGGTTCCGTATCCTCCAGGCTCATATAAACTCGGCTCGCATCCACAAAAAGATGTGTATGTTTCTTTTTCGCGTCTACCGGAAAACAAAACTCCACAAACCCAAATGTTTCTAGAAAAAGTTGGCAGGTTAGGACTAAATAGTGTGAGCTATAAAGTAAATCTTTACAACCCCGGACCAATCGCTTTATACAACCAAAGCCTATATCTGGAAATAGACGGCAATCGGTCTGAATACCAAAAATTTGATGTTTTTCCGCCATATATGAAAAAGCAAATAATCGTCAAAATACCCGTCGGTTTTTTGGGTAGTCGTGCACCCAAAGAAGTAAAGGTATTTTTTGCAAACAAAGAAGCAGGTATCGGTATGAATCCATCAAACGTGGTTCTCGGAACAATTACCGTGGTATTTATCGCAATATTCGCGCTAACCGCATTTTTATTCTGGAAATATAAAAAGAAATGATAACTAAAACCATAAACCGCGAATTAATAAAAAAAGCGCCGCAAACTCCCGGTATTTATATTTTTCGGGACTTAAATAAGATACCAATCTATGTGGGCATGAGCAAAAATTTAAAAAGCAGGCTTAACTCATATTTTGCCAAAACATTGGGTGAAAAAACAAAAAAAATGATATCTGAAGCAAAATATTTATCTTGGGTTAAAGTGAACAGTGAATTTGAAGCCGTTCTTTTAGAAGCCAAACTTGTCCGCTACTACATGCCTATATACAACATCCAACTTAAAGACGATAAAACTCCGCTATATATAGGCATAACCAAAGAGCTTTATCCACGGGTAATAACGCTTAGGCAAAGTGAACTAAGAAAAGCTGAGCTTAAATGGGAATTCGGTCCATTTACTGACGGCAGCAGCACAAAGCGCATTTTAAAAACTATCAGGAAAATTTTCCCCTTTGCCACCCACAAGCCACAAAAAAAGGTGTGTATTTATAGTCAAATCGGACTATGTAGTCCTTGTCCAAGCGAAATTCAAAATGCACAAAATCCAAAAATTAAAAAAATGCTCAAACAAAAGTATGACAAAAATATAAATAGGGTGAGGAAAACTTTAACCGGTAAGCTCAAAACCGTCCGCCGCGAACTGGAAACGGAAATGAAAAAACAAGCGAGTGAACAAAATTTTGAAGAAGCCGCCAAAATCCTAAAACAAATTAAAGCACTTGATTACATAAATACGCCAACAACTTCAACAGAAGTATATTTAAAAGATCCAAATTTGCTTGACGACATTAGACGCCGTGAATTAAAATCCCTCAAAAACTGTCTATCTTCTTATCTTACGATCGACTCCCTTAAAAGGATTGAATGCTTTGATGTTGCGCACCTGGCGGGGACCTATCCCACAGCTTCAATGATAACTTTCATAAATGGGGAAGCAGACAAAAGGTTTTACCGGCACTTTAGGGTAAGCCGTGGCAAATTAAATAATGATCCACAAGCAATAGCCTTGGTTTTAAAAAGAAGAGTGGCTCACTTTGGTGACGACCCTAAAAAGGGGTGGGAAAAGCCAGATTTGATTATTGTCGATGGCGGTAAAGGGCAAGTATCAGAGGCCATAAAGGCTGTAGGGGATAATCCCCCAATTATTGGCCTGGCAAAAAGATTTGAACAGATTATTGTTAAAAGTAATGATAAGTTTGAGACAATAAATGTCAGCAATGGCCCGGCACTAAATTTGTTAAAAAGGATCCGCGACGAATCCCACCGCTTTGCCAGGCGCTACCACCACAAACTAGTTGAAAAGGCAATCAGAGAAAGCTAAAGTTGACATTTTGTGAACTTCAATTCCATACTAGGTTATGAGAAAATTTCTACGAATATTCGCCATAGAAATCTTGGCTTTATATTTTGTCAATGAAATAGCCACAGGTCTGGTTTTTCAAAGACAACTTGAAGGGTTCATCATTACCGCCATTGCCTTGGTCTTGGCCACTAAATTAATCCGGCCAATCATTAACATCCTACTATTACCTTTAAACTTAGCGACCTTGGGATTATTTAAATTTTTAAGCCATGCCATTACTTTGTATCTAGTAGATTTTGCTTTAGATGAATTTAAGGTCACTGGTTTTTATTTTCCGGGTCTAGTCTCGACCTACTTAGATCTTCCGCCAATTTCTATCAACTCTCAAATAGGCGCATATTTGGCTTTTTCTCTCATTATCTCTATCATAACCGGCATCATAAGTTGGCTGAACAAGTAAGTCTCGTGTATAATAAGCCCTATGCAATCACTTCTACTTATATTTCAAATAATCTCTGGGGTTTTATTGTCCGGCTTAGTTTTACTGCAAGTAAAAGGCACGGGTTTCGGCCGTGTCTGGGGTGGAAATAGCGCTTCATTTTCCAGGCGTGGGCTTGAAAGCGTGGTATTTAAATTTACTTTTGTTATAGCTTTTATGTTTTTGGCCGTCTCTATGGCCTCTTTAATTATTTAAAATGCGAACTCTGCGTTATTGGTTCAGGTTGACCATTGCATTTATTTCCCGCTTTAAACTCCTGCTTTTTTTCGGGGTCTTAGCCGGGTTTTTTCTGTTCATCATACTTCGATTTTTTATACCACGTATGGTTCAAAGCTCAACCGAACGCATAGGTATAACGGGTCGCTTCCATACCGAAGACTTACCAGAGGAAGTGCTTAACCTCGTCGGCCAGGGTTTAACGACTATAAACGAAAACGGAGAAGTAGTCGGTGCGCTATCTGAATATTGGGAAAGCAACAAAGAGGGGACTATTTGGACTTTTAAAATTAAAAATGGTCTAACATGGCACGATGGTACAGAGGTAAATGCAAGTACAATAAACTACAGTTTTAAGGATGTAGAAATAGAGAAACCGGACGAATACACTATCGTCTTTAAATTGCAAAGCCCTTTTTCACCTTTTCCTTCTGCAGTTGCAAAACCGGTGTTTAAAAAAGGTTTTATCGGTACTGGCGAGTGGCAAATAAATAATATTTCTCTGGCCGGTGAATATGTGGAGTCTATCACTTTAGTAAAAAAAGGACTTAAAAAAATTTATTATTTTTATCCCACAGAAGACTTGGCCAAACTCGCCTTTAAACTGGGAAAAGTTGATATCCTGGAGGATTTACTGGACCCGCAAGAATTTGAAAAATGGAAAAATGTAACCATAAAAAGTTCAGTTAACCCTACGCGGTACGTGGCTGTGTTTTTCAATAACGACTCAGATCCTTTTAAAGGAAGCAAAGAAATGCGCCAGGCTCTATCATATGCGATAGACAAAAAAAAGTTGAGTGAAAACCGCGCGATAAGCCCAATCAATCCGAATTCATGGGCATTCAACCCACAGGTAAAAAAATACGATTATGACCGTGAGCATGCTTTGGAAATCCTAAACGATCTTGGAAAAGAAATAATTGAAAATACAAACATCAAACTTGTAACAACACCCGTGCTTTTAGAAATCGCCGAAACCATAGAAAAAGACTGGGAAGCCATAGGCATTGATACAACGGTTCAGGTGTCCTCGGCGATCCCAAACGAATTTCAAGCATTTCTGGCTATCTACGATATACCCAAAGACCCAGATCAATACGCTATCTGGCATTCAACGCAAATTGCCAATGGGACCAACATCAGCAAATTTAGCAACCCAAGAATAGACAAATTGCTAGAAGATGGAAGGCTTGAATCAAATACTGAAGAGCGCAAAAAAATATATTTGGATTTTCAGAGATTTTTATTAGAAGAAGCCCCGGCTATCTTCTTGTATCATCCACTTTCTTATACTATTATACGTAAGTAACCTTTTTTTAAGTTTGAATGAGGAAATATCCTTGGCTGCCAATATTAATTGCCGTTTCCCTTTTGGGTGGCATAGTTTTGTTCTGGGATACTTCAGACAAAAAACAAGAACCTGCAACTTTTGGTGTTAAAGGAGAACTAGCAAAACCAACCGTGAACGGAAATAATAAAAAATTAGATAAACCAGAATTAACCATCGATACCCAGAAAGATTGGCGTGCAATTATCGTTACCGATAAAGGAAAAATTATCGTAGACCTTTTGGAAAAAGAAGTCCCGATAACTGTTAATAATTTTGTTTATTTATCGCAAAACAATTTTTACGATAATACAATTTTTCATAGAGTTATTAAGGGGTTTATGATTCAAGGCGGAGATCCGGGCGGCACAGGAACAGGCGGGCCGGGCTACAGTTTTGCAGATGAAAAACTGGACGGTGAATACACTCGCGGAACGGTAGCTATGGCCAATTCAGGCCCAAACACTAACGGCAGCCAATTTTTTATAATGCATGCGGATTATCCGCTACCCAATAATTATGTAATTTTTGGCCGTGTCGTTTCTGGCATGGATGTAGTTGACAAAATTGCAGAAGGACAAGTAGAGGTTTCACCCTCAGGCGAGCAGTCTTCTCCTATAGAACCTGTAGTCGTAGAAAAAATAGAAATAGAAGAACTCTAAATTTGTTTATAAAGCTTATCTTCGTAGCTTTCCAATAATTTTTCAGTAGAAAATTTATCAGCCAAAATTATACTTTTTCTCATCATATTTATCCATTTTGAGGGAAGCCCATATTCGCGTTCATAAAAAAGGGGCTGAATCCTGTTTTCTATGGTTTCATACAAACTTTCTGCTATCCTTTCTGAGTCTAAAACCCAACCAAGGCCATCCCAATCAACTTCTGCGGCCCAGCCGTCTGCAACCGTACAGTTCAAAACACCGTTCGCGATGGCTTTCATTCCACTTGTCCCGGACGCCTCGTTTCCCAATGTTGGTGTATTCAGCCACACGTCAGATCCGCGGACCATGTGTATCGCCAAATAGAGATCGTAATTTGGAATAAAAATAGCATGACCATAAAGTTCTTTTTTCATATAATCTATGGCTTCTTGGATCATCCTTTTTGCAGCCTCGTCACCCCAATGAGCTTTACCAGCTATCAAAATCTGAACTGGCATGCCTTCTTTTGAAGCAATTCTGTTTAATTCATTTACGTCTTTAAAAATCGCATCCATGTTTTTATAATCAGAAATTCGCCGTGCCCACGATAAAACCAGTTGCTCATGATCATAACCTACACCCGTGCGCTCATATGTTATTTTTTGCAACTCTTTTTTTTGACTAACGTGCATTTCCCACAGCTCTTCGTCTGAAAGGTTGCGATTTCTAAAACCACGGTACTGCCATCTGGGTATGTGTATCGCGTTGGTGATATTAACCCAATCATAGCCAGGCCATTGTTTTTGCGCTAATTTATGGTGAAGTTTGCTGACACTCGAGGCTTTTCGGCTAACATTTAAAGCAAACAAGGTAATATTAAAACGATTATCAGCATCGATCCCGGGAGCCATTAAATTATTGGCATCAAAAGCAAAAGTTGAAGCAAAGTGGTCTGCATACGGTTGAACCAAGTTTCTGTCATAAGTCAGGTTGCCAGCCGGTACTAGAGTGTGGTTTGTATAAACAATACTTTGTTTAATTTTGGTGACAGCATCTTCATAAGGCAGATTATCCTTTAATATGTATTTTCGCAGCAATTCCCAAAAAACAAATATTGGCCGGCCTTCGTTAAAGTGGTAAACCCTAGGCTTTATTCCCAGTATATCTAATAATTTAACTCCTCCGATGCCAAGAACCAGCTGTTGTTTCAATTGCCCTTCGTCGCCGCCCCCATATTCCGCTGCTAAAACTTCGCGCCAGGCATCGCTGTTTTGTTCCAAATCCGTAGTTAAAAAATATAGTGTTACACGCTCTCCAATGCGCTGCTGATACGCTCCGAGAAAAACCTCCTCGCCGGCAAAATTACAACTAAAGACCAAGGGTTCACCCCTGACCTCAACAGGCCTTACAGCCCTTGTGTTGTCGCTTCGAAAGTAAGAAGCTTCCTGGCTTTGCCAACCTTCACCGTCTATTTTTTGAATAAAATATTTCCCTTCGTACAAAAGCCCTACACCAATCATGGGGAAATCCTGCTCGGCGGCTTCTAAAAGAATATCGCCGGCTAAAACTCCAAGTCCTCCGGCGTAAGTAGGTAAGTTTGTATCTATTCCGAATTCAGCGCAAAAATAAGCAACCGAAGAATTGTTTTTAAAATTAGGCATTAATTATTTATAACACAAAATGAAGATTATTAAGTATTATCTTTTTTTCCAGTCAGTAACCCTTTGTCCATCGGGTATTCTTGGAATTTCTTTCAAATCAGATTTCCATGGATCTCTATCACTACGGTGTTGCCTTGCATTACGAAGTGCTGCTTGATAATCGAAGTCTTTAAATGACCCAGAATCTTTAGGTTCTTCTTGACTTCTATTTCCATTTGGATTTTCAACCTGGTCTAAAATATTTAATAATTCCCGCCGAGGTTTAATAATAATATCACCTCCGTTTTCACTCATACCAGTATTATACCTCTTGTTGTCTGATTTTTTCCATTAAAAGCGAGTAAAACCGAAGGTTATGAATGGTACTTAACCTGAGCGCCGTAATTTCGTTAATTTTAAATAGGTGCCGGAGATAAGCCCGGGAATAATTTTTACATAGTAAACAGTCACACGCGGAACTCACGGCAGAACCGTCGTCTTTATAGATATCTTTGTCGGGCACAAAATAGCTATAAAAATCTTTTTTATTAATATTAATATCGTCCATTGATTTAGCATTAAAAACATAAAGACGCCTGTGCCTGGCATCACGAGTGGGAAGAACACAATCAAAAATCTGGTATCCCATTTTGCAAAGAGCGACAATATCCTGCGGTTTCCCTATTCCTAGCCCGTAAAGCAAATAATTTTTGGGGGTGTGATTAGCAATAATTTGTGCGGTTTCATATTGGAAATTACCCTTCGAATCCAGTGGCCAACCGCCATATCCGAAACCGTCAAAACCGATGTCTTTGAGCCTTTGGGCACATTCTATCCTGAGATCCATATAGTTTCCTCCTTGTACCACGCCCAATAAATAAGGCTTTTTTTGTGACTTTAACTTTTCACAATTTTTTTCATATGCTATTTTGCTTCTTTTTGCCCATAAAACGGTGCGTGCAACCGTGTCACGGGCCGTTTTATGCGTTGCATTGGGAGGAGTAAAATCATCCAAGACAACTACCATATCAGTTTTTAGTTTGAACTGGAAATCTATCGATTTTTCAGGAGTCAAAAGCATAGACTTGCGTGTTTTAGGGTCAACAAAGGTAACACCTTCATCTGTAATTCTACCATCCAAACCGTCTTTTTTTGCCAAACTCATTACCTGAAACCCACCTGAGTCTGAAATTACAGCACCTTCCCAATTCATAAAGGGTCGGACGCCGCCAAACTTATCAAATAAATCTTCTCCTAATTCACGATATAAATGATATGTATTAACTAATATTCCAGGAGTATGAGTACTTTTAATATCCATACTGTCCAATGTCTTTAATACTGCATGCGTAGAATCGGGAAAAAATACAGGATATGGAATATTTTTTCCTTCAATTGTTTTGAAATTTTTCATAACCTATTTTACCTTATTTTTGCCTTTTTGCTCGTAGATTTATTAATATTAATGTGTTATTATATCTTATAGGATATGAATCCAACTAAATTCAAGGTGGGGGATAAAATTGTAGATTTTGGCCGCGTATATCGAATATTTAAAATAGATAATACAACAGAAAACGACACGATTATTTATTTTAAGCCATATTTTAAATCAAAAAAAGACGGCGGTATGACGTGCTCGATACCCGCTAAAAGTATCAATAAAACCAACATCCGCCGACCGATAAACAAACTCCGTATGAATAAAATCCTTAAAAACCTGTCCAAAAAAACATTCGCTAATGACATCAATGATATTAACGTGCTTGAGATAACTGAGGCCAAGGAAGTGCTTAGTATAAATAAGGCAGGCAAAACAGCAAAAATTCTTAAAAGATTATGGCTGGAAAAACAAGACGAAAGTAAAAATTTTACCAAAAGCAAAGAAACGGCTTTTAAACATTTAATTGAACGCCTAAGCGAAGAGATCGCATACGCCGGAAACACCTCGATTGAAAATGCAGAAGCTAAAATCAGAAGTGCGCTCAAAAAAGCAACTTAACTGGCTACAAACTTATTAATTTACCAATATATTTGGCGTTGCCATGAAAATTATTTTTAAGTAACTGATTGGCTATAAATAACCAATATAAAGACTGATAGATTGAATCTACATCCTCGTTAACGCTCTTTATAGCGGTGGTACTCATATTTTGGTAAAGCTTTTTATTTAAAAATAATTTAAATAAATAGTCAGCTACACCTTCCGTATCACCAACGTTTACCAAAAAACCCGATTTTTTATGTTTTATTTGCAAAGGAATACCGCCGGTACGAGTGGCGATAACTGGTTTGCCTTTCATCAAAGCTTCGCTTACTTTTACCTCAAAACCTTCTTTGTGTGACAGTTGTAAAGCTATTACCGACTCGCGCAAAAGTGTGTTTAATAATTGGTCAAAATGTGGCAGACGCATCATTTTTATGTCACAAGCAAGATGTTTATATAAATCTGTAGACAACATCTCAGAAACAAACTCATATGTGGGAGTACCATCCGGATCGTCTACAGAAGCGTTACCTACAATCACCAGCTGAGGGCTTTCATGATTCTTGGCATCAAGTTTTAAACGAAACTTCCGGTAAGATTCTATAAGATCGAGAATACCTTTTGAAGGATCAAAACGCGCAATCTGAATAATAAACGGACGTGTAAGGTCAAGTGTTTCCTGGCCGCTATCTAAAAGCATTTTATTAAAAAGCCTCATGTAATAACTTTTTTGCGCATCAGTTAATTCTTTATTTAATCCATCTAACCTATCCGTTGAAGCACCCATAAAAATCACCTTTTTGTCTGGCACCTCTTTGGGAACAAAACTTTTGAGCGGATGGCTTACAAAAATATCCGCTTTGTTAACGTTTTCCCAAATAAATTTCCAGGCAATATTTTGTGGTGTATTTTTCTTGTTTGCCAAAGCTGCAGAGAGGTGTATATGTGAACGGTATATAACCGGTTTTTGCGGCCATTTTCGTTTAATCAGATTAACCAAACCGGAAGGTTGCGGATCATCAATTACTATTACGTCTGCTTTTTTGAAAAAATTCTGTAACAGAGAAAAGTTCTTTTTTGTCCATGCTAAAAAAAATTTTTTATCTTTATCTTCAAGTTTTATATGAGATTCAGAAACTCCTTGAAAAACGTTGTGCAATTTCTTTTTTGTGATATCAAAAAATTGGGGATCTTGAAGCAAAACATGCCAACTTGCTTTTACCCCTAAAAGTTTATAAATGCGCATAATTGAATGGCGCATAAGGGCAACGCCACCACCTTGAGGAGTAGCGCTCACAAACACAATTTTTTTACCCCTAAATAATGCGGTTTCTTTTAACAGTCTTTTAAAAACATCCGGATTAGAAATTGCTTCATATTCTGACAAAGTCACAAGTGGTGTTGTTATCACTTTTTGTTGTTTATCAACTTTTGCCTTATATGAAAAATCTGCACCAAATCGGCTTGCTACATATTTTGCCGCTTCGACTTCTTTGTTAGAAGATTTAACTTCAACCACAAATGGTGAGATATCAAGTTCCAGCCAAAGACGGGGTACAATTTTTTTTAACTTTTTATTTTTTACCAAACCGCAAGCAATAATTTTTTGGTTATTTTGTTTTGAATAATTATGTATCCAGGAAAGTATAGCCGAAGAAACATTGGCTGCGGCCTTAACCTTCTCGCGCTTAAGGATTTTTGTATGAGTACGAATACAAATATGGACCATACCCGACTCCCAGTTAATTCCTGCAAAGACAGGCGTTAGCGGTTCTGACTCAATTGCCATATTAACTTCTACAAGTTTACGCCCATGGTTTTTGTGATGTTCACTAATGTGATTTATTTGTAACTTATATCTTTGTTTTACGCTCACATGATAAAACTATAAGCTTTTAAAAATAAAAAAATCAAGACTTGCAAGTTTAAGGCAATTTAGATAAAGTGTAATTCTGCCATGGATGAAGATAACGACCAACCACAAACTGCCGTTGATGAATTGTTTTTAGCCGAAAAAGCAATATTTGAGCGCAGTAAAAAATTAGCCGAGCTTAAACAGGAACTTAAACTGCAAAATGAAATGCTAACTTCATATTTGGAAAACAATGATAATTACAGACAAGCAAAAAACGAGGCAAAAGAAGCGACAAAAAAGAAATCAGCGATAAAACGCGAACTTCTCACTAAAGCTGAAGCAGGGGATTTACCACAAAAAGTAAAGGATTTAAAAGATCAAATCGCGGACTACAAAGACGGCTTATCTTATTATTTGCGGGAATACCAACGCCTATCAGGGAAAAGTGAAATAGAAGAAGATGGGGAAGTGAAACAAATCGTCTACACCGCACGCCTCGTCAGTCGCAGCGTCTTTAGAAAATAAGCGGCATACAATGTTAAGATGAGTTATGAAGGCAACAAAAATTATAGCCACACTAGGCCCGGCTTCCGAGTCTGTTGAAATTATACAAGAGCTTATTTCAGAAGGAGTAAATATCTTCCGTTTTAATACAAAGCACAACGATCAGACCTGGCACGAAGAGATGATTGCCCGCGTGCAAAGAGTGGCAAATGAATTGGAAAAACCAATCGGCATCATGCTTGACCTGCAAGGACCCGAAATGAGGCTGGAAACAAAAAACGAACAAGATGTTCTTTTAACACAAAACCAAGAAATAAATATTTACCGGGATTTTAAAAACAAAAATGCA
Source organism: Candidatus Microgenomatus sp. (assembly GCA_020724555.1). Classification (GTDB taxonomy): domain Bacteria; phylum Patescibacteriota; class Microgenomatia; order UBA8517; family UBA8517; genus DYGT01. Next base: position 120,512 of record DYGT01000002.1, read on the forward strand.
AAGCTTGCGCTTCCCTTTAAAGAAGCTTTTACCCTCTTAACCCAAGGGGACCGGATCCTTGTTGACGATGCCTACGTTGAACTGGAAGTTATTTCCTTAGGAAGAGATTATCTTACCGTCCGCGCGGTTGATCCGGCCATAATTCGGCATAAAAAAGGGGTAAATATCCCCAAAAAACGCCTTAACCTCCCTGCGCTTACGCAAAATGATCTTGGTTATCTTAAAATGGCGCAAAAAAATAAAGTAGATTTTGTAGCACTATCTTTTGTACGGGATGTTGAGGATATTTTAATTCTCAAAAAAGAAATGGCTAAACAAAAAATAGACGCCGATGTGGTGGTAAAAATTGAAAATGATATTGCCTTACAAAACATTGAATCTCTTATCGAAGCGGCGGACGTTGTCATGGTTGCCAGGGGAGACTTGGGGGTAGAAGTGCCGATTGAAGAGCTTGCCTATTGGCAGACGACCATTATCAAACTCTGCCGCCAAAAAAATAAACCCGTTATCACGGCCACCCAAATGCTTGAATCCATGATTCACAACCCCTATCCCACGCGCGCCGAGGCCACAGACATAGCTAACGCAATAATTGGGGGAACAGATGCGATCATGCTTTCAGGTGAAACGGCAACGGGGAAATACCCCGTACGTGTCGTCAAAGTGATGAAAAAAATTGCAGAATTTAATGAAACAAAGCTAGAAAAATTGCCTATTGATAAAAATATCAACGATCGCACTAATTTGTTCGCCAAACTAGCGCTAACCGTTGCCAAAGAAGAAAAAATCCCGACGGATAAATTCGTTGTTTTTACTCAAACCGGTGCAACCGCCCGCGCTCTATCAAGCTTAAGGCCCAATATTCCTATAATCGCCGTCACCGAAAACAAAAAAACTATTGAGCGGCTAACTGTTTCTTATGCAGTAAAGGCCGTCAAAATAAAATTTCCCAAAGGCACCATCCGGCACCCTGAATATGCCATCCGCCAACTAACAGAAATGGGAGAATTAAAAGAAGGTGAAAATATAATTTTAGTGCATGGAATTAACTGGCAAACCCCAGGTTCCACAAATACGCTTTCAGTTCTAACTGTCTAAGTTTGTAGAAACATATAAAAACTGAGTCTTTTTGAAAGGCGTAGGGCTCTGGCCAACTTTTTGCACACCTCGAGATCTCACCATACAGCCGAACGAAGTGAGGGTGGATGAGGAGACTCGAACCCCCGACCTCCGCTTCCACAGAGCGGCGCTCTAACCAACTGAGCTACATCCACCGAGTAAACTTATTATACCTTTTAATATCACATTTTTGAAGCGAATTCATTCTTCTTACTTTTACTCTTCTCTGCCTATGGGGTCGTCGCCGTCCTCCAAATCTTCCATGGAGTCGTCGAAAGCGGCATTCACTTTTTCGGCTTTTCTCTTAGATCCTCCTCATCTTCCTCTATTTCATCTGCAATATCTACCTCACCGTTTTCATCAAAATCTTCACCAACAACATCTGTCATCATATTAGCTACATCATCATCTTTTTCCGGATCGGTATTGGTTCCTCCTATTTCCTCGTCGCCATAAAAGCGGCCTTCATCTTTTTGCAGTTCTTTTATAACTTCGCTGGGCTTTTGGCGTGCCATAAATTTATATTAACAAACTTATGTAAAAATCGCGTAAGAGTTTATTCTTCTTCGTCGTAAGGGTTGGGGCCAAGGGTGTCGTCGTCATCATCGTCGCCTAGCCCAGCTAAAACCCGCTCGTCACCCTCAACTTCACCTGCCAAATTTACCTCTTCCGGCTCATAATCAGTATCAAAATCATCTCCCACAGCGTTTTCCATGACATCATCAATATCTACAGGGTTAGAGCCTCCTGCTGAGCCACCGGTGGCTTCTTCACCATAAACATCTTGCTCTTGCTCTTCTAGTTGTTTTTTTATTTCGTCTGGTGTTGGCCTTGCCATGAAAAAAAGTTTAGTAGATCAAAACAAATGTTTGCAAGAGGGAAAATTAACCAAAATTTAGTACAATATTGTTTATGAGTGAAGAAGAGGCAGACACGCATTTCCAGGGGCCGCAAACTTTAGAAGAATTTATAGCTGATGAGCTTGAATTTGCCAAAGAACAGGCAATTCGCGACGCTAACAATATTAACGCAAACATAAAAATGGTTGAGCTGAATGACACGGCAAGAACTCATCAGCCTGGGTTAAGAAGTTTAATGATCAACTCAGCTGTATATCAAAAAAGGGTTGAGGAGGCACAAGAAGCTTTATCAAATAGTAATACAGAATCCGCGATAGAAATTTTAAATGCCAAAATCGCTGAACTTAATCAATTAGTACAATCCAACCATGCTGTTGGGGCAAAAAAAGATGGGGATGCTTATTTAGTCCAGCTAAACCAACTGGTAAAATTAAAAAATAATATATCTTGATTTACGAATATTTGCTTATTGACAAAATATACAACTCCAGGTTAATTTAAAAAACGCTTTTATATTTTTGTTTATGACACAAAAACAAAAAATAGTTCCCCATTTGTGGTTTGATAAAGAAGCTAACGAAGCCGCCGAATTTTATGTCTCTGCCTTTGGGCGACCATCTAAAATATTAAATAAAACCACTAATCCTTCTGTTTCTTTTTTTGTTAATTTTGACGCCAGTAGGTAAGACAACACCCGAAAAAATTTGGATAGGCTTTGGGACAAACTCATAGACGGCGGTAAAGCGCTTATGGAGCTTGGCGAATATCCATTCAGCAAACACTATGGTTGGCTTCAAGACAAATACGGCATCTCCTGGCAAATAATTCCTTGGGGTATGCAAAAGCTTATGGAAAACAAAGACCAAAAAAAGGTGGATAGGGTTACCTGGGCTTTTCTTCAGATGAAAAAAATCGATCTTGAAAAGCTGGAAAAGGCATAAGCAGGACAAGGCGCTTAATCACTTTGAACGCATAATAAATACAAACAAAATATTCGCATGCCGTTTGATAAGAAATGTTTGGCTTATGGCGGTTTTAAAGTAGTGGTTGGAGGGTGATTTTTATGGATGATAAACTATCATGAGGACTTATGATGAAAAAATTTCTGATAGTATTAGCAATAACAGTTGCAATTTTAATTGGCGGGTTTTTTGCCCTAAATAGCCTTATCTATCATCAAAAACAAGCTCCCAATTCCAACATCAACCAAAATATTGAAGTGATTAAAATAGCTACAATTAGTAAAATACAAAACCAACCAAAATTTAAAGCGTAATCTGTGAGCGGGTAACGATACACTGCTCGAACCTATTTAGCCTGGATGACTATATCAAACCAGATCTGGTTCTGCAATTACAGGCTCTTAAAGAACATCTAAATATTTCAAGCTTTCTCAAAATATAATATTCGCTTTATCAAGCCCATCAATAAAAGTAAAAGGCCACAGTAAAGTATTTGAAAACAACCAAGGATCAGTCAGATATTGACTCAAACTCCAACATGAATACATAGGATGTTGACATCTTAACTGCAAGCCTACAAAACCTAAAATTAGTCCCACTATAAAATATACAATAATAGCTATCAGTATTCTTTTAGCATAGAGAGTAAATTTTGTATTGTTCATGATGTTTGATCTATTTTGTATCAGTTAATGTAAATTAGTGTTTATTTCTGTCACTTTATGAGC